>NZ_JBSPEZ010000011.1:0-85394 GCF_053848845.1 Amedibacillus sp. YH-ame6
TCATGGTCTTTACCTCTTTCATATTCAGTTTTATAATTTATCACATTTTTATTAAATAAAACAAGTGTGCATATTAGATATCGTACGCTTATCTAATTTACACACTTTATTTTACACTCCCAAACGAAATCCCTTTTTTTTAGTTCCCTTGTAAGGTTTTTTCAATATCCGCAAGTTGTTCTTCTAATTCCTTTATGAAATCTTCTTTATCTGCGATTTCATCTTCCATTTCTTCAATGGCTCTTTCCCCTAATAAACCAACCATCTCATTTTCCATATATTTGATTTGACGCTTTTGTGTTTGAATCAGTTCTAATTTACGTGCACGAGCATCTAACATCTTTCGACGCCACTGTGCATGTTTTTGATCATTGAACTCTTTTAAATCCGCAAAATACGCATCCATTAAAGAACGGAATTCTTGCCAAGCTTGATCTTCTTTATCTTTTCCACAAGATCCGATTGTTTTCCATTCTACTTGTAAGTTCTTCATTGTAGAAGTATGTTCTTTGGTGTATTCTTTTCCTTCCACAATACCCTTTGCTTGAACGATTAACCCCTTCTTTTGTTCATACTTTTCATCTTGTTCACTACGAACACTTGCATAGTACTGTTCTCTTTTATCATAAAAGACTTGGCGATGTTCTTGAAATTCATTCCATAAACGATCATCATGTTCTCTACCAGCATTGCCTGCTTGTTTCCAACGTTCCATTAGATTACGATATTGTTCACTCGTCTCTTTCCAATCTTCACTATTCTTCAAAGCTTGCGCTTCTTGAATTAAATCTTGTTTTGTAGAACGAGCTTCTTCAAACTTCACTTTTCTATTTTCCCAATCTTCACGCTTACGATCATAGAAGGTTTGTCTAGCAGCTTGAAACGCATCCCATAACGCATCATCGCTATCTTTACCAGCACTTCCTGTTGCCTTCCATTGTTGCATAAGTTCATTCATTTCATCACTTGTCGCATTCCAATCAGTAGAAGTCGATAGTTTCACAGCGCGATCCACCAACTCTTGTTTTAATTGTTGATTGTTTTGATATCCCTCATTACGCTTTGCGTAAAAGGTATCCAAACATGCATCGAATTCTTGTTCCAAGGATTCCTCAAACGCAGATTCACCATAAGGAATTCTTTTCCATTTTCTTTTTAAATCGGATATTTGATGAAACACTTCATTCCATGAAGCATCTTCTGGAATCTTCTTTGCCTCTTCTACTAATGCTTGTTTTTGCTCAATCGTATCCTCCATATCGAATACTTCTAATTCATCATCATATTCATTGTACATACATTTACCTCCTCAATGATTTCCATTGCCCTAAAGGCTTACCTTTATATTCTAACGTAAAACAACAAAAATTCCTAGTATACATCCTTGAAATTATGCTTCTTCTACTTTCTTATGAATAAACAAACCATCTCATAGAAAAAAGAGTGCCCTGCACTCTTATACGTTTTCTTTACGAACAACACTTAATTCAATTGTATATGGAATCTGCACGAGTTCAACTCCTGCCGCTCTTAACATGCGTTTACTTGCTATGGTTCCATCGGTACTTGCATATTTATCGGATTCGTATACAATTCTTGAAATCCCACTTTGAATGATTGCTTTCGCACATTCATTACAAGGAAACAAGGATACATATATACTACATCCTTTTAAATTTTGAATACTATTTAATATAGCATTTAATTCTGCGTGTACTACATATGGATATTTTGTATCCGCAAATTCCCCTTCGCGATCCCATGGAAAATCATCATCATCACAGCCATTAGGAAATCCATTATATCCAATGCCTACCACACGATGTTCCTTACTAACAATCACAGCACCCACTTGAGTACTAGGGTCTTTACTACGTCTTGAGCTTAAATGTGCCAACCCCATAAAATACTCATCCCAATTCAATACGTCTTTTCTCTTCATGTTCTCTACTCCATTCTATATTGCTTATTATAGCACTTTTGTAAATAATCTGCGTATTTATTTAATGCAGTATTACGATAAATATTTACAATAGAAGCATCGAATTCTTTATCTAAAGGTTCAATGGTTGTAGTTTTCATACCTAAATAAGTGACTCCTACCAATAGGATTAAGGAAGCACTCATCACATGTTTTTTTAATTGCGCAATTTTTTCTGAGTTTGAATATAGTATTCCTAATACAACGCCACATACAAATCCACCTAAATATGCATGGTAAGAAAGTCCTGGCAACAGAATCAAGGTACTTGCAAAGATTGCTAAACGAAGAAAGGACAGCTTAACAAATGGATGTTTCATCGTACCCTTCAAGACAAGTACCATGAAATACGCACCCAACAATCCAAACACACCAGCTCCCATACCAAGGGCTAAAGCATTTGCTTCTGCTACCAATAAGAACAAATTACCAACAACAATGGAAAGAAGCAGTATGGAAATAAACTGCCATCTTTTGAAACAATGTTCACATACTTTCCCAATCGAATACAACACAAACATATTGATCGCAAGAATGATGGGATCTTGATGTAAGAATCCAGCACTTAATAATCGGAAATATTCATAAGCAGCGACAATATTCATCTTATAAAATGCACCAAACGCCACAAGTGTAGACATTTCTTCTTGAATATAAAAACTAAACGCATAGGATGCTAACGATAAGACAACACAGATTGCCATGACAACATACGTCGTTTTAGGTCTTGTTCTAGCTTGTAATTTCTCATAGAATTTCACTTGCCGTTTGTGTTGCACTTCTTCGATTTCTTTGGTAATACTTACAATTTCTTTTTCATAATCATCACTTTCATGAACGATAGAATCTAGTTCATGAAAGGTGCTTAAGATACTTTCATCAGAGACTCCATTAGGAGTAACTTTGATTTGCGTTAAGAATGTATTTTCAATTGGTGTACATTCTGGATTCGTATTAAATATCATAATCGGTCCTTCTCGTTGAATCAAATCCAAGATGGAACGATGGGCATTTCGAATATATTCACTATCAGCTAAGGTGCTATCATTTGATTTTGAAGAAATACGAATAACGGGATACTTTGTCTGTTGCGCATTCATGAGCCAAATATCTTCCTTGTGTTGTTGCACACGAATTACTTGGTATTCATGTTTTGTCACAAGATAATCAATCACTTGGTACGCAAACATATCATATTTATTGAAATCCACAAAATCACCTCTATTCTTGTCTTAACTCCTTCAACAGTTCTTCAAACTGTTCAGGTAAAGGGGCATTTACAGTTACCTCTTCTTCTGTTACAGGATGTACAAATGTAAGTTGATGCGCATGTAACATTTGTCCTCCGGTCTTTAATGTTTTACGATAACTATACTTCTCATCTCCAACTACAGGATGTCCAATGTACTTCATATGTACACGAATTTGATGTGTTCTACCTGTTTCCAAGCGACATTCTACTAGCGTATATTCTTTGAATCGCTCTATCACTTTGAAATGTGTACGAGCATCTTTTGAGTTATCTCCAGTCACCGTCATCTTTTGACGATCTTTTACATCTCTTCCAATAGGCGCATCAATCGTTCCAAATTCATGTTCAATTACACCATGTACCAATGCATAATACAAACGACTAACCGTCTTTGTTTGTAATTGCTTAGATAATGATGTATGTGCCTTGTCATTCTTTGCGACAATCAATAACCCCGTTGTATCTTTATCAATACGATGTACAATCCCAGGACGTAACACCCCATTGATACCAGATAAATCCTTACAATGGTACAACAATCCATTGACCAATGTACCACTTTGATTTCCATTTGCTGGATGTACAACAACTCCTCTTGGTTTGTTAATAACGATCACATCGTGATCTTCATAACAAATATTCAAATCCATCTCTTCTGGAATTGCTTCCATATCCATAAGATCTTCAAACTCTGCTGTTATTACATCCCCTGGTTTCACTTTATATTTTGCTTTACAAAGTTGTCCATTCACAAAAATAAGTTCATCACTTAACAATTGTTGTACTCTACTTCTTGAAAGATCTTCTTCTTTTTCACTAATATACTTGTCGATACGATCCAGCGTATCTTCACTACTTACTACAATCTCTATTTCTCGCATTTATGATATCCTCCATATGATTCTAAAAATACTGATAAAACAACAATTGCGACTCCTATGCACAAGGACATGTCCGCAACGTTAAATACTGGGAAATCATAATTGAAAATAATGAAATCCAAAAAATCTCGTACATATTGAAACCAAAGACGATCGATAAAATTCCCTAAAGATCCCGCAATCATTAACACAACACCGAGTTTACTCAAACCGTCCGCTTCTTCACTATTGCGATAAAAATAAACCATCGCAATTACGAATACAATCGTAATAATGTAGAAGAAGACCATCTTTCCTTCAAACAAACTCCAAGCAGCTCCTGTATTATGTACATTGGTAATCTTAAAAAATCCTGCAATTACATCAAAACTTTCTCCAAGTGCCATATTGGCATTAATTACAATCTTGCTAATTTGATCCACAATCAAAACCGCAAGAATAAGTAGTATATGTTTTAGTTTCATTCGCACTCACCTTTTATCTATTCTACACATATTCTCTGTTTTATATTACTAGAAACGTAAGATTATGTACCACCTTACCACATGTGTGAAACAATTATAACAAAAAAAACCGCCTATGGCGATTTAATCTTACTTTTTATAGTAGAACTTGGTAATTAGGAAAGTTATAAATTAAGGAGGATGAACATTACGTTCATTCTATTGTATGTTCTTTATAAAAAGTCGGAGGTTTTTGTTAACCTGAATATAGTGTAACATAAGAGAAATAAAGTTTCAATAGTTTTTCATTATTTCGTTATTTATTTTCTGAAAAGTTTTACATTAAGATTGTATACGTTCAAAGATAACATCGAATTGTTGTTGTGTAAATGATTCATACTCACTTACACGAAACATCAGGAAGGTATCCTCATGTTGTATCAAAACCCAATAATCCATCGTATATATTGTATACTCCCCTAGTCGTTCTTCCTGTTGCACATCATCCGTTGTAATCGCATGTACTATAAAATCCTTCCATATAGTATCCTTCACATGAATGACATCATATTCATAAGTCTCTTTTAAACCTTCACAATAAGAATATGACTCATCTTTCATAAATACAGAATCTTCTATATCTACATCGAATCGTATACTTTCATCCAAATTGAAATATGCATTCGGTATCACACTTTCTACATCCTGTATTTCCGCAGTTGTTTCATAGATGTTTGCAGTTGTATACTCTATGACTTGAACACTTGATACTAGAAGTATCGATGCAACAATGAGAGATGCTACTATCGCAATATAATTCTTCTTACAAAGTTTAGAAATAGCTTTATAAAAGAGTATAATTAGACAAACACTCAACAACAAACAAAGAAAGAACCAATACAATTGCATACTCATATTCCAAATCATTAAATTCAATATTAAGAGTACAAATAATAGTATTTGTAAGCTAGAGCGGATTTTAATCCTCCAAAGAGAATATTTCTTTTTCTCATGAATCATCCATCGTATTACAGGATATGCAAAACTCAAAAAGAATGATGGATATAAAAGATATGTTAAAAATCTAAAAACATTACTCATGCTTGTCCAATAGAACACTTCTTTATAGCTATCATTGAATATATCTATAAGTGGAATCGTAAGCCATAACAATCCAAGACATAAGCATAATCCCGCATATTTTAAAGAAGCTTTTTTCATTTCTTTCTTTGTTTCTATACTTTGTTCTCGTATTGGCATATCAATTGGTACATCAGAAACAAAGATTTGCATAGGACCATTGCTCACTAAGAAAACATAGCCATACTCTTCTATAAATGAGCGATACTTTAAAACTTCTTCATTTGCAATATCTGGATACCATACATCATAATTTGATATAAAATCTACATAGAAGTAGTATTCTTTAGGTATACATTCTTCAAAGGTCATGCTTGTTCTTGGAGTAGGCGATATGTTGTTTAACATCCAGCCTTCTTTTGCCATTTCCTTTAAATACTTTTCTAGCGTTCTATATTCAAATAAGAAGAAATATAAGAACTCTTTCTTTGTTTTCATACAATACCCTCCTCTCTCTCTTTCAACTAACACATTTACGACACATCAATATGATCAAATATATAATCTAATTGCAGTGATGAAAATTCTTTATACTGATCAGCAGAAAAAGAAATATAAGTTCCTTGATTCCTAACAAGTACGCAATATTCTTGAACATATACTTTATATTTTCCGATTTCTTTTTCAGATAGTAAGTCTTTTGTTGTCAATAATTGCATAATTAGTTTATGCAATGGCGTATTCTTTACGGTTACAATTTGATAACTAAAATATTCATCTTCATTTTCACTATAGGAGTAATCAACTTCTTTTACAAACTCACTGTTTTGTGTTCTTATATCAACCGTTTGATTTTCATCCCATCCAAGATAATCATATGGTATTACGCTTTTTCCTTCTGTTAGTATATATTCAGAATTATTAAGCATAGAACTTTGAACACTTTTCTCTATGAGTTTATTCCCCCCCATAATCATTCCTACAACCAGCAACGCAATGATCGCTATGCGTTTGTAAGTCTTATCAAAACGCTTTGCAGTATACGTTATACTCATGTTAATAATACTAACCGCAAGGATAATGTATAAAAGTATTAACGCAAACGAAAGATTAAATAAGCCACCTAGCATAAGAACGATTAAACAGCATAATGATAAATTTTGCAAATACGTACGAAGTTGTATTCTCCATAGGCTATATCGTTTCTTTTCATGAATCATCCAAGCAAATACTGGAAAAGAAAAACTGATATACAACAATCCTAAGACACAACGGCTTACATCTAAAACTAAAGTTGCATTATCTACCCAAACATACGCATCCTGATATTTCCCATTTAAAAAACTTGAAATCCCCATAAATATCCATAGGATACCAAAAACCATCCACATTCCAACTTCTTTTATTGATATTTTGCACAGCTCTTTTTTCGTTTCCTCGCTTTGTTCCCGAATTGGAATATCCATCTTTTCTTCACTCATAAACAATTGTAGTGGCCCTTGATTTAGGATAAATGTATATCCATACTCCTCAACCAATGCACGATATTTAAACACTTCTTTATTTTCTACTTGAGGAAACCAGAAGCTATAATTAGATATAAAATCTAAATGAAAATAATATTTCTTGGGTGTACAAGACACAAACGTTAATATCTTCATTTGACCACCTGAGATACGTTCGATCATCCAGCCTTCTTCTGCCATATTCTCCAAATACTCTTGTAGTGCTTGGTGTTCATATAAGAAGAAGTTTAAAGTTTTTCTCTTTGTTTTCATATATTTCCCCTTTACTCTATTTGAAATGCTTTTTCAAATAATGCTGCATTGGTATCATTTAGTATGATATCTCTTGGTAAACTCAGTATCTTGTAATCTTTTACTAAAAGAAGGATTGGTGAAACCATAAACGAATTGTTATATATTTTAACTTCATTTGCACGTTCTATATAAATATCAAAATCATAAGTTGAAGTTTGCTTTTCTGCATCCTTTAGTAACTCATCAAGAACGATATCTTTTAAAAATGAATCTTTGACAACTGTGATGTTATAAGAAAATCGATATTCATCATCGCCAAGATGTCCTTCTTTCTTTGTATAATATTCTTGCGAAATCGTGATTTCTTTCTTTACTAAATAATCGCTCTGTGCTATAAATTTTTGATTTGCCTTGCATTCTACACCATCCAACTGTTGTGCAAGAAACGGAATCTTTTCTTTGGGTAATGTTGTTTCATTGCTCAAGCTATACATACTCCCCATTAGTAATAAAACACCAAACCCTAAAACAGTAGCTAGTAAATACGCATATCGAGGTTGCGTTCTTGGCCTTTTCAAGTAAGTTAAAAGTGAAACAAGAAATACCAGCTGTGCAAATACAAACATAGACATCCATGACTTACTCATAACTCCCAACAAAATACCACTTACTAATTCTCCTAGTAGAACTACACCAAGAAATACGCCTGTACGCATTTTCAACCATAGCAAAGATTTTACAGGCTTTCTTATTATGAGGTAGAGTAAGGCATGAAGTAAACGCCAAACAAAATGGAAAATTAACAAAGAACAAACAAAAGTCATGATAAGTGAGCCTGGTGTTAAATTCACCCATTCGTAATGATACGGAGCTTGATTAGGCCAAATAAGGAGATAGAATATTGTAAGAAGAATACCAATCACATCATTACTAAAAATTTGTTTGCGTAATTTTTTTCGATTTTCCTCATTGTCCTCTATGATATCTATCGCATGTTTATCCTCATGATAGAAATACAACATATCTTGATCACCTGATATATACTGATAACCATAGTCTTTCATGAACACTACATAATCCTGTTCTTCTTTTTCATTGCGCTTTTTTAATACATTTCCATAACAACCAGAAAATACAATACGAAACTTACGAGAACATGGTTCTATTCTACGGAAACAGAAGATACTACCAAACAAAGAAATATGTTGTGTTAACATCCATCCTTTTTCGCACATTTCCTCTAAGTATTGTTCTATACAAGCATACTCTTCCACATGCGTTCTTAAGAATGTGTACTTTGTTTTCATAACAACCCCTCCATCCAAGGTTTCCCTTCTTCCATCATATCCTTTAATCGTTTGTACTCTTCTAAAAGCATACCTTTTCCTTTATCTGTAATTTCATAGGTTCTCTTTCTACCATCTACTTGTGTTTCCACTATCATCTTTTCACTTTCAAACTTAGATAACATGGTATACAACGTTCCAGGTACCAAACGTACTCTTCCTTTCGTAATATCTAAAACAAATTCAGTTATTTCGATACCACATCGAGGAGTTAACAAAGCTACCAAAGTGTAGTACATAGGTTCCGTTAACGTATCTAATTGTTTCCTTGGCACAATCTCACTCCTCTCTAATATCGTTAAACGATATTACCTCTATCTATACTATAATATCGTTTAACGATATTGTCAATATAGATATAAAAAAACTGCATTTCTGCAGTTAATAATCATAAGATGAAATACGTACACGTTCTTTATTTGCATAGCTTGTGGTAATGATGATATTTCCACCTTGTAGTTCATAAATCTTACGTTCTTTTAAACCTTCTAAGAAGTATTTGAAATGATCCCATCCAGTAAAGAAATCACCGTTATATCCATCAATATCGTTCACTACAACTTGTAAGTCAGAACGTGAATATGAGACTGCATCCGAGAAAGATATCTTCACACGATCTTTCATGCTTTCATCATACACATACTCATAAAAATAATCACCATAACTATCCTCCATGCGTATATCTATCATCTCGTTTTCCTTCACATTGAACACTTCACTACGATATCCAAGTTTGTTATTTGATAAGATTTCTTCTGCACGTACGTGATCAAATTGACCAATCTCGAAGATCAATGAGGTAGTACCGATTGCCATCATAACAACACCTATAATAAATGATATAAGAATTTTTTTCATATCGATTACCCCTTTCTCCATAAGACACTATGCAACAAGGATAAAAACGCACCTGTTACAAACAATCCACCGACGACTAAGAAGTAAGCTCCTACAAGAGTAAATCCTTGAATACTCAATACCACCATAGCACCTAGTGCACAACACAATCCAACAATGATACCAATAAAAGGAATCAACAATAAGCAATAGAAGATTCGCATTAAGACACGAAACACACTGGTTACATTCTCTTCTACTCTGCTAGTCCCATATGTTCTTTGACGCATACGATCTTCTCTAGATTCATATCCAGTTCTCTGTTTTCTCTCTTCTTGTTCCTCAAATGAAATATCTTCCTCTTGTACATCTTCGATATCTTCATCTTCATAGAAGTCTTCTCTTTCTTTTCTTTCATGATTTGTATAACTTTGACGATTGTTTTTAGAATGCATGTTATGTCTAGCTTGTTCAAAACTAAAGCTATCTTTAAAATCATCAAACACAGAAGAATCACTGTTAAAATCATTTGGATTACGATATCGATTGATTCGTTTCATCACTACATTTACAATGATCACAATGAAGACTACGACATAGGCAAGCTCGATGACCACTTTCCAAATACCACCAAGTATATGACCAATTCCCAACGGTATGATGTTTCTTAGTAAAGAACCACCCAAGCTTCCTACAAAGCTAAATGGAAGATGCAACACGGATAAGATAATTAAAATTACCAAAATTTCAAAAATCAATCGCACAACATCATCTACTTCCAAAGAAGTAAAGGAACCAATAAAACGTTTAAATCCGTCATATAAATTATCCATAAAACTATTGAATTTACGATCAAAACTTTGATTTGCTCTAGATGTATTGATTTTATATGCATCCAATATTTCATCTACCAATTCATCGATATTTCCAAAATCCTCAATCGCTTCTTCTTCACTTTTTCCATCCTGTACCTTCATTTCAATATGCGTACGATATTCATCAATAATATCTCTACGCTCTGACTCATTAATGAGTTGAAGTTTTCTATCCAATGTACTCAAAAATTCCTCTTTATTCATGTATTTCACTCTCCTTAATAAAAGTATTCACCTGTTCATGGAATGCATTCCATTCTTTTAACAGCTCTTTTGTCCGCTCTTTTCCCATACTTGTAATCTTATAGTATTTTCTAGGCGGTCCTTCTGTTGATTCAATCAGATACGTATCAAAGTAATGTTCATTCGTTAAGCGTTTCAATAAAGGATAAATCGTACCTTCATTGACATCGATAACTTTACTTACCTCAGATACTAGCTCATACCCATACATATCTTTTTTATAGACACTCAAGAGTACGATGAGTTCCAATACACCCTTTTTAAATTGAGTATTCATCAGCACCACCTCCACTACTATAATACATCCAGTACTTTGCATTGTCAAGTACTAAAAAATAAATAATACCTTACATTGCATAGAAGCAACATAAGGTGTCTAAATTATTCTTCAATTTTTTCTATTGTTACACTAGTTCCATTATAAATCGCACCGATTAAATTACCTGAAAACATCGTATATTCCATATCCACTCCGATGATGGCATTACCACCAACACCCAAGGCAGCTAAGACTGCCCGTTTTTTTGCGGCATACCTTGCCTCTTTTAATTTATTGATAAATGCTTCAGATTCTACACCAAAGGTATCCGACCAAGAGGCATCCCAACTACTTAAAAATCCAGTACCTAAAACACTCTCTCCGCTAATTACACCATGATATTTTATAATCCTATAGCCTTCAAAAGTATGCCCAGTTGTCATCATAAACTCATCCAAGTTTTGTTCCATAGCTTTTACTTTTTTTACTGCTTCTGCTTTTCTTATATATTGTTGAAACCATGTATCTACAGCTTCGATTACATGTGGTGGAAATCCTTTTTGTATCATTTCATCATGAGCTAAACTTTTCTTATTTCTCACTTCTTCAAAACTAGCAAACTTACGTCCATTTTCAAATGCCTTTAAACCTTCATAACAATTCGCGCATAAGATGACTCCTTGAAACTCCACCGGATATGTGCCTAACCCCTCTGCTCTTTTACCACATACTTCACATTTCTTCATGATTTTTGTAATCCCCTTTCTTATGGTTTATTGGTACTTCCAAAACCACCATTTCGCACATCACTTACATCATCATCCTCCACGATTCCAAAAGGTAAGAAAATCCCCTGTACCATGGCTTCCCCTTGTAATAACTGTACGCTTTTCCCCTGATTGGAGTCATTGGTTAGTTTTACAAACATATGTCCTTGATTATCTGAATGATAATAGTCACTATCGATAATCCCTGTGGTATTATCAATTTGTAAACGGTACTTAAACCCCAATGAACTTCTTGGGTGAATGGTTAAGACCCATCCTTCTTGTATGTTTACCCGAATGCCTGTTGGAATTTTTATGCTTTGTTTTGGTGGCAAAATAAACTGTACGGGTGTAAAAAAATCATACCCAGCAGAGCCTGTTGTAGCACGTCTTGGTAGTTTGATTTCATCATATATGTTTTGAATTTGTACACTTGTACTTTCTGGAAAACTATCTTTCCAATCTGCTTCGAATTGATGATAGGATACTTTTGAAAACTTTGCGATTTTCTGCATATTGACACTTCCTTTTCGTTACTTAAAGTGTACCATATTTTTAGAAATTTGACATAGAAAAAGCAAGGATTTATCCCTGCTTAATTGTAAAATGAATGTTTTTGTTTTTCTTCTAGATATTGTGAAGTAAAGAGTTCATAATAATAGCCTTTCATCTTCATCAATTCATCATGTGTTCCCTGTTCTGTAATATGGCCGTGTTGTAAGACAACAATGCTATCTGCTTCTACAATGGTACTTAGACGATGGGCAACTACAAAACTTGTTCGTCCATCCAATAGTTTGGATATCGCAAATTGAATTGCCTTTTCGCTTTCTGTATCAATGGAACTTGTTGCCTCATCTAATATGACTATGCTTGGATTTGATAAAATCGCTCGAGCAAAGGAAATCAACTGCTTTTGACCCGTGGATAAACGATCTCCACCTTCTCCAACTTCACTGTCATAACCTTTTTCTAAACGTTCGATAAAGTCATGCGCTTGAATCAATTTCGCAACCTCGATTACTTCTTCATCACTTGCTTCAGGTCTTCCATAACGGATATTGTCTCGTATAGTTCCGCTAAATAAATTCGGTGTTTGTAAAACATACCCTATTTTAGAATGAAGCCAACCAACACTACGATTACGAATGTCACTTCCATCCATTAAGATGGCACCTTCACTTGGTTCATAAAAGCGACATAACAGATTTACAATCGTACTTTTGCCAGAGCCCGTTTCACCGACCAAGGCAATCATTTGTCCCTGTTTCACATGTAAGTTAAAATCATGTAACACAGTTTCTTTTTCATTGTATCGAAACTTCACATGTTCAAAATCAACATCCCCGTAAAGTGGTTCATAGGCTTCTTTTTTCTCATGTAGAAGTGTACCATATTTCTCAATAACATCTTCACGATCTTGTATTTCTACCTCTTCTTCTAACAGTGATACCACACGTTCTGCACTTGCTTGTGCCATCTGGATTTCTGTTAGAATACGTGCAATTTGTTTCAATGGTTCAAAAAATAATGTTGCATAGTTCACAAACATTACAAGGGTACCAAATTGAATGGTTTTAAGTACCACTTGTTGTCCTCCGACCACTAACAACAAAGCAATTACAACCCCACTCATGAAGTAAACGATTGGTTGAAAGATTGCGTTGATACGAATTCCACGCATACTATACTGATACATATTGTTCGTCTTTTCCTGGAATTCTTCAAAGTTCTCTTTTTCTATACCTAATGTTTTCGTTGTTTTCGCTCCATTGATACCTTCTGCAATTGAGGCTGTAATCTTAGAATTTTCTTTTCTTGTCTTACGTTGTGCTTTTAGTATTTTTCTTTGAAAATACATTGATACAAACCATAAGATAGGCACAATAACAAGGACTGCAATTGCCATTTGCCAATTGACAATCAACATTACAATACAAATTCCAATGATGACCAAAATACCCCATACCGCATCCGCCAATGACCACGCTAGAATTTCTGCGATTCTAGCGGTATCTGAAGTAACACGTGCCATCAACCATCCATTTGCAGTACGATCAAAATAAGAGAACGTAAGTTCTTGTATTTTATGAAAGCATTTTTTACGTAGATTCTTTCCAAAGGCACTCTCAATACGTGCAGCTAGACGAAAGAATACATAAAAAATTATACATTGTGAAACAATCATAAACAAATAAAACCCAATGAAATAAGGAAGTGAATCTGCATTTCCTTTATCTACGATATAAACATCGATTGCATATCGTTGTAACATTGGCATAACAATATCGGTAACTGCCAACAGTACATTAAACAACAACAAAGGTATTAAATAATTTTTATGTTCCCATAAAATCTTAAATATACGACTCCAAGTTCCACGATCAAATACATCGCTGACGAACTCTTGTTCTTTCATATTTGGATTACTCATAATCATCACCTCCCGCATTTTGTAATTCATAAATTCTGCGATAGATGCCATCTTCTTTTAACAACTCTTCATGACTTCCCTTTTGCACAAGTTTTCCTTGATCCAATACCAATATCAAATCTGCAGATTGTGCACTGTTCACACGATGCGTAATCATAAACATCGTCATTGGATCCTCTAAGGAATTCAACGCATCTTGAATCATCGCATCCGTCTTTGTATCTAATGCACTTAAGGAATCATCAAAGATGATAATCGGACTTTTTGACAACAACGTACGCGCAATCGCAACACGTTGCTTTTGACCACCTGATAAAGTAACTCCTTTTTCACCTACCATAGTGTCATAGCCACTATCAAAAGCTTCAATATCTTTATGAATACTTGCTAAGCGTGCAATGGACATAACATCTTCTCGTTTTGCATCACGATTCGCTAATTCTATGTTTTCATAAATCGTTTTTGAAAACAAGAATGGTTCTTGTAAAACAATTTGCACATGTTCTCTTAACCAAGATTTCGCAATCTCTTTTAATTCTACGCCATCAATCGTAATAGAACCTTGATCATAATCATAAATACCACTCAACAAATGCACGAGAGAGGATTTTCCAGAACCCGTTGGTCCCATAATCGCAACCTTACTATGTGCTGGTACCTCAAAGCTTACATCTTTTAAAGTATGTTGTTCATCATCTTCATAATGAAAACATACATTTTGAAACACAATATTTCCTTTAATATTTGGACGTACACCACCCTCTAAGTCTTCCATTTCTTCATGTAAGACTTCTTCTATACGGGTGATGGATACACTGACCTTTCCCATATCTGCTAGAATTCTTCCAAGTTGACGCATTGGCCAAACAATGGTAGATTCATACATTAAGAAAATTAAAAATGTTCCTAGCGTAAGTTCATTGTTCATTGCCATAATAATACCAAATACTACCATTAACAAAATCTGCAATTGTCCAATCAAATCTGAACAACTCCAGAACAAAGCTAACGCATGCATCAATTCATACAATTTTCCACGATATTCTTCATTGCTTTCTTCAAACTTTTCAATTTCTACTTTTTCTTGATGAAATGCTTTTACTACACGCATGGCATTCAAATCTTCTTGTAATACTGTGGTCATTTTACTTTCCGCAAGATCACACTCTAAAAAGATTTTCTTAGCTTTCTTAAAAAAGATAAACGATACCAACAACAATATTGGAATTAACGAAATTGAAATCAATGTCAATTTTACATTACGACTAAACAATATAGCTGCCGCTAAAGATGCATTGATAATCGCAAACATCATCTCGGATAATTGAGACGCAATAAATCTACGGATTGTTTCAATATCTGAAGTACTTCTTTGAATTAAATCTCCACTATCTTTCATCTTATGATAAGGGAATGGTAATTTCTGTAAGTGATCATACATTTCATCTCGTACATTTCTTGCGAATGTTTCACTTACATTTCCTGTATGAACACTTCGTTTATGGATTGCGAATGCAGTACATAAATACACAATCACAATGAGTAAACTTCCTACCCATAAATTATCTTGTAGCCAAGATATACCCCCTAGCTGATTCGCTATATCGTTTAATATTGCATTTTCAAATGGAACACCAGCAATTACATTATCTACAATATACGATATAATCAATGGTCCCAATAACATGAACAGTGCATACATCAACACATCTAAAAAGATGAGCGAAAACTGTTTTCTATGTGGTTTGGCATACCGCCAAATAAACTTAATCTTTTCCATAATTCCCCTTTCTACAAAAAAATAGGCAATGTGTGCCTATCGTTCAACGTATTTCATCAATCCCTATTTTCGATGTTCTTGAGCATAACTTGCGAGTGCTTGAGAAATCTGATCTGGGCATGATGTAGGTTTTGCTCCACAGCGCACCCCTTGAAATACCTCTATGACTTCACTTATTTTCTTGTCTTTTAACATTCTTGATATTCCCAGCAAATTTCCTGCACAACCTCCAACGATAACTACATTACGAATAACATCGTTTTCAATTTCAAAGCGCATTTCCTGTGAACAAACTCCTTTTGGTCTATATACAAATGTTTCCATTATAATTCCTCCTTTCCTATTTTATGGATTCTTTTTAGTACCTGTTGTGCCATGAGCGCCACAAACAAGCCTGTGGGTATCGAAAGCAATGTTAAGATTGGTAATACTGCCTGCATAAAGAATTGTTGGTAGATAAAGGTAACGGCAATTACCTGCCCAACACTATGAAACACACTTCCAGCAACACTTACGCCAAACATGCTCATAGGGCTCTTCTTCTTTGCGATGATACAAGCAAGAGAGCTCAGCATCACTCCACATAACGATAACCAAAACCCAGTGCCAAAGATAACGCCCCTTAACAAAGACGCTAACACTACACGCATTACGTTTATCGATATCATTGTTTTTGCATCAAACAAATACAGTGCTATCAGTCCTACAATATTCGCAAGACCCAATCGAAACCCAGGAATAGGAATCGGTAGTGGTACCATTGATTCTACCATATGAAAGATAATACTAATCGCAATTAGCATTGTAATCGTTGTCATGTTCTTCGTACTCTTTATCATTGTATCACCACATCATCCCCGTTTTCTTCATCAACGGCTTCTATCATAACTACAATATTGTTTGGTAAACAAACAATGGGACGATTGCTATCTTTTACCCAACCTTGAATAGAACATAGATTTTGTGGAGATGTTTCCCTTTTCACACGTACTTGTTTATCCTTGATTTCTACAATTACATCACCAAGGCTACCTTTTACATGATAGGAATGATCCAACGATACATCAACACGTAATACTTCTTCATTTTTATAACTGACGACGACTTCTTTTGCTTTATTCTTTTCCTGTGCATGAATCCAAAACAGAGGCACATAAAACAAAGCAGAAGATATTACAACGACAAGTATAAATATTTTATCAGCTTTGTTCATAAATTCCTCCATATGCCTTTTATTATACTGTAAACGTTTGTATTTGAAAACTGTTTTCAAAAGAAAAGAGGATTTCTCCTCTTATTTTGCATTCTTTTCCCCATCTTTAATCGCTGCGATAAAGCCATCTACAGAAATTGTACATCCACTCTTTACATCATCATTTTCTGCTTTTCCATCTGCGTTCACTTTGATTTTATCGACACCGTTCTTCTCTACATAATCTTCGAAGAAATCAACTTGCTCATCCCACTCTTTATTGATAGGACTCGCTTGTTTCATATTGTAATCATCACCAAGCTCTTTTTTTGTTTTGTCTTTTCCCTTCGCAGTTTCATCAATATCGACATCTTTTATCTTTCCATCTTCCAACTCTACTTTTGCAGTAGTAACTTCCCCATTGCTACTCGTATGTGTGCCAGTACCTTCTGTTTTCACTGGTTCTTTACTGCTTCCACATCCACAAAGTAAAAATCCTAAGCCTAAACATAGCCATTTCTTATTCATAATATCATTCCTTTCATACTATTTCTAGTATGCGGTATGAACCATCTTTTATTCATCTTTCACAAAAAAAAGAAGGGAATTGTTCACCTTCTTCTCATATCTTTATTTTGCGGCTTCTTTTGCGTTATTAGCAGCTTCCATAACACTCGTCAAAGAAACTGTACATCCAGCTAAAATATCATCGCCAGTTGCTTTTCCATCGTCTCCTAGTTTCACTTTATCCAAACCATTCTTTACGATGTAGTCTTCTAAGTATTTGATTTGTTCAAACCATTCTTTTTTAGCCTTTTTGCTATCTGATTTCATGCCATAATCATTACCAAGTTCTTTTTTGGATTTCCCTTTTTTGGTTTCATCCAATTTGATAGATACAACTTCATCACCCTTCATAACAATTTCAGCAGTTGCTTTGTCTCCTTCTTTGTTAACAGCAGATTCACCACTGCCTTTTACCTCTTTAGCAGAGCTTCCACAACCTGCCAAAACAAGTGCCATAAGTAATACTGCAGATAATTTTTTCATAATTTCCTCCATGCTAATTTAATAGCTTATCTGTATGTTCCCATCCAACCTGTTAAATAGTAACAAATACTCTATAAGGTCGTCAATCAAATTGCATCGAATTACAACAGTTAATTTTTACCATCCTTTAAAAGTTGATTACTGCTTGGATAGCTTTCTGCCATCGCTCTAAATTCTCCCTTCTAAGCTCTTCTTTCATGGATGGATAAAATTCTTTAGAAATCTGGAATTGATTTCGTATTTCTTCTTTGTTTTTCCAATACCCAACCGCAAGACCTGCAAGATATGCAGCACCTAGAGCGGTTGTTTCACTAATGGTAGAACGAACGACACATGCCTTGGTGATATCGCTTTGAAACTGCAAGAGATAGTTGTTTAAACTTGCGCCTCCATCTACTTGCATTCGTTCTATTGAAAGTCCACTATCTTCCTTCATCGCATTTAATACATCATTGGTTTGATAGGCTAATGATTCTAGTGTAGCACGTATGATATGATCTTGCGTTGTTCCCCTTGTTAAACCAAACATAGCGCCTTTAACTTGGGCTTTCCAATAAGGAGCACCCAACCCAGTAAAGGAAGGAACTACAATAACTCCATCACTACTCTCTACACGCAATGCTCTTTCCTCACTATCTTTTGATTGATTCAAAATCTGCAAACCATCTCTTAGCCACTGAATAGCTGCCCCTGCAACAAAGACACTACCTTCTAGCACATAATCTACTTCCCCATTGATTCTCCAACCAACACAGGTAACAAGTCCATTACGAGAACGTATGAGTTTCTCTTTGGTATTCATCAATAGAAAACAACCAGTACCATAGGTGTTTTTCACATCTCCAGCATCAAAACAAGTCTGTCCAAATAAAGCCGCTTGTTGATCTCCAATAAGAGAAGCGACTGGAATCGGCGTATCAAAAATCCCTTCACATACTCCATATACTTCGCTACTATCACAAATCTTTGGTAACATGCACATAGGAATGTTCCAAAGTTTACATAATTCTTCATCAAACTCTAACGTCTTAATATTCATCAACATCGTACGAGATGCATTTGACACATCACTCACATGTACTTTTCCTTTTGTAAGTTTCCACAACAACCATGTATCCATCGTACCAAACAAGAGTTCACCACGCTCTGCACGTGCTTGGGCACCTTCCACATGATCTAATATCCAACGTATCTTACTTGCGGAGAAATAAGGATCCAACAACAACCCTGTTTTTTCTTTGACCCACTCTTCCATACCCTCATCTTTTAATCGCACACAGTATTCATCACTTTGACGAGACTGCCATACAATCGCAAAATAAATTGGCTGTCCACTTTCTTTATCCCATACTACCGTAGTTTCTCTTTGATTGGTAATACCAATTGCTTCAATTTGTGAATCTTTGATTCCAGCTTTTGCCATCACTTCAAAGATAACTCCAACAGTACTTGCCCATATATCATTTGCATTTTGTTCCACCCAACCAGGATGGGGATAATAATTTTCTAATTCTTTTTGTGCTAACGCAAGAATATTACTTTCTTCATCAAATAGTATTGCACGAGTACTTGTTGTACCCTGATCGATTGCCATAATGTACTTTTGCATATAAAGACCTCCATAAAGCTTATCAACTATATCGATTATATCACATTTGAAAGCGTTTACCATGATTAAATGAAACATTTATTTCTCTCACTTATAATCTTTGTAGTTCCCCCTATATTTATAAGGTTTCTATATCATTCCCCTTTTTTGTTCTTACACTTTACACGTACAAGATGGATTTTAAAAGTTCTAGAAAGTCAACAAACGTTATCCTCGTTTCTCAATAAATAACATTTCGAATAGTTTGGTGTAGGTACAAATAAAAGCCATCATTTTAAAAATGATGACTTTCATTTTAAATACTTTCTTGTCGAATTGTTTCTACAATATTATCTTTCTTTAATTTTCGTAATGCGTACTGTGTAATACAAAATAAAATTAGGAAGATGAATACTATCATAATGATATTGGAACTCACAGGAATCTCAAAAGTATATCCAAAAGTACTATTTAATATCAAATAAAGCAAATACATAGCCCCTACTCCAAGAATTCCACCATAAATGCATGCTTTAACCCCATAAGATAAAATTTCAAACATCATCATTTTTTGAAACTTACGTGGTGTTATACCAACAGAGTGTATCATTGCGAATTCCCTTTTTCTTAGGTTGATTCCTGTGGAAATTGTATTGATGATGTTGGCAATACAAACGATCGCAATCAATGATGCAAATCCATATAGAAGGATATTAATGAGCAAAGATTGTTGACTCCTAGAACGCATAAGTTGTGAATAGTTATGAATATACATAGATAATCCATTATTCTCATACTTTCGTTGTATAACTCCAAGTTCTTGTTCTAAGGCAAGGTCGTCATCTGTAGTGAATTCTACATTAAAGCTTGAAAACATTGCAGTGTCACTTACTTTTTGATTTTCAAGCACTAGTTTCGCAAAATTCTCTTCGTTCGTTACTATCATAATCGTTGGGAAAAACTCCATATTAGAAGAAGCATCAACAGGGATTTTCTTATCACTAACATGCGCAACACGCACATTCACAAAGGCATTGAGAACACCTTGAGCACCCATTTTTTGGATACCCATATGGTCATTTTTAGAAATATCAAGCCACTCTACTTCTTCGTATTTCTGTTCATTAGGATATTTATAGGATCCTTTGTTAACGAGAATAATAGAAGGTTCCTTTGAAGACATTGTTTCTTTTGACACACCAATATCTTTTGCATATGTATCGAATGATGTATCATCTAGTACAATAAGCTCATATGATGGTTCAATTCGCAAGTTATCAATACCCTCCATTTGTGCATAATATGCTTTGTTCATAAAGTCGACTGCTTGTTTAGTGAAATTGACTTCTTGATCATAAATAATTGGCATCTGCTTATAGGTTGTTATACTCTTTGCATTTCGTGTATTTTTTAAATCCTTAATCATTTCCTTGCTTGGCTCGATATATTGTTTTGAATCATACTCTTGTGTAACCTGTAGCTTAATATCAAATAGAGAATTTTCTTGTACTAAGAAATAAGATTTTTGTACAAGAGAGGAAAAATAACTTGCACTCATGAATAATATCACACAAATTACAAGAGATGTTAAAGTCGCAAAATATCGAGAACGATTACGTTTCATATTTTTTAAACCTAGTTCTCCCTCAATTCCAAAAAGTTTGCGTGTAAGTCTTTCTTTCTTCCTATGATATTTTCTAATCTTAATATCTTTGTTTTGACGAATTGCAGAGATAGGAGAAATTCGTTGAGCCCTTCGGGATGGAATCCAAGCGGATAGAAATAAAATCAAGATTGCAAATATTACTGTCAATAAAATACTCCATCCTTCGATGATCACTTGTAATCCTACTGCAGTGCTTCCAAATAAACCTTCAATATAAGGATTCATTAATGCGAATGTAATATTCAGCCCTAAAATACTTGTTAGGATACCTAATGGAATCGAAATCATTCCAATTACACCTGCTTCAAAGAAGACAGAATTTCTACGTTGTTTTCGTGTAGCTCCAACGCTTGAAAGCATTCCAAGATAACGACTTCGCTCACTTAATGAAATAGAAAACGCATTATAGATAAGAGAAATGCCACCTATCATAATAATAAGAAATAGAAGTATACACGCCTTAACGATGACATCCATTAGACCATCTTGTGCTGTCCCATAAAGATAAGTAAGAGCGATATGAGCAGCATAATCTTGCCTTTCAATATCATATTTTTCCGCAATCATATCCATGTCATTTTCTAGAGTTTGCTTGTTGACAAAGGACACAAATAGTTTATAGTTTTCGCCTTTTTGAAAATTTGTAAATGCATAAAATACTGGTTCTTGTTTCATTTCTGCATTTACTTCCACCATTCCAGTGATCACAAATGTTTTTGTTTCTTTTTGTTCTTCTTTAATTACATTCCCATCAGCATCCCAGATTGCATCTTTCTTTACAAGAAGCTCTATCGTATCGTCGATTTTATAAATAAAATCTTTATCATTCATCAGTTCTTCACAAAGTACAATTTCATTATCTTTTGTTGGAAGTCTTCCCTCCTTTAGAAGGACACCACCTAACTGTGAATGTTCTGTATCCATTCCTAGGATAGAAAGATCTCTTCGATATGTATTCTCTATCGCAATAGAACTTTCTGTTAAAGATGACGTAGCAATATTACTCAAACGAAATGTTTTTTCAAAAGCATCTTCTTTTACAATGTTTTCCATAACATCTTCATCATCAATTACAAAAAAGCCTTCATAACTTCCCTTTTCTGCGATACTAGAGCGAATCATTACATCTTGAAAAGATGTCACAAGAATACAAACTGCAGAAATCATTGCAACGCAGATAGTAACTCCAACTATGGTCACAATGGTACGTTTCTTGTTTTGATGCATACATTTCCATGTGACCTTCTGCATAATGTTCATCGACGAATCACCTCATCCTTAACAATTCGTCCATCTTCAATTGATATAATACGATCTGCTTGTATCGCGATATTTTCATCATGTGTTATAACAATCAATGTCTGTTTATGTTTCTTATGCAAACTTTTCAATAAGTTGATGATTTCTTCACTGTTTTTTCGATCTAAATTCCCCGTTGGTTCATCCGCCAAAAGAAGAACAGGACTTGCAATGAGTGCACGACCGATGGAAACCCTTTGTTGTTGCCCACCACTTAATTCATTAGGAAGATGATGTAATCGATCTTCAAGTCCTAATGTCGCAACCAGTTCTTTGTAATGTGCATCGTTGACTTCTCGATGATCCAACAACAATGGAAGCTGTATGTTTTCTTCCACGTCCAAGACTGGAATCAGATTATAAAATTGATAAATAAGACCGATTTGTCGTCTACGAAAAATTGCCATTGCACTTTCATCCAAATCGTACATATCCTTATCATCGATATACACTTTCCCATTACTTGGTGTATCTACACCTCCAAGAATGTGCAATAATGTAGATTTACCAGAACCACTTGCTCCTACAATTGCCACAAACTGTCCTTGTTCTACACTAAAACTAACATTATCTAATGCCTTTACTTGGTTTTCACCAGAACCATACACTTTTGTAAGATGTTCCACTTTTAATATTTCCATACCTTACCTCCTCGATATCTTTATCATACACGCTCATCATGACATGTTCATGACATATAGATGACAGTTTTGTCATTTATAAAAAGTAATGGTAAAGGTAGTACCTTCATGGTTCTTACTAGTTACCTCTATGGAAGCATTGTGCTGGATACAAATGGAGCGTGATAATGCCAAGCCAATACCAACACTATCACTTGCCGCATTTTTTCCTCGGTAGAAGCGCTCAAAAATGTGTGGTAAATCCTCTTCACTGATACCACTACCGCAATCCATAAAAACCACTCGAGTATGTAAAGGTGTTTCTTGTACTTTGATTTCAATAGAGGATCCTTCCGCTGTATGCTCCAAACTGTTTTTTATAAGATTAGCAAAGGCCTCACTCAACCAATTCTTATCCCCTACGATAAAAATGCTTTCATCACAAGCTACTATACATTCTTGATGCTTTAATTCGATAAGAATTTGAAATGGTTCTAAAGCATGCTGTATAACTTCATGTAAAGCAATCTGTTCTTTATGAAATGTAATAGCATTAGCATCAATTTTGCTGATCTTCAATAATGATGATATAAGCCATTGAAGGCGTTTCATTTGTTCCCTCATTTGAACGATAAATTCCATTTTCTTCTCTTGTGGTAATTCTTCTTCCAACAAGTCACTCATTACCATAATACTTGTTAATGGTGTTTTTATTTGATGAGAAATATCACTTAGTGCATTCGCAAGAAAGTGTTTATCTTTTCGTAGTTCGTCTGCTTGCTGTCGAAGAATATGAATGATTTTGTAAATATCACTTTTTAGAATACTAAGTTCTCCTTCAGCATACTCTTGTACTTCAAAATATTGTACACCTTGATATACTTTTTGAAGATATACGCATAGTTTCTCAACTTCCTGATAACGTTGTTTTGTATATATGAAAAAAAGTACATATGCTATACATGCTACACATAAAAATCCAATTAAAAAATTTGTTATTAAACTAATTAATAAACACCCCAATACCATGATTCCATAAACATATGTCCCTTTTCGAATTTCCTTATTCTTCCACATATAAATTCTCCAAACGATAACCCAGTCCCCGGACTGTCACTATGATAGTAGGTTCTTGCGCATCCTCTTCTAATTTTTCACGAAGCCTACGAATGTAGACACTCAATGTATTATCATTCACAAAATTACCTGCGACATCCCATAGACTTTCTAGAATTTGTGAACGTGAAAGTACTTGCCCAGGGTGATTTAAAAATACCAAAAAAAGACGATACTCCATTGCAGTTAAGAGCACTTCCTCACCATATTTATATACTTTGCCACTTTTTGTATGAATTTCGATGTGTCGGATATGGTATTTGCCTGTGTTCTCTTGTTTATAATATCGTCTCGTAACAGATTTTATTCGACTTAATAATTCTTTTAAACGAAATGGTTTTGTAATATAATCATCTCCACCTAAATCTAATCCCATAACTACATTGACTTCATCATCCATAGCGGTTAAAAATATAACAGGTACATTTTGTCTTTGTTTGACAAACTTACATATGTCATATCCACTACCATCACTCAATCCAATATCCAAAAGTAATAAATCGAAGTTTTCACTCGCTAAACACTGTAACGCTTCCGCCTTTTTAGTACAGTGACTTACTTTATACCCTTCTTTTTCTAAAGAATAGACTAATCCTAATGCTATTGCATGATCATCCTCTACGAATAGTATCTTCAATTTAATCACCTCTTATCTTATCTCATTATAAAAGAAAACAGCCGTGAAGTCCACGACTGTTACAGAATTGTCATGATGTAATTTTTTCTTTTACCCTTGTTAAAAAAGCTTTCTCAAAAGTAGTTACATCAACGGGTCTGCTAAATAAATATCCTTGAATGAGATAACATCCAAGTCCCATCAATAAATTGCGTTGTTCCATATTTTCGACACCTTCTGCTATGACTGCAATATGTAATTCTTTACACATATCGAGGATATGTTTTATAACTGTCATATTCTTCTCGTGTTCCTTTAAGGAATGTATCAAACTTTTGTCTATCTTTAAAACATCTACATGAATATCTGATAAAATTGATAAGTTCGTAAAATCTGTACCAAAGTCATCTAATGATAGAGAAAATCCTGCTTCGTGAATTTGACGAGCTCGTTGATAGAGCATCGTTTTCCCAACATCCGCATAGCTTTCTGTGATTTCTATTTCAATATATTTCTTTGAAATATCATATTGTTTTACAATTGTATTCATAATATCTATTAAATTTTCTTCCATCATTGTAACTCTTGAGAAATTAAGCGAAATGATAGGACACCTTTTTCCAGAGAGTGACCATTTCCTTATTAATTTACATACTTCTTCAAATACAAATAGATCTATGTAACGAATAATTCCATTCTGCTCATATTTAGGAATATATTCAGATGGAGGAACAAGGTTGCCATTCGTTCCAATTTTTCGAATCAATGCTTCCGCACCAACAACGTCTCCATACTTAGCATTTACTTTGGGCTGTAAGTAAATGACATATTCTTTGTTTTCAATAGCAGATATCAATTCGTCTTGCATTTTATAATGATCAATATTTTTTAATTCATTAATCCGTGACTTTTTAGCTTTCTTATTCACAAGTTTACTTTGTGTTGCAAACTTAATCATAGTAGCTAACTTTTTCTCTACTGCATCCCATGAATATCCAATGGAAATTGAGAACTCATTTAGTGTACTCACTTTCTCTTGGAATCGTTTGATGGCATGTTCCAACTGTTTTAATTCTACATCCATAAAAATACTTTGAAATTCATCTCCGCCCAGTCGATAATTAATCGCACCTGCAAAACATTCTTGCATTAAATTCGCAACAGTTTTTAAATAGGTATCTCCCATTTTTGTACCCTTTAAAGAGTTAATATTACTTAATCCATTGATATCAATCATGATAACCGCAAGATTATTCACACTATCAGGATTATATTGAGATACAAATTCATCATATTTTTTCCTGTTGTAAAGTCCCGTTAAAGTATCATATTTCTGTGTGTATAAAATATCTTCGACCATTTTACACTTATGCCATTCATTTGCGACAAACGCAGTGAAATTTTTCAAGAAAGAAATATTCTGTAGATTCCCATGTAAGTTATCAATTTCGATGATTCCTAATTCTTGACTACCATCATATAAACAATACCATTCTTGATTGTAAATGTTCTTTTGTTTTAGAATAGTATACAAATCATAAGACACGGTCATAACTGTCTCACAATTTTCAACCCTCAAATGATCTTTCCACTGACGATTATCTAAATAACTCGCAATGATTTTACGGTCTTCTTTATCATAATACAAGGCTTCCGAATCTTTGCTATTGCTATATACCCAACGAGCTTCCTCTCCATGGCGTGTAACATCCCAAAAACGTACAGTATCTGCCCTAAAATAGAGACAAATTGTTTCTAATGCAGATTCCATAACACCATCCAACGTGCTTGTTTTCTGCATATTTTGTATTCCTGCTAAAATATAGGTCTCTTCACTCATGTCATTTTGTAGTAAATCTACTACACTTTTATCATTAGATAAGTCAATTGCAAACGCTAAAAGCGCTTGATTTCCTTTCCAAGTCACCATCTTATTTTTGATCAAAAACTCTTGTTCTAACTTCTGATTATAATTCCGATACATAAAGTACTTGTCATTCGTCCAATTTGATTTTTGGCAGAATGGGCAAGAGGTTTGACGATTATGTAGTAAATCATAACATGTACGCCCTTTACAATCATTCTTTGTTAAACCCAATCGTTCATAGAATGCTTGATTCCCAATCAATAATTCATATGTTTCCGGATGCACAAGGTATGCAATATCCCCTTGTTCTCCAATCAAACGATCAAACTCAGATTCATTTACGCATTCGATATTTTCTTCTATCTTATACACTTGGCGAGCGACATTCTCTGCATGTTTAGAAAATTCTTGATGTTCTTCAACAGAAACCAAATCATCCGAATACATGAAGAAGGAATTCTTTGTTCTCGTTTCTACACGCATCAAAGCAATGTTTGCTTGTTTAAAACAATTGGCAAATGTATCTTGTTTTTTTGCATATACAATACCTAATGATACAGTATATGGAATATCTTTATGCTGTTCCACCAAATCGAATATGGCCTGAATACGATTTTCAATATTGCTTATCTGTGTGTCTTTCAATAAAATGATAAAATGATCATTATCGTACCGCCCCAGTATATCTCGTTTTCTGAAAACAGTAGACAAAATATTAGATATGGAAATCAAAACTGAATCTCCTGAAACATATCCAAACTCTTCATTTATAGCTCTCATATGATTGATATTACAAAAAATAAACGCACATATTTCATCTTGTGCCATTTGAGATAAATAACTGCCGATTTCATCAATCAGTGTTCCACGGCAATACAAATTCGTCAAAGTATCGATTTTCTTATCTTTCGCATCTTGTCCATTATAATTGTGTTTAATATTTTTTAGATACATCAATGCCATCAAATGTTCATTCAGAGGATTTTTAAATAAATGAATTGTTATTTCCATCCATACCATTTTATTCTGATCAACAATTCTTCTGAATTCACATCCTAACATCGTGATTCCATTTTCATAGGAATCATGAAGATTTTTGCATTCTAATACTTCCAAATAATGTTTGCGATCATCAGGATGTACAATGACCTCAATAAAGGAACGAAAAAGTTCTGAATAGGTCATGGTATCTATCACTTCATTATATAAATTCCATAACCCGCCCATCTTCAATATTTTATTTTCACTGATATCCAAATGTCCATAAGCAGATGTAGAAGATAAAACCGACTGATAAAAGAGCGATTGCTCAACATATTGACTTACTGTTGCTTTTTGTGATTCTATATCACCTAACACACAAAGAAGTTCTTCATGACCTCGAAATGAATGCAAGGATATATCTATTTTAATCCATATATACTCTTGTTTATTGTTTAACATTTGTAGTTCCACTGACATTTGCTTCCCTACTTCTGCAGACTTCATAAATTCTTCACATGCTTTTAATTCGTCAACATGCTCTGGGTGAATTCTTCCCCTATCCAAAAGTACAGCAGGAAATTCACTATCCTTTGAAACATCCTTCAAAATAAAGGAATCCATGTGACAATAATATATATTTTTACCACTGCGATCAAATAATAATACCCCAGCTTTTTCAAAATCTAGTAAATATTCAAACATAGAAGTGATATCTTCTAAATGACGAGCCACCGCTTGGAAATGATTGATATCAATGCATTGCATGAATAATTCGGTTCCATCTTCACTATGAAATTTTTGTATAGAACAAAGCACAAAAGAAATCGCATTATCGTTCTTTTTAAAAGAGAGCTTAAACTCCTTATAATTTAATACCCCTAGCAAAAATTCTTGAATTCCTATAAACTCTTCCACAGGCAAAAGAGCAGATAAACGTGCACCATTTTTCTGCTTCAATTCTTTTTCACTATAACCAACTAATTTGTAAAAACTGTCATTTGCATGCTCTATCACAAGTTCCGACTTGATCGAGATAAATGCATACGCATTTTCCAGATCTATTAGTTTCGTGTTTGTAATAGTACTCATACATATCACCTCATCTAACACATACTTTTTTCTATGATATATTTATATTATATCATCTTTTATTCCATAAATTGTATATTTTTTAAATATTACAGAAAAAAAGAAAACGCTTTACGTTTCAAGTCATCAAAAAGAAATAATACTTAACAAGCGATTCTCTTATATAATTATAACTTTACCTGTATATAAAGTGCGTATAATTCTTCTATAGCCTGTTCCATGTAATCCTCCATAATCGCAGCAAAGGACAATATCATATCTCCTTTGTTGCTTATGGAAATTCGAATTTGCTTCTGTTTAGCAAGTTGTAATAATGATGTTACATCCAAATTTTCTTGAAAATGTAAAATAAAACAAAGGGAGGATTCTTCTAAATGTATGGCAGCATTAGAAAAATAAGTGCGTAATAATATTTCCATGTGACTGCATTTTGAAGCATAGTGCTTACGTAATCTTTTCACATGGCGTTCCAAATGACCATCACTAATATAGTATGCGAGAGCTAATTGTTCAATTTTACTTGAAGTGGGAGTGTAAAAATTCATCCTTTGTTGGTACTTTTGCAATAAATCCTCATTCAAAACACAATAAGATATACGTAAAGCTGGCAACAATAATCGAGAAAATGAACCTATATATAACACTTGTTTCCCGCCATCGAATCCCTGCATCGCAGGTGCCATCTTCGTGTGATAACGCAACTCTCCATTATGATCATCCTCTATGATATAGGCATTTCTTTCTCGCGCCCATTGAAGAAGCAGCTTTTGTCTTTTTTTAGATAACGGTTGATGATAAGTTCCTGCAGCAGCACTATTGATATAGAGTACATTAATATCACTTTGGTTCAAGTCATCTATACAAATTCCTTCGTTATCTGTTTTTATGTATTGGATCGGAATTTGATAATCCTCACACACCATCTGTGCAGGAAGAAATGCTTCTTCAGCCATACCAAAAACAAGGGGACGATTTATTAACCCTAACAGTATATACAACAACGATTGAAAACTTGCACCTACCATTATATTTTTTTCACTACACAATACACCACGCATTGTATAAGCATAATTAGCAAGCGCAATACGCAAAGCTTGCTCCCCTCTTGCAACTCCATATGTGGTTATTTCTTGATGATGATCAAGCACCTCTTTTAAATATTTCTTCCAAAGTGTCACATCAAAAGCATCTTTATCCATACTCTGTGAACGGAAATCATAACGAATAATTTCTTCCTCATACAAATCCACATGTTCCACCACCTCTTTTCTTAGCTTTACATGTTCTTCATCTACATCCACAAAGTATCCTTTTTGAGCAATGGAGCGAATCAATCCATTCATCTCCAATACCCCATATGCTTTTTCTACACAGGTTTTAGATACCTTAAACATAGTTACAGCTTGACGAATACTTGGGAGTTGATCACCTTGTTTCAAATACCCTTCAAGAATATCCTCTTCTAGTTTTCTACATACTTGTTCATACAATTTTATTCCACGTTGTTTTTCAAAGTTCATTGCTTTTACTTTCATCTGTATCACCCCTTTAAGTATATCATAACTGTCCCCTGTTTTTTTATTATTTCTGTGCATTTTTATATACACAGTCTTCTGTTATACTAAAGCTACCATTTTTTGGTAAAGGGAGGAAGCTTATGAAAACAACTACTTTTTCTACTAAGGAACTTGTCGTTTATGCCTTAGGAATGGCTGTCGTATTTAGTGTCACAATGTATATTAAGATTCCAAATGGAATTGATGGATATTTCAATTTAGGAGATGGTTTCATTTTATTATTTTCTTCTATTCTAGGACCTATTGGTGGTTTCTTTATCGGTGGATTAGGAAGTGCTTTAGCGGATGTTGCAGGAGGATATAGCCATTATTTCTTCTTTACGTTGATTATAAAAGGTTTGGAAGGATTTCTTGTTGGATGGCTTTTTCAAAAGTATGGAAATCGAGTACGCTTTATCGCATATTTGCTTGGTTCCATAATCATGGTGAGTGGATATTTCCTAGCGAAGTGGTACTTGAAGGGAAACTTATGGATTGCGGTTAGTGGCATCGTAGAAAATATCATTCAATCTACCTTTGGATGTGTTATAGCACTTGTCGCACTGCCAGTTGTACAAAAGCATGTAGCGACTTCTAGAATTTATAAACAAGTATTACATGAGGTGACAAAATGAAAAACAATAATATAAAAAGTATCGTCATATCAGCACTAGGAATGGCACTTGTATTTCTAGCAACTTATCTAATTAAAATCCCTAATGGAATACAGGGCTATTTCAATCTTGGAGATGGATTCATTATGTTATTTGCGTCCATTATAAATCCATGGATGGCGTTCTTAATTGGAGGGATTGGTAGTGCACTTGCGGATATTGCGGGAGGGTATGCAATCTATTTCATCCCTACTTTGTTCATCAAAGGATTGGAAGGATTCCTTATTGCTTTTATCTTCCAACGTATAAAAACAAATCTAAAATATATTTCATATGCAATCGGAGCGCTTATCATGGTCAGTGGTTACTTTGTATGTGACTCCTTCATCAATGATAGTTGGGCATTAGGACTAAGTGGAATACCGGCTAATCTATTACAAGGAGGAGTCGGTATCGTAATCGCTCTATTAGCCCTTCCTATTTTAAAACGTAATATTAAAGATATTTAGCATTTTATAATTCTTCAATTCGTAAAGTAACTCTAAACTCAAATAATATCCCCTTTCTTTATTTGCAATATGTGTAAAAAAAGAAAGGGGATATTCAATTGCCAAAGAACAATTTGTGGTGCAAAATTTGCACTTCACCAAATGAAACTATCTAAACAAAAAGTCGCTATTTTCTAAAATTATATCTATTACAGGATGCATGACTTCTGTATCCAACATTTTATGAATGGTGCTAACTTTATTTCCAGTATCCTTACTAGAATGACCACAATGATACATAACTTCATCTGATGTACCATAATCTAAGATAATATAACGGTCATGGAAATCTCTAATTCTTTTGATATATAAATTGGGATATTCTCTATCAAAATTAGCTACTTCTAATCTCTGCAATTTTGGAACGCTATTATTTGCAGTAAAAATAGTCACATCTACATTTTCTTGCTTATGCTTAAGTAAACTCAAAGTATCGAAATCAACATAATTATCAATTACAAAGATGGTATGTTCTGCTTGTCTATAAATGCTTATGTAAGCTTCATTGGCTTCAAATCTTTGACCTTCTAAGAAAGTTATTTCTTTTACTGGAGTATCATCAATAAAGTTTTCCATGATTTTGTCTATATCACTTTTTGTCGCCATGGTATCTTTCATAATTCGTATATCCTCTTTGTTCTGCATGACCGTTGTTGTTAATTTTAAGAAGTCTGTATTATCTAGTAATTGTTTGTTTTCAACTAGATAATGTTTCATTTCTTTAAAAGATCTCATAATATAGATACTTTGTTGTGTCGCAATGTCATTTTTTAAAATCGTAGCAATCATGTACACTCCCTGTTCTGTAAATACAAAAGATAATTTTCTCTTCCCACCATGTGAACTTGAAGTCACATTTTGTGATTTCAAGTTATCCTGCTCTTCTTTGGTTAGTTGAAACATAAAATCATTTGGGAATTTTTCTATATTACGCTTAACTTGTTGATTTAATTTACTAACCTCTGTTCCATATAATTGTGCTAAATCACTATCTAACATCACTTGTTGTCCACGTATTATATGTACTAAATCTTTAAATTCTTTACCTTTGGTAATTATTTCATTCATTCAATTACCTCCCTTCATATTATATATACGAGATTTATATACAAAATTCCTAAATTTTCTTGATTTATTTTTGGGGTAACAAAATGTAACCACGATCTCAAGCAAAAAATTCTAAGATGAGCCTCTTTATCACATCATTGCAACCATCTCTATATTCAATAAACTCTCTCATAGTCATAGAACAAAAATATTCTCCACTATATAATACAAGACACTGCAAAAATTCCTCTTTATAATTCTTCAAAATAACAGGTAAACATTTACCAATGTATTTCTCTACATCTTCTGTGTTCAAATAAAACGCAAATCAAATGAAATGCTATAACATTCAACTTAGTGCTTTTAAAATTTTCAAACCTTCTTCTTTAGTCCATACCTTTTTAAACTTTAAGTAATTTACAAACAACAATAATAGCATTCATAAATTGCTTTTTCTCACCCCCAGTTGTATAATAAATACATATAAAAAAGGGGGCTACCACAATGTTTAACGAAGATATTTGGCAAGATCCTGCCACAAAAGAAACACTTATTTATAGTGAGTCTAAACACGTTTTAAAAAATGAATCAAAAACAATTGCATATACCATCGATGAAAACGATATCGTTGATTTTATAGCGCATGAAGAACATGATACAACAAATACTACACCCATTACTAAGAAGTTAAAAAATCCTTTTAGTAATGACAAAAAAACACGAGCATCTTACCTACAATATTTAGAATTATGGCCTGGAGAATATGCTTTAGAAGTCAGTGTCGGTGATGGAGCAAACATTCGCACACTTCCACTGAAATCCGTAAAGTTTGTCGGTATTGACGCAAACAAAGCGAACCTTAGAAAAGCTAGTGAGCTTATGAAAGATAGTGAACAATCGCTTACTTTATGTCATGGTGATGCAGAAGCACTTCCATTTCAAGACGATGTATTCACTTGTGTATTTCACGATGGAAATCATACACCCTTTAAAGATATGAAAAAAGCAATCGAAGAAATGGTACGTGTCACAAGTCCTGAAGGTAAGATTGTGATTATGAGTAAAAACATTGCAGGCGATGGCATTGTAGATGCATTACCAAGCAATGTACGCACCATTGAAACACACGATGTACCAAAAGGAAAATGCTACGTTGTCACTTGTTACAAGAAATAAGAGTTCTTCTACGCCTGTAGAAGAACCCTTTTTTTATCGCTTATGATACAAATAACATGCTTTTTCATGATCATTTATGACACCCACTGCTTGTAGATAAGAATATATAATCACCGTACCAACAAAACGCATCCCCCGATCATATAAGTCTTTTGAAATCATATCCGATAATGGAGAATGTGTTACCATTTCTTCCCCACCCAATATTACGTTATAATCTGTAAAATGCCACAAATAATTAGAAAAGCTTCCATACTCTTTTTGTATATCTATAAATATTTGTGCATTTTTAATCGCTGCTTTTATTTTGAGTCCATTTCGAATAATACCAGCATTCCCTTTTAGTTCTTGTATTTTATTCTCATCATAAGTAGCCACTTTATGAACATCAAAATGATCAAAAGCTTCTCTGAAATTCTCACGTTTCTTCAAAATGGTAATCCATGATAATCCAGCTTGAAAGGATTCTAACAATAACATCTCAAAAAGTTTATGATCATCATGTACTGGCACTCCCCATTCTTGATCATGATAGTTTATATAAACTTCTTCTACATGTTCTGCCCAACAACATCTCTTCTTTTCCATAAGCACTCCTTTTTTCTTTAGTATAGCATAGCACGTAAAGAAAATGTACTCCTACAAAGTAAGAGTACATAGATTCTTATTTTAAGACAGCTCCTTCATCCGCAGAAGACACTAGTCTTGCGTAACGAGATAGCCAGCCTTCTTTGATTTTCGGTTCAAAATCAGGAAGTTTCGCAATACGTTGAGCAATTTCATCTTCTGAAATCAATACATTAATAGTACCTGCATTGATGTCAATTTCAATTTGCTCACCTTCTTGAATGATTGCGATAGGTCCTTTTGCGGCAGCTTCTGGAGAAACATGTCCAATACTAGCACCACGTGAAGCCCCAGAAAAACGTCCATCGGTTATTAAAGCAACATCCTTATCAAGTTCCATACCTGCAAGTGCAGATGTAGGATTTAACATTTCACGCATACCAGGACCACCTTTAGGCCCTTCATAACGAATAACAACGACATCACCTTTTACGATGTTTCCAGCATAAATAGCTTCAATAGCAGCCTCTTCGCTATCGTATACGCGAGCAGGTCCAGTATGTTTCATCATTTCTGGAGCAACTGCAGAACGTTTCACCACACAGCCTTTAGGTGCGATATTTCCATATAATACAGCAATCCCACCATTTGCACTGTTTGGTTGATCAATATCTTTAATAATCGTATGGTTACTATTCATTACATTCGCAATGTTCTCTTTCACTGTTTTACCAGTCACTGTCATTAAGGAATCATCAATCAATGCTTTTTTGGAAAGTTCTTTTAAGACTGCTTGAACGCCTCCAGCATTGTATAAATCCACAATATGATCAGGACCTGCAGGAGCAAGTTTACATAAATTTGGAGTCTTCATAGAAATTTCATTGATGACATCCAAATCCACATTCACGCCTGCTTCTTTTGCGATAGCAAGTAAATGCAATACGGTATTAGAAGAACATCCAAGTGCCATATCCGCAGCCAATCCATTACGTAATGATTTCTCATTTACGATATCTCTTGGGCGTATATTTCGCTCTAGCAGCTCCATAACTTGCATACCAGCTTTTTTTGCCATTTGTAGACGTAGAGCATATACTGCAGGTACGCTTCCATTTCCTGGCAATGCAATTCCTAATGCTTCACATAAACAGTTCATAGAATTTGCGGTAAACATACCAGAACAAGATCCACATCCAGGACATGCATTTTGTTCAATTTCTGTAAGTCTATCTTCGTTGATAAGTCCCGCTTTTTTCGCACCGACTGCTTCAAACATCGTAGATAAACTCATTGCTTTTCCTGCATCGTTTCCAGGCAACATTGCTCCTCCAGACATGACGACTGTTGGAACATTCACACGCAATGCACCCATTAACATACCAGGTACAATCTTATCGCAGTTTGGTACTAATACCAAACCATCGAAGCCATGTGCTCTTGCCATAGTCTCCACACTGTCCGCAATCAACTCTCTACTAGCTAGAGAATATTTCATACCAATGTGTCCCATCGCAATTCCATCACATACACCGATGCTAGGCACCATGATTGGAGTACCTCCAGCCATACGAATACCAGCTTTCACTGCTTCTGTAATCTTATCAAGATGCATATGTCCAGGCACGATTTCAGAGTATGCACTTACAACTCCAATCAAAGGTCTTTCTAATTCTTCCTTGGTGAAACCAAGGGCATAAAACAAGGAACGTTGCGGAGCGCAAGCATCTCCTTTTATCACTGAATCACTTGGTCTTCCCATAGTTATCACTTCCTATTTTTTTAACCAGCTCATCATTTTACGTAATTGAGCTCCTACTACTTCAGATGGGTGTTCTGCATGTACTCTACGCATTCCTAAGAAGTGAGAGCGTCCAGCTGCTTTGTTTTCTGTAATCCAGTTTCCAGCAAATGTACCATCCTGAATTTCGGTTAATACTTTTTTCATTTCTTTACGTGTTTCTTCTGTAATTAAACGTTTTCCAGTAACGTAATCTCCGTATTCTGCAGTATCTGAGATAGAATAACGCATCATTGCGAATCCACCACTATTGATTAAGTCAACGATTAATTTCATTTCATGGATACATTCAAAGTATGCCATCTCTGGTTCATAACCTGCTTCTACAAGGGTATCAAAACCTGCTTGCATAAGTTCACAAACACCACCACATAAGACAGCTTGTTCACCGAATAAGTCAGTTTCTGTTTCTGCACGGAATGTTGTTTCAATGATTCCTGCACGACCTGCCCCAATACCACAAGCATACGCTAATGCATATTCATGAGCTTTTCCACTTTCATCTTGATGAATCGCGATCAAAGATGGAACTCCTCTACCTTCTAAGTATTGAGAACGTACGGTATGCCCAGGTCCTTTAGGTGCACACATGGTAACATCTACACCTTTAGGCGCAACGATTTGATTGAAGTGAATCGCAAACCCATGAGCAAACATCAACATATTTCCTGGTTCTAAGTTAGGCTCAATGTCATTCTTGTAGATATCTGGTTGATCTTGATCAGGTGCCAAAATCATAATCACATCTCCTGCTTTAGCGGCAGCGGCCGTATCCATAACAGTAAGTCCTGCTTCTTCTGCTTTTGTGCGACTCTTTGATCCTGGACGTAAACCAACTACTACGTTTACTCCACTGTCTTTCAAGTTTTCTGCATGTGCATGTCCTTGACTACCGAAACCGATAATCGCAACTGTTTTCCCTTTTAATAAATCCAAATTACAATCCGTATCATAATAAACTTTAACCATGTTCTTGTCCTCCTATTTGGTTATATACTTTTATCATCAAACGTATATTTACGTTTAATATATAGTTCCACTGGTAAGCTGTAATGCAGCTCCACCTGTTCTACTGACTTCCTGTATATGGAATTCACGTAGCTCCTCAATGACGTAATCAATCGTCGCAGGAGTATCTGTAAATTCTACAATATAACAGTTGTCTTCAATAATCTGTGTACGTCCTTTGAAGTCATCGATAATTTTTTCAAACATTGAAATTTGTTCTTCATTTGGTTTTACTTTCACCAACACAACTTCTCGTACAAATAATTTTTCATCAGGAATTTCTTCCACGACTTTTACATCTTCTAATTTTGCTAATTGTAGCTTAATCTGATTGATAATATTTTCTTCTCCACCTGTCGTAATGGTAATACGAGAAAATTTTGGATTCTCTGTAACACCTACGGCTAAGGTATCAATGTTGTATCCTCTTTGTGAAAACAGATTGGTAACTCTGGTAAGGACACCAAAGTGGTTGGATACTAATAATGAAATAACTGCACTTTTCATAACCTTACCTCCTAATTTCCATAAAGGATGATATCTTTTCCACTTTTTCCTGGTGGAATAATTGGGAATACACAATCATCTTTATCAATCCAACAATCAATAATGACTGGTGTTTTTGATTGTAAAGCTTCTTTCATAACAGGTTCAATATCACTATGTGTTTTAATACGCATTCCTTTTGCACCAAATGCTTCCGCAAGTTTTACATAATCGGTTTTACGATTGATATTGGTTTGTGAATAGCGATGATCATAGAACAATGTCTGCCATTGTCTTACCATTCCTAATACTGCATTATTGAATAATAATACAATGATAGGAAGTTCTTCACTCACTGCTGTTGCCATCTCGTTCATATTCATATGGAAACTTCCATCTCCACTGACTAGAATAACTGGTCGATCTGGGTTCGCTAATTTAGTACCAATTGCAGCTCCCATACCAAATCCCATCGTACCTAATCCACAAGAACTAACGAAGCTTCTTGGTTTCGAGAACTGATAATATTGTGCCATAATCATTTGATGTTGTCCAACATCGGTAACGATTATCGCATCCTCTCCAACAATTTGATGAAGTGATAATGCCAAATCACGAGGATCAACACTAGTTCCTGGATCTACAGGTTTAGGAAGATCTTTTTTTGATTTTACTTCTTTCAACTTGCTTGTCCATTCACTATGTTTACTCTCTGGCATACGTTGCATCATCTTCTTTAAAATATATTTGGCATCTCCAACAATACTAATATCACTCGCAACATTCTTACTGATTTCACTCGCATCGATATCGAAGTGAATGATGTTCGCTTCTTTTCCAAACTCGCTACGATTTCCCGCTACACGATCTGAGAATCGAGAACCAATTGCTATGATCAAATCCGTATGCAGTGTCGCATAATTGGATACTGGCGTACCATGCATTCCTATCATACCCAAGTATAAATCATAATCATAAGGTACAGAGGATAACCCCATCATGGAACAACTTACTGGAATATCCATATATTGTGAGAATTCTAATAATTCCTTTGACGCATTACTTGAAATAATACCTCCACCTGCATAAATCATAGGGCGCTCTGCTTTCATAATCATATCCAGTGCTTTTTCAAATTCTGTATCATTTACACGTGGAAGTTTACGAATACGGAAACGAGGCAATTGCGTATACTCACATGTGGCTGCCGTAACATCTTTAGGAATGTCAACTAGGACTGGTCCTTTTCTTCCAGAATTCGCAATCACAAATGCCTTTCTTATCGTTGCGGCTAAATCTTCTACATGTTGTACGATAAAATTATGTTTGGTAATTGGCATTGTAATTCCTGCGATATTGACCTCTTGGAAACTATCTCTACCGATTAAATCATTTGGAACATTTCCTGTAATTGCGACCATCGGAATAGAATCCATATACGCTGTCGCTATACCTGTTACAAGATTGGTTGCCCCTGGTCCACTCGTTGCTAAACAAACACCTGTTTTACCAGTTGATCTCGCATATCCATCCGCTGCATGTGCAGCCCCTTGTTCATGAGAAGTAAGGACATGATGTAAATCATTTGCACGTTCATATAGTGCATCATAAATATTTAATACGGAGCCTCCTGGATAACCAAAAATGGTATCCACACCCTGATCTATCAAAGCTTGTACTAAGATTTGCGATCCATTCATTTTCATAACATTCTCTCCCTTCTCATTTTATTCTAATGTAACAACGTATCCAGCTTCACGTAAGGCATCTAACAATGCATCTCCATGTTCCTTACTAGATACTTCAACCGCAATATGCAAAATCGTTTCATTCAGATTTAAATCTGCTTGTATACGATCATATTGTACTTCAATGATGTTTGCATTCGCAACATTTACTACATGTGTTAAATGTTCAAGACTTCCCGGAACATCCAACATCAATGCACGAAACTTCATATTTCTTCCACGTGTTACTAGTCCTTTTTCAACTACTTTATGAATAAAGGATACATCAATATTACCACCGGATAACACACAAACTACTTTCTTCCCCGCAACATCTATTTTTTGATTTAAGATTGCCGCAAGACTTGCGGCTCCAGCAGGTTCTACTACTTGTTTCTCACGTTCGAGTAGAAGCAGTATTGTAGCGGCTATTTCATTATCACTTACAGTGACCATATCATCTACATATTCTTGTATGAGTTTATTTGTTTTACTACCTGGATTCATAACTGCAATTCCATCGGCAATTGTATTTACATGTTTGGTTGCGACATGTTTCTTTTTCTTAAAGGATTGTACAATGGCATTCGCACCTTCTGCCTGTACCCCTACAACTTTAATTCTAGGATTGATCTGTTTTGCGTAGAAGGCAATTCCAGATAATAATCCTCCACCTCCTGCAGGTACTACAATCATATCTACATTAGGAAGATCATGACATATTTCATAAGCAATGGTTCCCTGTCCAGCAATGACATCTTCATCATCAAATGGATGAATGAATAAGGCTTCTCTTTCCTTCTGTATACGAAGTGCTTCTTGATAACACTCATCGTAACAATCACCTGCTAAGACAACTTCAGCTCCATACCCTTGGGTCGCCAATACTTTCGCAATCGGTGTACTCTTTGGCATCACAATGGTCGCGTGCATCCCCAATTGTGCACTTGCATAACTAACGCCTTGTGCATGATTCCCTGCACTACTCGCAATGAGTTCTCCCTGATACCCTTCTTCTTTTAATTTCGCCAGTTTATTGAAAGCGCCTCTTACTTTAAAGGAACCTGTTTTCTGTCGATTCTCACATTTTAGAAATAACTCACATCCTGACATCGCGGAAAATGTCTTTGATGATGTTACTTTCACATTATGAATATTACCCGAAAGCCTTGCGGCCGCTTGTTCTACATCCTTACAATCCATACATGTTCCTCCCTAATCTTTCTTAAAATAAAAGCAGCGTTCTATAGTGCATACGCTGCTTTTCTTTCTATCTCACGCCCTCAACAACAAAAGCGACTGTTTAAATTCCCTTTTCAGAAAATTTTGAAAGAAAAACAGACTTGTTTAAGACTATGAGAATAATAATAATGACGCTGATTGCGTTTATATAAGTGCCGTTCACAAGATCCACTTCCTTTCAAACATTACATATAGAATAAAACTTTTTCATTTGTATGTCAATACTTTTCAGTCATTTTTTCAATTTTCTTGTAAAATATTTACATTTCTATGTAAGCGATATATCATATACCAAGAAAACGTTTAAATATGAGATAAAAAGGTATATAATAAACATACATTTATTGGGAGGAATTGTTTATGTATAAAGACATATCTAGATTTATATTATATAGAGATTTAAAGGAAGGTGAAATCCTATATGCCTTACGTGATATCTTTCATGACTTTGATAAAGGCACCTATGAAGAAAGTGAACTTCTAGAACGCATCTATACCCAAATCAAAGCTTTACTAGATCTATCTACACGTTATGCATTCGATAAGAATCTATGGCACAACTATTTATGTTTCTTATTACTAATGAATGAAAACTCATTTTCCTTAGTCAGTGAAAAGAATCAAGATATCCAAGGGAGCGTCAACCAATTCGCAAAACATGACTTCAAAATCATCAAACGTTTATTTGATTTTGATTTCTCCCCTATTGAACAAGCACTTGATATCAACTGTTTCTCTATCATTACAAACTATACCTCTGTTTCTAAAAAAGAACGTATGTACAACAAGAATGTTTCCACCATGGTAAAAACCATCAGTGAACAAATTGAACAAGCAAACGATGAAGAAGAAATTTTTAAAATCATCACGAGCTTCTATCACCAATATGGTGTAGGCATGTTTGGCTTAAACAAAGCCTTTCGTATCCGTTCCAATGACGATCAAAGCATAACCTTACTTCCTATCAACAACATGGAAGTCGTTCGTTTAGACGATTTGGTTGGTTATCAAATGCAAAAAGAAATGCTAGTCAATAATACAAGAGCCTTTGTAGAAGGCAAAGAAGCAAACAACGTCCTATTATATGGAGATAGCGGAACTGGTAAATCCACAAGTATCAAAGCCATTGTAAATGAATTCTACAAAGATGGTTTACGTATGATTGAAATATACAAACACCAATTCAAAGACTTATCTACCATCATCTCGCAAATTAAAAATCGTAATTATCGTTTCATTATTTATATGGACGATTTATCATTTGAAGAATTTGAAATTGAGTACAAATTCCTTAAGGCCGTAATTGAGGGTGGCGTGGAAACGAAACCCGATAACATTCTCATCTACGCAACGAGCAATCGTCGTCACTTGATTCGCGAAACTTGGAGTGATCGGAGTGATATGAGCCAAGATGAATTACATCGTTCGGATACAATGCAAGAAAAGCTTAGTTTGGTTGCTCGATTTGGATGTAGCATTTGTTATGAAAGACCAAGTCAAAAGAACTATTTTGAAATCGTTGTGGAACTCGCAAAGAAATATCCATCCATTACCTTAAGCGAGGAAGAATTACACGCAGAAGCTCGCAAATGGGAATTAAGCCATGGAGGCATGAGTGGAAGAGCTGCTCAACAATTAATTTATTATCTAGCAGGACAAGCAAAGAATACATAATAAAAGCGTATCCTAATGTAATCAACACATAGGATACGTTTTCTTATGTTTTTTTCTTTTCAAATCATATCGATAAACTTCTTCTTAAACTTATACATCAAAAAACTCCCAACACAAAACATTACCCCTACCAGTACCCAAAAATACAACATCATGTTCGGATGTGCAAAGATGGATTTCTCCATCAATAAACAATCGCGATACCCACTTACTATATAAGTTACCGGATTATACTTAACAAATACATTCATAACTTCAATTCCAAAAATTTGAATAGAATCAAACCCTTCCACAAATAACACCATAGATAAATACAACAACATTCTCATAAGTGCACTAATCAACTTCTTCACATCACGCCAAAGCATTGTTAACACGGAAGTGATTAAGGCAATCGCTTCTAATAACGCAATTGCACATAGCATATAATAGAGTGTTCCTAACCAGTATACCGTTGGATAAATTCCAAAAATCAACAGAACCACAAAACATATACACAACATACAGCAATGATGAAATAGCTCTTTCATAATCACTGTCATTGGTAATATACTAAAAGGAAACTTCATCCTTTTGATAATATCCGTTTTTTAAAATATGGCTACACATCCCTTCACAATAGAAGGTTGTATAAACCACCACACACTCAATCCCACAGTAACCCAAGGCAGATATGGAATACCTTGTACATTTTGATGTTTCATAACTAGACCAAATACAAGATAAAATGTAATGACTTGTATGGTTGGTGATACAAAGTTCCAAATTATCCCAAGCTTTGAATCTTTCTTCTCCGCAAGGATTTCATACTTGGAAATACAGAAGATGCGATACATGTTCGTAAAGTTCTCTGTAATCACATACCTAATTCCCTTCACCATAGTATTTCCTCCACATCTCTCTCTTTCTTACCCGAATTATATCTTAGTATATAAATTATGGCGAAAAGAGAAAATAAAAAGCAGAACTTAATCTGCGATTTAATCTCCCCCTGGACCATCCCTACGTTCCCTTTCATCGGGGTAATACTTTGAGTTATTTGTAGTCCATTGATTGTTTACAGCACTCTTTTTGTTTTCTTGTTGTGCTTCCTTTTGTAGTTCTTTTCCTTTATTTTTATTTTCCATATATCTCACGCTCCTACTCATAGCGTAACCAGAAAAAAAGAACCTCATCCAAGATTCTTCTACGAATTTTTTAATATTACACTTTCTACCAATCGACCAACTTCTTCACAGGCATCACAAGTAGCCTCCATGCGATCATAAATAGATCTCCACTTCATAACTTCAACAGCATCCAAATCACTTGTAAAGATAATCCGTGTTGTTCTAGCGTACAACATATCACCTTTCCCTTCTAAGGCATTCACATTCTGAATGTATTGCATAAGTTCTTTTGATTTTTGAAAGTTCACAAATTCTTCCATAATAATTCTTACCGCTTCACAACACTGTAAAACAACATCTGCATATGGAATTGCCTCTTCACGGATGTCTTGTACATTATACACGTACAGTCCAATAGAAATATCCTCTACTGCATCCACCATATCATCCAATGCATTCCCAAGTGCCACAATATCTTCTCGATCAATTGGTGGAAGGAATTCTTTCGCAAGTACTTCCATGATTTCATGACGTACAGTATCTGCTTCATGTTCTAATTCATGCATCTTTTCTAAATGCTCATCTAATCCATCTGTATCAAAAGATTGTACGATAGCATTTAATTCCTCGCATGCTTTATATGCGTAATCCGCAATCTTTATAAAAGCAGAGTAATAATTATATCCCTTTTTATTCATCTGTAACTTCCTCCTTAAAACAATAAAATAAATAGCTTCGTAAATAGAAATCCTAGAAACCCAGCACATGGAAAGGTTAAAACCCAAACAAGCAACATCTTCTTTACATATTTCCAATCCACACTCGATAGCCTACGAGCACTCCCTGCCCCCATAACAGAGGAAGATCTAGTATGGGTAGTGGAAACAGGCAAACCTAACCATGAAGACGCAAACAAATATATAGAAGCAGCCATATCAGAAGCAAACCCTTGGTATTTTTCTAGTTTTACCAAATCCATACCAACAGCCTTTATAATCTTATACCCACCAATGCTTGTCCCTAAACCGATAGCGATGGAACAAATACACATCAACCAAATAGGAATTTCAATTCCTCCTGTATGTGCATTTCCATTTACCATAAAAATGGAAATGAGAAATACTCCCATGAACTTTTGTCCACTTTGTGCCCCATGCATAAACGCCATCATAGCTCCCCCCATAATAGAACCATAACGAAAGAACGTTTGACTCTTCTTACGATTACAGTGACGACATATCCGTTCAATTACTTTTACAAATAAAAAGCCTCCCACAAAACCAATCAGTAAACTCGCCCCAAATCCAAAGATCACTTTCTGCCACTCACTTCCGTTTATTCCCTGTAACCCATTATGGAAAGCAATCGCTGCACCACTTAACCCAGCAATCAAAGCATGACTCTCACTTGTTGGAATTTTAATCTTCCAAGCCATGATTGCCCACACCATAATTGCGACTAAGCTCGCACACAAGGCAACCAAGGCATCATCCGTACTCTTACCAAAATCTACCATATTGTATATGGTTTGAGCAACTGTTACATTAATGGAAGTCATAACAAAAACACCTAACAGATTACAAACCACTGCCAATCGAACAGCGTTCTTTACTCTAATAGCACGTGTTGATATACAAGTCGCAATTGCATTAGGCGCATCACTCCAACCATTCACTACCATAACCCCAAGCATTAAAGCAGTGATTAGCATGAGCAGTGGATGTGTCGTTAATGCATCTATAAAATCCATAAATGTAATACTCATACCATTCTCCATCTATTCTAATTTCACACTGATTTTAGCATACTTTATGTTTACCTACAATAAAAGGATGTAATCCAATCATAGAAAAAGGAATGATCTTATCACCATTCCTTACATGATTATTTTGATTTGACTTCTTTATACAGATCGATAAATTCTTGTGCAAGGATACCAAATCCTTCTGCACTCATAAGTTGATCCTCCGCATGAACAAGCAATAAAGTAATTTTATTCTCTTCTCCAGAAGCTTCTTTTTGTATCAGTTGTGCGTGTGCATTATGTCCTTCATGAAACATTTCAGCACCCTCTTTCATACAAGCGTCTGCTCCTTCAAAGTCTGCAGCTTTTGCCTTTTGAATTGCTTCAATATAAGAAGAGCGCGCTCCTCCTACAGAAGAAATGATTTGAAAACAAATAAGTTCTATTCCTTCCATTTACTTCACCATTTCAAGTGCTCTATGTAAAACGGCTTTTCCATCCATCATTCCATAAGCACGCATATCGATGGCATCGATAGGAGTATCTTTGCATAGTTCTTTCATTTGTGGAAGTTTGAAGCGAATTTGTGGTCCTAACAAAACAACGTCTGCCTTTTTAACCTCTTCGCTTGCTTCTACTTCTGCTACTGCCCATATTGTCGCTTCCAATCCTTCTTCTGCGGCAACATCACGCATTTTTTGTACCATTAAGCTCGTTGACATTCCAGCTGAGCATATCAATAAAATATTCATTCCTTAGGACCTCCATTTATATACTTTATTTACATTTTTGTGAATCATAGTTCACTGACCTTACTTCTTTTTTATTTCATATTGTCTACATAAAAATTCACAGTAGAATCTACAACAATTTTTCTCGCTTCTAAATCTTCATCATAACTACCTAATCCATGACCAATTCTTGGCACTTCTAAATTTGCAGTAATATTGGTATTGGCACATGCTTCAATAACCTTATCTGTTACAGAGGAGAGAATTAGATCATCCACCCCACCAGTAACAATAAGAGCATTTCCTTTGTATGCATGTAATGCTTTCGTAGGATTTGTATCTCTCATCTGTACTAAATATTCATGAGATACTACTACTTCTTCACCCCATAATTCTAAGGTTGCTTTACCACTCTCTTTACTTTCTTCAATCTTCTGTGTTAAAAATGCTTCATCTCCCATAAATATACCAGCGCTTAATCCATCACTTGCGGCAGGAGCCCATAATACAAGAGTATTGACATCCATTGTCTCTAGTGACAAAGATGCAATGCGTCCTCCCATACTATACCCCAACAATCCTATTTTATCCTCATTGATTGTTGTTTGTTTTTTCACATATTCTAGTGAAGTTGATACATCATCTAGCATATTGTCGATTGTATAGTCTGTAAATGCTTCTTCGCTTTCGTTACATCCTGGAAAATCTATACGAATACTAGCAATTCCCTCTTTCGCAAGGTTTTGCGATACTTCTGTAAAACTTCCACTTTCATCACGACTTCCCATAAATCCATGGGCAAGAAGAACAAGTGGATATCCATCTTTATTTTCTTCGCTAGGAAGTGTTAATGTTGCATGAATTTTTGTATCACGTTTCGATGATATTGTTACGTTCTCTTCTTTATAAGATGGCTCTTGTGTTTGTTTAGTAGCACAACCAAACAAACTTAAAGACAAAACAACAGCTAAAAATATTTTTATTTTTTTCATAGTTTCCCTTTCATTGCTTATCCTTTATAAGCTTCTCTTTTCTCACCCTCTCCCTCCGAATACAAACGGCAACACTACTTTATATACTCTAAAATTATTTGATATTGGCTCCATTTGTATGGATGACTTCTTGATACCACGCAAAACTCTTTTTAGGACTTCTTGCGTAAGTTCCCGTTCCATCATCTTGTTTATCTACATAGATAAAACCATAACGTTTTTTCATCTCACCAGTTGTGGCAGATACCAAATCAATTGGTCCCCACATCAAATATCCAAAACAATCCACACCATCTTCTTGTACTGCATCAATGATGTTTTTAATATGATCATTCAAATAAGAAATACGATAATTATCATCGACGATTCCTTGTTCATTCACTACATCGACAGCACCTAGGCCATTTTCTGTAATGATAATAGGAAGACCATAACGACGATATGTATAATTCAACAAGTACCGTAATCCTACTGGATCTACTGTCCAACCCCAATCCGATTGTTTAAGATAAGGATTTTCCATTCCTCCAAAATATGTAGCGTTACCATCCATATCTTCTTCGATAGCACGCACTTCAGTTGCATAATAATTCAACCCAATAAAATCTAGAGTTCCTTCTTTGAAAGCTTGTTTATCCTCATGAGTGATATCCACGATGATATCATTACGTACATATTCTTTTATCTTATATTCTGGAAAAGCACCATTGCACATAGCATCTATTTGATAGAAATCACGATCCATATCCTTAAATGCTTGTAGTACATTTTCTGGTCTACAGTTTTTTGGATAATAAGGAGTGATACCAAATACACAACCTACTTGATTGGATGGATCAATCTCATGAATGCATGCACATGCTTTTACACCTGCTAAGGTCATATGATAACCAATACTAGCAAGGTCTTGTTTCTTATTTGTTAACTCGCTGTATTTTACACCTGCAATCATATAAGTAAAGATATCACTAACTTCACTCATTGGATCTAAATGATTCATCTCATTAAAGGTCACCCAACGATGGACCTTTCCTTTTAATGAAGTAACCACACTTCTACAAAACTTCACATATAAATCAATAGTTTTACGATTCAACCATGCTCCGTATGTTTTCACAATGTTCATTGGTAATTCAAAATGATAGAGTGTTACCATTGGTTCTATATGTAACCGTAGCATTTCATCGATGACATCATGATAGAACTGCAATCCTTCTTGGTTGGGTTCTTCTTCATCTCCCATAGGATATATTCTAGACCAATCGATAGAGATGCGTAGGGTTTTAAAACCCATCTCTGCCATCAAGGCAAGATCTTCTTTATAACGATGATAGAAATCAATCCCTGTATGAGAGGGATAGTAATATCCCTCTTCTAGTACAGAAGATATATGTCTAGGAGTTTCATACGTTCCATTGCTCACAAGATCCATAATTCCTAAACCTTTGCCACCTTCAAGATAAGCACCTTCACATTGATGTGCCGCAATACTTCCGCCCCATAAGAAATCTTTAGGGAATGGTGTTTTCTTCATAGATTACTCCTGTGCAGCAGCCTCTTCCTGCTGTGCTTTTTTCTCATTTAAATATTCTCTTTTATCTGCCATTTTAAAGAATGGATAATATACGATAATACTAATTAGAACGACCGCAATTGACCAAACACCCGTTGAAATTGCACCATTTGACATAACAAATCCAATCGCAACTGGAGGAAGTGTCCAAGGAACCATACCTACTGTTGGCATAGCGATAACTCCTAAATCCATTAACATATAGGTAGAGAATGCTAGAATACCTGGTAATAACACGAATGGAATTAAGAAGATTGGGTTGAAACAAATTGGAGTACCAAAGATGACTGGTTCATTGATGTTAAAGATACCAGGACCAATAGACATACGTCCCATTGTTTTCATAGTTTTACTCTTAGAACGAATTGCCATTAAGATTACTAATCCAATAGTAGCTCCTGTACCACCTGCCCAAATCATAGTATCTGTTGCATAAGTTGCGGCATATTGAATGGTTTCTCCTGCTTTAAATGCCGCTTCATTCATTGCCCCATTTTGCATAATGAACGCTTGTACCACTCCGATAACAACAGCTGAGTTGATACCACAGAAGAATACTAAACCACATAACATATGATAAATTGCATATCCCCAAGGCGTATTGATAGCTCCTGATAATGGAGACATCATAGTTGCTAAGATATCGTTGATATTAAATCCAAAGATTAAAGAAACAGAACCAAATACAACAAGAATTAAGACCGCTGGAATAAGTGAAGAGAAAGATTCGCTAACTGCTTCAGGTACACCTGCAGGCATTTTAATAACCAAGTGTTTTCTCTTAAATAAATCAATCACTTTTACGGTTACAAATCCAATGACCATAGCAGTTAATAAACCACTAGAACCTAAACCTCCAATATTCAAAACTCCATCTAAAGAGATTTGTGTTAATAAGAATGCTGAAACAGATGTAATTATACTTGAGAATATATCTGCTTTGTATTCTACAGCCGCATAGTATGCCATACTAGCTGCAGTAAATAATCCCATCATTCCGGTTGTACAGTTATAAATTGCATTTAGAAACGGAGAAGCTGGTTGTAAGAATTTTGCGACTGCATCGATTGGAAAGCTTGTTAATAAAATCGAAATACTACCAATGATAAGTAGTGACATCGTTGCACACATCGCATTACGTATAATCGTTAAAACTTTGTTGGAGCCGACTTTGATCGCAATCGGCATCAATTTACTTTCAATAAATGTTGAAACAGTATCCATTTTAATATCCTCCCTGTCATCTCTTTCTATTTGAAAGAGCATGTTTGAAAGAACCTTTTTCCCATCCATGCTTCCATAGTCATCGCGATTGACTACGTACATTGGCTTACCAGCGTCATCTGCCAGTTTTTTGAGATGATCATATTCATGAAATAGCTGAGGCGCAATTAAAATGACATCTGATCGGTCGATATATTCATATAGCATATCGACACCAATAGAGCCTATCTTAATATCTTGTCTTCCTATACGGATTGCTTCTTCTCGCATTGCCTTTACTAAGATGCTGGTTGAGAAGCCCGAACAACAGCATAACAGAACATTCACATTAGGTTCCTCCTCACCTATAATTATAAGGATTATGGATACTACTTGTAGCGAACGAATTGCCACATACATTGTGGCAGTTCTTATTGAAAGATATCGTTGTCGTTTGTTTGTGTCTTTGTTTGTTGGTTCAAAATATCTTTTAAAGTCTTGATGGTAGGGGCTTTTTCAAACTCTTGCATGAGGGAACGATTTGTTACAAGCGTTGCTAGTGCTTCATGAAATTGTTGAAGGGACTGTGTTTCATCTTTCTTCACACACATTAAGAATACATAACGCACTTGTTGATGCACCCAACGAATGTTACGTTTTAAAATACCAACACTTACAAAGGTTTCATCACACATTGCTTTCATGGGATGAGGCATTGCAACGAAGTTTCCAAATTCCGTACTTGCTATCTGTTCACGTTCAAATACAGATGCCATAAACATATCTGGTAGAGGATGAACCTTCGATGTACGTGTAATCATTTCAGTGATGATTTCTTCTTTTGTTTTTCCTTCGATATCTTCAAAGAACAAAGCATCATCAAAGTAACGATCGACAACACTAGTATCCCCTTGTTCTAAAAACGCATCAGATAATTGTACGATATCTGCATCATTTAAGAAGTATTGCACTTGAATTACCGGAATGCTGGTAGGAAAAGGGATTGGTACTGTCGTTAGAATAAAATCATAATGGCTTTGATCAATCGTTTTTAACTTATACATTTCAATCACTTGTGTATCTTGTAATTGTTGTTGAAAACGTTGTCGTAATTTATACATCAATATTTGTGAACTACCTGCTCCACTCGCACATACAACGATGATGTTCTTCTTCTTTTGTTTCTTACTTTCTGCACGTTCCATTGCTAATGCATAATGCAAAGCTAGATATCCCATCTCTGATTCACTCATAGAAAAATGCAAGGTACGAGTAATGACATCAGCGGATAACACTGCAATTTCAAACGCTTGATGATGTTCACTCTTAATATCTTCCAACAATGGGTTTTGCATAGGAAGTCCATAACGCAAACGGTTTAACATTGGTTGAAAATGCAACGCTAATACCGTATATAGTTCTAAATCGGAAAAGAAGTCATACCCATACTGTTGTTGTATTTCATCAAAGGTAGTACATAACAATTCTTCTATCTCTTGTGTAATTGCATATTCACGATGATATTGTAATGTCTTTTTTCCCATAAGATGAATGGCTATATAACATGTCTCTACGGGTTTTAAGTTTACCTTCATTGCTTCATTTAAACGTTGTACTAAAAGCATTGCGACTTCATATTCTTTCGTACCCAAGATGTCCTGATAAAGTTCTAAGTTATCTTCACTTTGCTCACGAACTCTTTGTAAAGCAATAGAAATATGAATGATTAAGTTTTGAAACCCAATATCACTCAAACGAAATCCTGTTTCATCCAAGGTTTCAAATAGGATATCTCGTATTAAAGTTTGTTGTTCATTCATTGGATTTCGTTTAGAAAAAAGTTCATCCATCGTATCCGTGTGAAAAAAATATTGCGATATACAGGAACGTTTATGCATCTCACTTCCTTCGATACGTAGTCCATATGCGGGTTTACTATTTAGCTTTAAATGGAAGAAACGCAACCTCTCACGTACTTCTTTCATATCATTTTGTAAAGTAGAGCGACTTATGAAAATTTCATCTGCGACATCATCTAACTTTACATAGTCATCATTGCTCAACAACAATTTAATTAAGTAATTGATACGATCCTCTGGATATACTGGTAGTAATCGTTGGGAATCTTCTTCCTCTTTTAAAAGTGACGCAATAAATAAATGATACGCACTCTCATCAATGATTTGTAAACGATACCCCGTTCCATGTTTCGAATCAATCATTAACCCATTCTTACGAAATTCTATATTATACTTCGTGATATCATCTCGAAGTGTTCTTGGACTGATGGATAATCCTGCACATAATTCTTCACTCTTCATATATCCTTCATGATTCATCAATAGTTTTAAGAATACAATCATGCGATTATTTTTTGTAGACATATTCATACCTCTCATTCATTGTAATTGTATCGTATTGTTCTATAATTGTAAAAGGCTTCCCTATGCAATTTCTTCCATTTCTAAAAAAAAAACAAGTTTTCACTTGTTCGCTATACACCTTACTTACTAGAAATGTGCATAATGTTTTTCAATTGTATAGAAATGGTACCGTCTGGATTGTTTTGAAATTCCACTAAATCTTTAGAGTTCATAAAATCAATAGGAATGATCAATTCAATTCCTCTATCTGTCTTTATCTTTTGTACGACATCCGCTTTGGTAGGTTTAACGTATTCTACTTCTACATCCTTTTCTACCCCTTTTGTCTTGAGTTCTTCTTTAAACTCACTTTTCGCAAGAGGTTTATCGACAAACAATACGTTTGCGACTTCTTCTATATTGATAGGTGTTTGCGCGGTTACATTCTCTTGTATAATTCCCTTCATCTTAGGAAGTATTTCCATTTCATTCATATCATATTTATCTACGATCATTTCACATGTTTTACTAATGGATTTCATTGCCTCTTTATAGGATGGTTCATTGCTTGTTTGTAGAATGATATCCGCAAATACATTTACTTTCTCTGCTTCAATTTCTATCTTTGTTTCAATCGTTGAAACACTTAAATCACTTAGTTCTACAAGGAATACACGATCATCTTTAATCAAGTTACTAGAAATCAATGAGGAGCTAGAACAAATCACATTGCATGTTTTATCACTTTGACGTATATCATGCGTAATTCCTTCATGGAAGGCATTATCAATACCGATTAGGTAACGTCTACCCTCATTCATAACAATTGCTACAATCAAGTCACTGGATGCATATAAACCATATTTCATCTTCATATCAAAAATACTACGGGCTATCTTCTCACTCATTTCCTCAAATGATACTTGTCCATCCTTATAACGTTCTACACATTCACGAAACGCAGACCCTTCTTGAAAAACTCCCTTTTTCTTTTGTGCACTCGCAAAGATCTTTGTTGCTTTACTTTGCAATATGGTATCTAGTGTTTCATCTGTTTCATCCATACATTCATCACTAATTACACATGTGTTATGTTCGCTATCCAATATATGTAATATTACATTTTCAAAAGTTAACATTTTATAATCCCCTTTTCATATGGTATTATGATACCGTATTTCAAGGCAATTTGCAAAAGCGAAAATTGTAAAAAATGCAAATCACAAACCTATCACATAAATTGTTTATAAAAAAATGATATGATGAAGAAGTACTGTGAAAGAAAGAGGAGAATGCATGGAGAAAGCGATTTTTTCAAAAGTGGATTTAAATAACGAAGATTGTACATTAGCAAATGAATATTTGGATTGTATCAAAGATTTGCTAGGTCTTGATCAAATTAACGAGTTACAAGATTATGTACAACATATGCATACGTCAAGATTTCAACACTCTCTCAACGTTTCCTACTATACCTTTTTATTAGCAAGAAAGTTTCATTTAGATGCTTATAGTGCCGCTAGAGCAGGTTTATTACATGACCTATACTTATATGATCGTCATCATGATGAAATCCCCTTTGAAGGGAAACATCGTAGTGCACATCCAAAAGTAGCTTTAGAGAATGCTAGAAAAGCAACGATGGTAAATGCCATTATTGAAGATGCTATCTTGCATCATATGTGGCCAATTACCTTTCATCGTCCAAAAACAAAAGAAGGCTTGATTTTACAAGCCATAGATAAATATTGTGCATTATCAGAAGTACTTCAACAGTGTGGTCGTAAAATTCGTTATAACCGATTCACATTGTGTTATGCACTCATAAGAAAATAAACCTTACTCCTAAGAATAAGGTTTTTATTAACTTTATTGCAGTAATGGCATACTTCCTGTTAAAAAATTTACTTTCTTTTTAGGACCACAAATCGCAATCCCCATATAAACTAAATCCTTTTGAGAAACATGCTTCATCTTTTCTATGTATTCTTCATACGCTTTACACTCTTGTGCTTGTAACGTAAAATCTACACAGAGTACATCTTGATACGCTTCTTGATATAAAAGTTCACGTAATTCTTGGATTTTACTGGCATCTGCCTTCAATATAGGAACAGGAAATGTAATCACTCCAAGGTGCTGGTTGAAATCTTTATCTCGGACGGTTGTTCCTACAATTTCAGGTTTCAATTTCCCTAGCGTAATTCCCATCACTGCCGCCGTATTCGCAATGATTCCAAGTGGTAAATGTTCATCGATTACCATTACACATTTTTCATTTTGACTCATATTATACCTTCTTTCTATCTACTACATAATCATAGAATAGATAGAAATGTATTTCTTGTATAATATAGTCAACATGCATGTAAATCTATTTTACACCATATTCATCATAATACGCATCAATTGCTTTTTTAAGCTCATCGTTAATGATGATTTCTCCCTTGTACTCTTTGTTATATAAGTGTTCTACAACATCTGCCATAGAAACGATCGCACTTGTTTCAAAGCCATATTTCTCTTTGACTTCATCCAATGCGCTTTGTGTTCCTTTTCCTTTTTCCATACGGTTTAAAGAAACAATCAATCCCTTAATTTCTACATTCCCTTGTGCTTTTAAAATTGGGTATGTTTCTTCGATGGATTTTCCTGAAGTAGTTACATCTTCAATGATGACAACACGATCACCATCTTGCAATTTCGCACCTAATAAGATACCAGTATCCCCATGGTCTTTTTCTTCTTTACGATTACAACAGTATTTAATGTCTACACCATACAGTTTTGAAATTGCCATTGTTGTTGCGACTGCAAGAGGAATTCCTTTGTATGCAGGTCCAAACAATACATCAAAGTCTAGTCCATAAGTATCATGGATTGCTTTTGCATAGTATTCTCCAAGTTTTGCTAGTTGACTTCCAGTTACATAACCTCCAGCATTCATAAAGAAAGGAGATTTTCTTCCACTCTTTAATGTAAAGTCTCCAAATTTTAAAACTTTACTATCCACCATAAATTCAATAAATTCTTGTTTGTATTGTTCCATTTTTCTATCCTCCATGTATTTTTTTCGTTGTTTATACGCCATAGAATATGTCATATAAGTCTTTACAATAGTATCATATTTGGGGAGTTTTTTCAATTCGTGCTACCTTTTAAATTATAGAATTCTTATATCCCCATTCTTTACAATCTAATTAATTTTTATAAAAGTTATCAAACAAATTAACATCTGTCTTTTATTTCTACTGTCTTCTAAGAAAATCAAAATCGCTTAGCAATGTATCATAGTTTTAGAAAGGTATTCACCTTAATAAACTACACGAATGAGCAACTAGTCAAAATTGTAGTATTCAATTGTCAAAGAACAAACTTTAGTTTTAAAACACTAAATTCTTGTTTTTCAATAATTCATCTATTATGAAATGCATTCCATTTTTATCATGCAATCGAATAATTGTACATATCTTTTTTCCAGCATCCTTGCTAGAAGAACCACAAACATAAAATTTCTCACGGTTAGTTCCGTAATCAACCACAATAAAGCGATCATGTATATTAGGAGCGAACTTTAGAGATAAAGATGGATACTGAATGTTAAACTTTTTTACTTCCGTTTTAGATAACCTAGGTTCCCCTTTATTACTAGTAAAAATTGTTATATCAACATTCTCTTGTTTATACTTTAACAAATTCAACGTATCTATATTTATGTAATCATCTATGATATAGATATTTTTTTCAGCCTGTTTATAAATATTGATATAGGTTTCAACCGCATCAAAAACTTGTCCATCTAGAAATAGTTTCTCTTTGATATTATCTTCATTAATGAAGTTATCCATGATTTTGTTTATATCAGCTTCATGTTTATCTAAACGACTGATAATGTTAGATAATTCAGTGTTGCTTAATAACGATTTGTTCTCTGCTAAATAATGTTTCATTTCTTTAAAAGATCGCATGATATAAATACTTTGTTGTGTGGCTATATCATTTTTAAGAATCGTTGCAACCATATAAACTCCTTGTTCTGTAAAGACATATGGATTACTTCTAGACATCGTATGTATATTTGCGGTGCCATTTTGGCACCACAAATTATATGTCTCATCTTTCGACAATTGAAACATGAAATCATCTGGAAACTTTTCAATATTTCTCTTTACTTGTCTATTTAGATTTTTAACTTCTGTTCCATACAATCGTGCCAAATCACTATCTAACATTACATGTTGTCCACGAATTACGTGAACTAAATCTTTGAATTCTTTATCTTTTGTAATTATTTCATTCATCTAATTACCTCCCTTCAATATATATACGGAATTAAATGTAAAAATCCTAAATTTTGTGAAATTATTTTTTTTGTTCGCATTTTGCAACCACGTGTTTTAGCAAAGTATTCTAAGATAATTTTCTTTATATTGCTTCAAAATAACTGATAAATATTTACTATTGTATTAGCCAACATCTTCAGTATCCATTATGCTTGATAAAATAAATGCTCAAATTGCACGTAAATACGATGAAATGCAAGCACGTTAAGTTTTGTGCACACCCAACAAAGAAATATTTAGCAAGACTTTTAAAGTATCTACTTTTTTTATAGACTCGTTTCTTCCATCCATAATCTAACAGTTACCTTCCATTTTCTGCGATAAAAATTAGTTTATTTTTTAATATCAGGAGAGAATGTTTGAAACTTTAGCAGTGAATTACCCCTTACGACAAAAAGTGAATATGCTGTTGTCTCATGTATTCATATAAAATTTAAAATTTCTTTTTATAGTATCCCCCATCCATATCTATTACGATTTTTTTATAATCATATCATTATCCTATTTATGTATTGGATTAAGTATAGGATAAACAGCGTAAAAAAAGAAGTGATTTTGTTGTTCACTTCTTGTTTGATTAGTTCATCATCGCTTCGATATCAAGATATGTTTGTTGAGGATTTGCACTCCCTGTAATGCTACGTCCTACAACGATATGGTTACAGCCTTCTTCTTTTGCAAATGTTGGTGTCGCAACTCTTTTTTGATCGTTTACATTATCATCCGCTAAACGAATTCCTGGAGTTACAGTTAAGAAGTCATTTCCACAAGCTTCATGAATTGCACGTGCTTCATGTACACTACATACCACTCCATCAAGTCCTGCCTCTTTGGCATTCTTTGCATAGTTGATAACACAGTCTATTACTTCTCCTGGAATACCAAGTTCTTCATTCATTGCTTCTTTTGAAGTGGAAGTAAGTTGTGTAACACCGATGCATAATGGACGTTTTCCACCCATTGCGCCTTCTTCTAAACCTTCCATTGCAGCTTTCATCATAGCGATTCCACCAGCACAGTGAAGATTCACAATATCAACATCCAACTTCGCTAAGTTTTTCATACCACCTTTTACAGTATTAGGAATGTCATGTAATTTTAGATCTAAGAAAATATGATGTCCTAATGCACGTACATCTTTTACGATATCCAATCCACATGCATAAGTAAGCTCCATCCCAATTTTTACATAGATTGGTTCTTGAAACCCTTTTAGGAAATTCATAACTTCTTCTTTTGTTGAGAAATCTAATGCAACGATTGTTTTATTCATAGTCTATGACTCCTTCCAACAGCTTCTTCTAAACTGTTACAACCATATTTCTTTAATACCTCTGGTAATTCTTCGATTATTTTTACACAGCAATATGGATCCACAAAGTTTTGCATACCCACTTCTACTGCACTTGCTCCTGCATATAAGAATTCTAATACATCTTCTGCACAAGTGATACCACCAACTCCAATGATAGGAATAGAAACTGCTTGATACACTTGATATACCATACGTATCGCAACTGGTTTGATGGCAGGCCCACTCAATCCACCTGTAACATTTGCTAAGATAGGTTTTCCTGTATGTAAATCCAAACGTACTCCCATTAGGGTATTGATTAAGACGATGCCATCTGCTCCAGCTTCTTCTACTGCTTTTGCGATTTCCACAATATTTGTTACGTTGGGAGATAGCTTAACATAAACGGGTTTAGTTGCGGCTTCTTTTGCTAAACGAGTGACATGAGCAGCTAATTGTGGATCAGTACCAAGTCCAATACCACCATGTTTTACATTTGGACAACTTATGTTTAGTTCATATGCTTTTACGACATCACTATCATTTAGTTTATGAATAACTTCTACATATTCTTCTTCACTTGCTCCAGCTACATTCGCAATAATTTCTGTATCAAATTGTGCAAGCCAAGGCAATTCTTTTTCCATAATCACATCCACACCAGGGTTCTGTAATCCAATGGCATTTAACATGCCCATTGGAGTTTCCGCAACACGTGGTGTAGGGTTTCCATAACGATAGGCAGGTGTTGCACTTTTAATCGCAATTCCACCTAACACACTTAAATCATATAATTCGGCGTATTCTCTTCCAAAACCGAAACACCCACTTGCTGGAATGATTGGATTCTTTAGATTTAAACCAGGTAATTTTACATGCATATCCATTAGAATTCCACCTTTCCAATTGGGAAGACAGGTCCATCTTTACATATTTTATGGTACAAGTTTTCTTCTTTTTTATCTTTCGCAACACATGCCATACAAGCACCAATGCCACATGCCATACGACTTTCAAAGGACATATATCCACGTTGATAGTTCGCTTCCACTGCCTTTAACATAGGGCGAGGTCCACAACTACAAACAAAGTCACATGTGATATTAGCATCTTCAATACCATCCATTACAGTTCCTTTAACACCATAAGATCCATCCATTGTAGAAATTACAACATGACAACCTAAGGCTTTGAATTCTTCTTCATAGAACACACTGTCTGCATCATTGAATCCAAGAACGACATGTACTTGTTTTTGTAGCTTACGATATTGTTTGGCTACTTCAAATAATGGAGGTACACCAACTCCCCCACCAATTAATAATACTTCCTCTTCTTCATTGTGAATCGGATAACTACTACCTAAAGGACCAAATACATTCATAGATTGACCAGATGTCAATGTTGTTAATTTCTTTGTTCCATCTCCAACCACTTTGTATACAATGACAAAGTGCATATCTTCTATGGAAGATATGCTAATTGGTCTTCGTAATAAATATCCATCCACTTTTATATTCACAAATTGACCAGGCAACATGTCTTTCGACATGTTGGCCTGTAATACCATACGGTAGGTATCTTTTGCAATTTGTTCATTTTGAAGGATGATAGCTACTTCTTCCTGCATACTTATTTCTCCAATTCATTCATTGAGATTGCGGTAAATGTTTGAGATTCTAGTACTCTTAAGATCGCATTCGCAGTATCTAAGGATGTGAAACATGAGATGTTGTTCTCTGCCGCTGTACGTCTGATTTCAAAGCCATCAGCGCTTACTGATTTGCTAATGCTCATGGTATTTACGACATAGTTTACTTTACCTTTTCGAATCAATTCTACGACATTGCTGTGTTTATCTTCATCAATTTTTGAAATTGTTTGTACATACAATCCTTTTTCTTCTAGATATTTCGCAGTACCTTTGGTAGCGTAGATGCCATATCCAATATCTGAGAAGCGCTTCGCAATCTTATAACCTTCTTCTTTATCGATATCAGCGATGGTCATTAAGACATTTCCGTGTGTTGGAATCTTAACTCCACTCGCTATCAATGCTTTGTATAATGCTTTTTCAAGTGTTGTATCACTTCCTAGTGCTTCTCCTGTTGATTTCATTTCAGGTCCAAGTGTTGTATCTACGCTACGTAGTTTTGCGAAGGAGAATACTGGTGCTTTTACGAAATGGCGATCACATTCAGGATGCACACCTTCTTCATACCCTTGTTCTTTTAAGGAATGTCCAAGTACACAGCGTGTTGCTACATAAGACATTGGAACTCCTGTGATTTTACTTAAGAATGGTACCGTACGTGAAGATCTAGGGTTTACTTCAAGTACGTATACTTTATCATCTTTATCGACAATGAACTGAATGTTGTACAATCCAATGAAGTGGAATCCTTTTCCAATTCTTGTCGCATAATCGATGATTAGATCTTTTACTTTTTGAGATGCTGTTGGCGCAGGATATACTGAGATAGAGTCTCCAGAGTGCACACCCGCACGTTCGATATGTTCCATGATACCAGGAATGAACACATGTTCTCCATCCGCTATCGCATCAATTTCCATTTCTTTACCAACGATATATTTATCTACTAAGATTGGGGCATCATGACTAATTTCTTTTACTGCAGTTGCCATATAGATGCGTAAGTCATCATCGTTGTGTACGATTTCCATAGCACGTCCACCTAGTACATAGGAAGGGCGTACAAGGACAGGATAGCCTATGCGATTTGCGATATCGATTGCTGCTTCTACTTCGATTGCAGTTTCTCCCTTTGGTTGTGGGATATCGAGTGTATGAAGCATGGCTTCAAATTCATGACGATCTTCTGCACGATCGATGTTTTCTAATGATGTTCCTAAAATCTTAACACCACGTTCTACCAATTTATCGGCTAAGTTGATTGCTGTTTGTCCACCGAACTGTACGATGACACCAAGTGGATTTTCTAAATCGATGACATGCATTACATCTTCGATTGTAAGTGGTTCGAAGTATAATTTATCTGAAATTGAGTAATCTGTAGATACCGTTTCAGGGTTGTTGTTGATAACGATTGCTTCATATCCACACTCACGGATTGTTTTTACACAATGCACGGTAGCGTAGTCAAACTCTACACCCTGTCCAATACGAATTGGTCCAGATCCTAAGACAACGATTTTTTCACGTTCACTGCGAATACTTTCATTTTCATGTTCATATGTGGAGTAAAGGTAAGGTGTACCAGATACATATTCACCTGCACAAGTATCTACCATTTTATATACTGGTGTAATTGCATTGGCTTTTCTTGTATCGTAGATTTCTCTTTCGTCTACGTTCCATTTACGAGCGATGAAGCTATCCGCAAATCCACGTTTTTTAGCTTCTAATAAAACTTCTAAGTTTCCTTTGTTTTCTTCGATTTCTTTTTCGAAAGCTACGATTGCACGGAAACGATATAGGAAGTAACGATCCATTTTTGTTTCTTCATGAATTTCATCTACGCTAATACCTTTACGTAACAATGCTGTGATTGCATAGATTCTTTCATCATCGCGTTTCTTAAGTTTATCCCAAAGTTCATCTACACTTAAAGCGTTGATATCTTTTTGTTCTAAGTGATCAGTTTTCATTTCTAAGGAACGAATGGCTTTTAAGATTGCTTCATCGAAGGTACGTCCCATGGACATAACTTCTCCTGTTGCTTTCATCTGTGTACCAAGGGTACGATCTCCTTTTGGGAATTTATCGAATGCAAACCTTGGAAACTTCGCAACTACGTAGTCGATACATGGTTCTACACATGCATAGCTAGTTTGAGTCACTGGATTGATAATTTCATCTAATGTTAAACCAACCGCAACTTTTGCTGCTAATTTCGCAATTGGATATCCAGTTGCTTTAGAAGCTAAGGCGCTTGATCTTGATACACGTGGGTTAACTTCGATTACATAGTATTTGAAGGAAGAAGTATCCAATGCTAACTGTACGTTACATCCTCCACATATTTTTAATGCACGAATGATTTTCATTGCAGATGCACGCATGATTCCACATTCTCTATCTGTTAGGGTTTGTGTTGGTGCTACTACAATGGAATCTCCTGTATGAATTCCTACAGGGTCAACGTTTTCCATATTACATACAACGATTGCATTGTCCGCATTATCACGCATTACTTCATATTCAATTTCTTTATATCCCGCAATACTTTGTTCGATCAAGCACTGGTGTACAGGAGACATTTTCAATCCGTTTTCACAGATATCTTCTAATTCTTCTTGGTTGTGGGCAAATCCACCGCCTGTTCCTCCTAATGTAAAGGCAGGACGTACAACTACTGGATATCCATTCGTAGAAGCAAATTCAATGGCTTCTTTTACGCTATGAACAATGACACTCTCAGGTACTGGTTCTCCAATTTCATACATCAATTCACGGAATTTATCACGGTCTTCAGCTTTTTCAATTGCATCTAATGTAGTACCTAATACTTCTACTCCACATTCTTCCAAAATTCCTGTTTCTGCTAATTCTACAACTAAGTTCAATCCTGTCTGTCCACCAAGACTTCCTAAGATTGCATCTGGTCTTTCTTTATAAATAATACGACTTGCGAATTCAATCGTTAATGGTTCAATATATACTCTATCCGCTACAGCGGTATCTGTCATGATGGTCGCAGGGTTAGAGTTGATCAATACAACTTCATATCCTTCTTCACGAAGTGAGGTACAAGCTTGCGTTCCTGCATAGTCAAATTCTGCCGCTTGTCCGATTACGATAGGTCCTGAACCTATCACCATAATTTTCTTAATATCTGTTCTTTTTGGCATTATTTTGCACCTCTTTCTTTCATCATTTCACAGAAATCATCGAAGATGTAATTCACATCATCAGCACCTGGTGCCGCTTCTGGTTCAAATGATAAGGTAATGAGTGGGTATGTCTCATGCTCAAATCCTTCAATAGAGTTATCGTTCAATGCTTTATAAGTGACAATCAAACCTGTCCCTTCAATTGAATTTTCATCTACATCATAGCCATGATTTTGAGCTGTAAATTCAATTTTATTCTTCTTTAAATTACGTACTGGAGAACTATTTCCATGATGTCCGACCTTCATCTTCACAACTTTCGCACCTGCGGCAGCCGCAATCACTTCATGTCCTAATCCAATTCCTAACATCGGAATCTTACCAAACAATTCTTTTACACTTTCTAATGTTTCAGGAATTTCTTCTGGTGCTCCTGGACCTCCAGATAAAACAACACCATCTGGATGAATCGCCAAGATATCTTTTGCGCTCATATTGTAAGGCACGACAACCAAATCACATCCTCTTAAGTTAAATTCACGAATAACCGCAAATTTTGTACCTAAGTCTACCATGACTACTTTTTGTCCACGGGAAGGAATTGGGAATGGTTTTTGTGTAGATACCACTTGTACTCCATCCTTTGGTAAGTCTGTTCCTTTCATCATTTTAAGGATTGCTTCTACATCTGCATCTTCCTCAGCCATCATTGCCTTTAGCACTCCATGATCACGAATTTTACGAGTAATTTCACGCGTATCAATATCCGCAATTCCTGGAATCCCTTTTAATTTCATAAACTCATTTAAAGTCATATCGCTTCTCCAATTGCTTGGTTCCTCGCAGAAATCTTTGACTACAAATCCAAATACTTGTGGAGAAATACTTTCAAAATCATCGCGATTGATACCACAACTTCCAATGGTTGGAAATGTCATCATAACGATTTGTCCATAATAGGATAAATCAGAAATAATTTCTTGGTAGCCACTCATTCCCGTTTGGAAAATAAGCTCTCCCATCTTGTAGTTGTCGCTTCCAAAAGCCTTACCTTTGTACACACTGCCGTCTTCCAAGATTAACAATCTCTTTTTCATAGGTGTTCCTCCTTGTCATATATGACTTTACCTTTTACATATGTCTTCTCCACTTGACCATAACATTTCCAACCATGGAATGGAGTGTTATGTCCTAGGGAGTAGAACTCATCTTTATTGATCGCAAATTCTTGATCTAGATTTACTAGTATCATATCCGCGATATATCCAGGCGCAAGTTTTCCAATGCGCTGCATACCAAATCGTTTTGCTGGTGCTTCACTCATCCAATGAATCAGCTGTTCCAGCGTAAATATGTTTAATTCTTTCACGAATCTTGTATATAACAGAGGAAAGGATGTTTCCAAGGCAACAATGCCAAATGGTGATGTCTCCATTCCTTTGTTTTTCTCTTCTTCACTATGTGGAGCGTGATCATTGGCAATCATATCAATGGTCCCATCCAATAATCCTTGAATGAGAGATTGTTGATCTTCCACACTTCTTAGAGGTGGGTTCATTTTTTCATTTGACCCCATCACATCCATTTCATTTAACAATAGATGATGTGCAGTAACTTCTCCACTGCAGTTTACACCCTTCGCTTTATATTCTCGCAAATATTCTACGCTTTCTTTCGCACTCATATGACATACATGATACTTACATCCGCTCTCTTGTGCCAACTTCAAATCTCGATGAAATTGTTCATATTCACAAGCACTCGGTATTCCAATGAAGTTCATCTCTTTATTTCGTATACCTTCATGCATGCAAGCCAAAGGAGCACGATATTTCATATCTTCCGTATGTGCAACGATCATTCCATCCAAACGTTTGCATTCTTCCATTGCGGATTTCATTATATCTTCGCTACTCACACCAACACCATCATCACTGAATGCATGAATACCTAACGCAGATAAACCTTCCATATCACTCAGCTCATGACCTTTTTCCCCTTTGCTAATACACGCATAAGGAATCACATTCACAAGCGCATCTTGTTTTATCTTCTCTAAATAAGATTTCATCATTTCAACATTATCCGGATACGGAATAATGTTGGGCATCGCCATAATGGTTGTAAATCCTCCATGAGCCGCAGCTTTTGTTCCGGTAAGAATTGTTTCTTTATGCTCATACCCTGGTTCTCTTAGATGTACGTGAACATCCACAAGACCTGGCAACAAGGTAGCCCCATTTGCTTCGATAACTTCTTCTGCTAATGCTGGATCGATATGTTCACTAATTTCTTTGATTTCCACTTCATCAAAGAGGATATCCATGCGTGTTGTTTCATTTCCATGAGTTATCATCTTTGCTTGTCTGATCAGTTTCATCTTCTTACCTTCTTTCTTTTGTTATGTATTTAAAATTCGTTATACCCCAAAGCTCTTTTCAAGACCGCTTTACGTACCAAGACACCATTCTCCATTTGTTTGAAGATTCGACTATTGTGAGCTTCTACTAAATCACTATCGATTTCCACCCCACGATTGACTGGTGCTGGATGCATAATAATGGCATTTGGTTTCATCGTTGCGGCTCTTTCTTTGGTAAGTCCATATTGTTTTAAATATTCTTCTTTGCTCATCTTCATCGTGCTTTCATGACGTTCATGTTGAATGCGCAACATCATGACCACATCCCCCCAAGCAACTGCTTCATCTACGCTTTTATAATGTTCATCTTTTTCCACCCATGCTTCAGGTCCTGAGAAACAAATCTCTCCCCCAAGCAATTCCATTGCCTCTTTGATACTTTTCGCAACACGTGAGTGAGTAATATCACCAATCACTGCAACCTTAATTCCTTCAAATGTTTGAAATTCTTGATAAATAGTTAATAAATCAAGCAAACACTGGGTTGGATGATTTCCACAACCATCCCCTGCATTTAAGATTGGAATGTTAATTTGTTCTAGTTCATGAAAGTATTCATCCTTACTATGACGAATCACCACTGCATCATATCCGATACTTTCAAACGTCTTCACTGTATCGTATAGACTTTCTCCTTTTTCTACGCTACTGCCTTGTGCACTGAAGTTTTCAACACTACATCCCAATTGATGTTGAGCAGAAGCAAATGAGAAATGCGTACGCGTACTTGCTTCAAAAAAAAGATTAGCAACCAAAGCTCTTTTTGGTAATTGCCAATCTTTATGAGAACATGAAAACGCATTCGCATCGTGGAGGATATGAAAAATCTCTTCTTTCGTTAAGTCACATATTTTCAATAGACTATCTTTGTTCATAAGTACCTCCTATAAGCTTCAAAAAAAAGACCATTTTGTTATACAAAAGGGCCTTTACGATGGTTCGAAAGAGTTGTTTGCCTTAATGACCTCTCTGGATCAAGTTAAAGGACCTTTTATCGTTTTATATTGTATCACATATCTGAAATAATACAAGATTTTTTTCGTCCTTCACACAATTTTTTTGATGTAATTTATTTCCAATAATACATCATTCTTTTTTATGTCTAACAGTTTATTTTTGTTTTTCAATCATTTGTACGATATATAGATTTAGTTTATTTTCAAATTGGTCTAAAGCGTTTATGATTTCATCAAATGCAGGATAACTACCATAAATCATTTTTTTCATCATATCATAATCTTTAGAGAATTTTTCAATGCCCTCTTTATTAGGTATTAGCTTACAATTCCCTATTAATATTTCATCATAACAAGCCCAATTACATGGATAGAATTTCTTTTTGAAATTAACTACCATTTTTAAAAGTTCTAAATCTGCTAAAGATTCATCCGCAATCCCTATTTCAATCATTCTATATATATCATAATAGTGTCTTGAGTATCGCATTGGATAATTTCCATTTGTACGCATAGCCTCTCTATGAAGGATTGTGATTTTTTCGAAAAATGTTCTTACAACACTCATGGTTCTCACTGTTATTTCTTTATGATCAAACAAACTTGGATAAACATCTGCTATATAAGATCTTAATGTTTTCGTATGCGAAGGTACAGGTTCAGCTAACACACCTATTTCTAAACGCAAAATCTGTAAAATAGAAGTGTCTTGATACGCTCGCGGATATCGAAAACATATGGTTTGTTGATCTACCTTATCCATATATAAATCAAATTCGTCATGGATTAATTTTTTTAAATCTCTCTTTATGACTGGAATCCAAATTTCATTGATATACTTCTCAGTTTTCACATCCGCTTTATGATTATAGAAATTCTGCTGTCGATTACTTCGGATTTTATACGCCTCATCTTTTAACACTCCCAAAGCCGCCCAATCTAATGCTAAATCAATATCTTCAGAAAAACGTTCTATACAATTATAGACTTTCGATAAACTTGTCCCGCCTTTAAAACAAATAAACTCTTTATATTCAAAAGAATTAAATAAATAATCCAACACAAAACAAACCCAGAAATCTTTTTCAACGATAGCTTCTGGAAGATTCATTTTTTCCGCTGTATTGACAATCAATCTATTTCTATCCTCTAATCCTAATTCCAAAAATTTATTCATCAAAACCTCCTATTATTGCTTTTATGATTTCATATATCCAAGCTGGCGCTGATTTGGTTTCCTTTAGCAAATCTTCTTTAACATATGCATTTATATAAAATTTCATAAGTTTGATATCTTTTTCAGTAATATTATCTCTTCCTAATGTTTTAATACTTTGTATGATTAAAGAAACGGGTTGTGAGTATTTGGAAATCATTCTATTCGATGTATGTTTGAATTTTATAACCTTATTTAAATATGTAAACTCCCTATATGGTCCATCACTCAAATATTCACATACCGCTGGAATTTGTGTGGAAATCCCTATTTGATTAAGTGCATTTTCGCCAAATGGCGCAATATTCCAAGCATATCTATCCGCGATTTTCCGGGCTAATTCATGGACTGTTGGGTAACTATATTCTTGGACTGCTTCTATAAAATAAGGTATTGTATAGTACCCATCTATCAAACGAAATATCTTATGTTCGATGCAAAGCCTAGATAATGCTTTACGAATTGCATCGTGATTACCCAGATCGTAAAAATCATTATTTGAAAAAATAGTACCACTAGGCATTTCTTCCATCCTAGTATAAATAGCCTCACCCAATGATAGTTCCTTCATAGCATCGCTCCTCTGTCACAATTATTATACACTTTTTGTGACAGAAACACAATATAAAAAACAGACAACCCTTATCTTGTCTGCTTAACATCCTGTAATATTCTTTCACTTTGATAAAAGAAATTTTGAAACTTCAATAACATTTCTTGATTTTGAATCAGAATCAAATGATCATACTCTTCTTTTTTTATACCATCATTAAAATCATACAAGAATGCATAGCTATGATAAAATCTTTGCATTGCGTGCGTATCTTTCGCTTCTTTTGTATATTGTGCTGTAAAAAGCATGAGACAAGGAATGATACGTTCAATACTTTCATGAAGTGCAACTAAACTTTTTTTGACTTTGGATGAGCGAAGGTATGGATTTCTTTCCCATACACTCCCTTTTCCACAATCCTTTAAACAAAGACGTAATACATGTATTTGTTTCGCCAGTTGTTCACTATAAGATATGAATTCACTCATGTGGATTTCCTACTCTTCTTATAATGTTTTCAATAGGAGTCGCATTATGATAACTTAATACATATTTTTTCTTGATATTTTGTTCTTCTGTTTTTAAGTCTAGGGTTACACTTGGTAGTTCTTCATTGGTGTCGATACTCAATTTCATAGAAATTGTAGTATATGGATAGTCTATGTCTTCCAATCTAACAAAGTTCTTCTTGAAATGCCATTTGAAATACCTATCCTTCATTTCCCAACTTTGGAATTGGTCAAAGATTTCTTGATTGAATTCTACTTCTATACAACGAGGATACTCTTTGAATCGTTCTTGCATAACTTTTCGAAAGTGCGCTTGTTGTTTCTTTTTTGATTCTATTTGTTTTTGTATTTTGCGATTTACAATCGCTTGGATGTTTTCTTCATTCATTGCTTTATGTTGATCAAAAGCTACATGAATTGCCATCAAATCAAGAGAATCAGTTAATGCATTATGCTCCACTTCTCCATGTATTTCAAAAACTAATTTCATATCATCTAAAGATAATGTAGGAGATACAATTTTCCCCTGATAAGTAACATGCGGAGAAATAAGTTTTTGAATATCCATCACTTCTTGAAAGATATCTTTGGTATCGATATTTTCAAATGTACAATGTTGTAATATGGTGCGTTTATCATCAGGTCCAAAGCTAAACATTTGAACTTGACTACGTTTCTTCCCAATTCCACACATCCATTTCGAAAATTCTTCCATTACATCTTTTAAACTTCTGGATGAGCGAATGGTTTCATCACTCAACTTTGTCATACGATGGACAACTCTTGTGAGTCTTTGGAATTGTTGTGGATATACAGTTTCATAAAATCTACCCAACTCTTGCCCATGAACATCACTTATAACCGCACCGATTGAAATCACTCTTTGATGAAATTTACGTTGTATCTTCACCGCATCAAATTCCGCATCCATATACAAACGATACATTGGTGCTTCTTTAAATTTATGATTATTTACACGATAGATAACATGAGGCATCTCCATACCATAATAGTGTTTTACTACTTCTCCACACACTTTCATAGCATTTGCAGATGCGACTTTTCTACTTGCTTCATTATCTTCACGGATGATGGAATAGACACAAGGAAACTTTAACGTATCGAAGGCGTACCATTTACATGCTTTCGCTGCTTCTATTGCATATCCTTGATGCCAAAACTCTTTCTTCAATAAGTATCCAATTTCCCAAACATCTTCACTCTCTATATGTTGACGTGTAATTCCACACTGTCCTACCATCACTTGATCTTCTAAACGGATCATTGCCCATAAGCCAACACCATCTTCTTGATATCTTTGTAGCTGGCGCTTTAACCATTCTCTAGCCTCTTCAAGACAAAAAGCGTGTGCATATGCATACATCACTTCTTCATCGCATAACATTTGACACAGATCATCAAAGTCTGTTTCACACATCTCTCTTAGCATCAATCTTTTTGTCTTCAATATCATGAGCAATTCCTCCATGACCATTATTATAAAGGGTACTTATATAAAAGGTAAAGAAAAATAAACATTCTTGTTATATAATATAGAAGAAAGTGGTGATTTCTATGGCAAACAAGCCAATTGTATTCATCGGTTCTACCGTTGTAGATGTGTTGATGAACCTCCCTCACTTACCTAACAGTAGTGAGGATATCAATGTACAAAGTCAAAGTTTATCATTAGGTGGATGTGCCTTTAATGCATCTTGGATGTGTCAATTACTTGGTGTTGATTATCTTTTGTTCTCTCCTATTGGAACAGGAGTGTACGCAGATTATATTCGAAAAGAAATGCATAACTTACATCTTGCCCCTTCTATATTACAAAGTGAAGAAGAAAACGGATGTTGTTATTGCTTGATTGAAGAAAATGGAGAACGTTCTTTTTTGAGTTATCATGGGGCGGAGTATAAGTTTAAGAAGGAATGGTTTACACTTCTAGATCAACAAGATGTGGATACGGTATATGTTTGTGGTCTAGAATTAGAAGAAGAAAGTGGTATCTATATTCTTGAATATCTAGAACGCAATCCTCATGTAACGATTTATTTTGCATGTGGGCCTAGAATTCAACATATCCCTAAAACCAATATGAAACGCATTATGAAATGTCATCCTATCTTACACCTCAATGAAGAAGAAGCCTTACAATATACATCTTGTTCTACTTTACTAGAAGCACTACAAGAATTATACAAACAAAACCAAAACCTCATCCTCGTTACCTTAGGTAGAAATGGATGTGCATATTTTGATGGACACACTTACACGCACATCCCAATTGATGAAGTAAATGCTATTGATACAACAGGTGCAGGTGATTGTCATATAGGTTCTTATATCGCCTATCGCACTATGCACACAACGATCGAAGAAGCATTAACCAAAAGCAATCATATTGCAAAAGCAATCGTCTCTAAAAAAGGAGCCATCTTAAGTACAACTGAATTTGAGCATTTAAAAAGTGAATCCCAATGATTCACTTTTTTCATCTATATAAGCTAATACTACTATACTTCTCTTAATTCTCCTGTAAGTGAATCCATAACAAACCCATAAATGCGAACATCAGAAGGAATGAGTGGATGTTCATGCAAAAGCTGTATACTTCTAAGTACAGATTCTTCTACATCCGCAAAACCACCTAACCATTCGTCAAAATCAATTCCACAATACTGCATTGTATCAACGACTTGAGAGGAAACACCTCTACTACGCATCTTCTGTAACATTTCAATACTATCCATATGTTGAACACCACAATCCGTATGTCCAATGATCATGATATCTTCTACACCAAGATCATAAATTGCGATAAGTAAACTTCGTACTGCACTTCCAAAGGGATGAGAAATCACTCCCCCAGCATTCTTAATAATCTTTGCGTCTCCATTTCGAATACCCAAAGCAGCTGGCAACAACTCAATTAAACGTGTATCCATACAAGTAACAATTGCAAGTTTCTTTCCAGGAAACTTACTTGTTTGAAATGGCTCATATTTCTTTTCTTTTACGAATTCTTTGTTGTACTTTAAAATTTCATGTACCATAAGATCACCTCTTAAACATGATTATAGCATAATATCATCTAAAAATTGTGTGAATGTTTTCTTTTGAAATATAAGGATACCATAATAAAATATCATATTTAATATCGCAATCAATAAGAATACAATGGCATAATCTTTTCTTGTATCCTTATGAAAACCTTTCTTTAAGACAACGGTAAGCTTTGTTTTGTTCTCAATTGTATATGGCGTAACATTCACATCAACGGATGTCTTCAAATCATAGGAATCCTTACTATCTACTGTAATCGTATAGTTCCCTATTTCCATATTGGAAATCGCAACATTTCCCTTTTCATCACTATTGTAAGTTCTACTATGATGATTTCCATCATTCACTACTTCTAACCTTACCCCTTCCAAACTCTCTTGTTGTTCATCTACTACATGTATCACAAAATCCTCCTCTTCCCCATAAATAGTAACCGTACACATCATAAACCCCAAACCAACTAACAACCATCCTTTTTTCATTCTATCACCTACATCATCTTATGTAGTCATGTACCTAGATATGAAAAAAGCATCGAGTATACGATGCTAGTATTCTAATATAGTCTCTTCCAATGCTTTTCTAGTCTTTGTAAAACGTTCTGTATCTGCAGGATTCTTCGCATACCCTAAGCATAAAACATTCACTGGGATAACGCCTTCTTTTAAACCACAAACACTACTAAGCTTTACTGGATCAAAGGAACAAACCCACAAACTTCCTAGTCCTACTTGTGTCGCTTCTAACATCATGTGTGTAGTAACAATGCTCGCATCAATTACACCCGCATTCATTTCATCATAACCACGAACCCAAGCTTCTTTTGTATCTGTACACACAATCAAAGCCATAGGTGCACCATGGAAGTTAATCGCACCATCAAATTTTTCCATGTCTTCTTTGCGTACGATACAAATGCGCTGACTCTGTCGATTCGCCGCAGTAGGGGCAATTCTTCCCGCTTCTAAAATAAGTTGTAGTTTTTCATCTTCTACTGTTTTATCTTCATAATCACGTACTGCATAACGTGTTTTTTCTAATGTTATAAAATCCATAACGTTCTCCTAACGATAGAGGTTTACTCTATGTTGATCATCTTCTCGGATATAAGATGAATAAAACTCTTGTACTGCTTTTATCATATAGTCGATATCTTTACATCCTGCTGTTTCATAACTGGAGTGCATCGCTAGTTGAGCCAAACCAATATCAACGGTATGAATAGAAACATGTGCAGTAGAAATATTTCCAAGGGTAGAGCCACCTTGCATATCGGAACGATTTGCAAAATATTGAAGTGGTACTTCTACACGATTACAAATTGCTTGAAACAAGCCCTTACTTAATGCATCTGTTGTATATTTTTGATTCGCATTAAACTTCACTACGATTCCCTCGTTCATATACACTGCGTGATTCGCATCGCTTTTCTCTGGGTGATTTGGGTGAAGGGCATGTGCATTATCCGCCGATAACATAAAACTGTTCGCAAATGCACAACGCAATTGTTCCTCACTATATCCTAAGCAACGATTGATTCTTGTAAGAACATCAAATAATAAAGTAGAATCTGCGCCCTGTTTTGTACCGGAACCAACTTCTTCGTTATCAAAACATGCGTACACATTTATATTCTTAGGATTCTTGCTATGTAGAAATCCTAACATCGTAGTATATGCACATTCCAAATCATCTAGTTTAGGAGCGGATATATAATCCTCTTCACTCCCCCAAATACTAGGATGGTTACGATTATACAAATACAAATCATTTCCAAGAATATCCTTAGCATCCACTTGCAATTCTTTCGCTAGTACATCTAAGAACGTTTCTTTTTCTTTGTTAGTTCCACCATATAGAGGTAACATATCCACTTGAGCATTGTATTTATACCCACTGTTAATTTCACGATTCATATGTATAGCAACATTAGGAATCAGTACCATATCCTTTTTAAAATCCACAAGTTTCACAACACATCCTGCATCTGTTTTTACAAGTGCTCTTCCCGCAATAGACAAAGGACGATCCATCCAAGTAGAGGCAATCATTCCTCCATACCCTTCAGTATTTAACTGTGTATATTTTCCACGTACATCTAAAAATGCATTCTCTTTTAATTTATAAGTTGGGGAATCACTATGAGAGGCACAAATTTGAAAACTATATTCCTCTTGTACTTCTTCTCCTATTGTAAAGGAAATGATACTAGAACCATTTCTGATTACGTAATACTTTCCACCTTTTTCTAACTTCCATTGTTTGCTTTCAAACAATTGTACAAATCCTTCTTTATGAAATTCTTTTCGTAATTCTTCCACTGCATGAAAACAGCTTGGGCTGTTTTGAATAAACGTCATGAAGTTACTGATTGTCTTATTACTCATCTTAAGACCTCCCATTTTCTTCATTATTATACCACGTTCCATATCTTTTTTTGATGAAAAAGCACAATAATATAGGCGATTATATAGATACAAATTCCCCATCCCCATATACTGTAAGGAAAGGAGGATGTACAATGAACACAATGTTAGCCCCACTACAAATTGGAAGTGTAGGAATTGGCGTAAATAAAATGCAAGGATATCTAAATATATTTCAAGAAAAAGGTATCATCACTACGAAGTTAAAACTGGATGGTGATTATGGACCAAAAACAGCTAATGCGGTACGTGAGTATCAAGCACATGCTAGATTACCAATCACTGGTCAGATCGATAATACAACTTGGAGTGCAATTGTGAATGAATTGCGTGATTTGGGAGTTGTAACAAATATCCCTGTATCTTCACGTTCTTTCTATTTAACAAAAGGTAACCAAGGTCTTGAAGTGTATAAGATGCAAGAATACCTTAATGAAACAGCCGCAAAGAACAGTTGTTTGCGTCCTGTACCAATGGATGCTATGTATGGTGATCGTACAGCAGCTGGTGTGTCTCAATTCCAGTATTTATATGATTTGATTATTGATGGAAATATTGGGAAAGCTACTTGGGATGCCATCGTAAATACTCGCAACGGCTTCTAAACAAACATGTTTTGGGCAGATACATTTGTATCTGTCATACATAGGAGTTGCAATTCACTAACAACTGCTTTATACTACAAGAGATTCTATAAATCATAGAAACAAATAGTTTTATAAGAAAGAGGGTAATAACATATGTCAACCATTCAATGGAACCCAGACAAACAAATTCTAGCTGGTACAACTCTGCGCGATCATACAAAAGCAGAAAACAATAACATGGCACTTCATGTAGGAGGAAATCTTACACAAGTGATCGAGAATCGAAAAGCACTTAGTGATACCTTAGGAATCGATATTAAGCAGTGGGTATTTTGCCAACAAACCCATAGTGATCATCTTCATGAGGCAACAAGTAACGACATGGGAAAAGGAAGTATACAATATATAGATGGCATTGCAGATTGCGATGCATTATATACAAAGGAAACAAATCTTGCGATAGGAGTCTTTCATGCAGATTGTGTACCAGTATTATTATATGATCCATATACCAATATCATTTGTGCCATTCACAGTGGATGGCAAGGGACTGTCAAAGAAATCACTCGTAAAAGTCTTTCCTATCTAGTTACACATGAAGGAGTCAATCCAAGTCACGTACAGGCTTATATTGGCCCTGCAATTGCGTTTCATAGCTTTGAAGTAGGACAGGATGTCATAGATCAAGTAAACGCTATGAGCTTCGATACAAGCCCTTATATCATCTATCATGAAAACGGAAAAGCTTTTGTAGATAACAAAGGATTAAACTATCAAATGTTACTGGACTTAGGAGTACCAAAAGAACAAATACGTATTAATCCAAATGACACCTTCTTAAACAATGATGCATTCTTCTCTTATCGTAGAGACCATGCATGTGGTCGTCATTTATCTTATATTTTAAGAACAACGAACAACGAATAAAGCAGATATCTCTCAAACTGAATCACCGAGAGATATCTGCTTTTTAATATATAAACGCGTCTAAATTCTATTTTTCTATACGATTCCTATATCATATAGAAGTAGTCACATGATAATTTGCTTTACCTTTGGCTTTCACTAAATATAAAGCACTATCTGCTAAACGATATAGATTATAGAAATCTTGACTATCGCTTGGAAATAACGAAATACCAGCACTTGTTGAAATGGAAACCATTTCACCATCACAAGAAATAGGTTCACATAATAACTCTGTAATTGTTCTACCAAAGAAATCGGAGGATTTAAATTCATACCCAAGCTTCGCATAAATCATGAACTCATCTCCACCAGCTCTACCAATCAACACATGATCATTGGAAAGTTGTGCTAATCTTCTAGAAATCTCTTTTAGCACATAATCTCCTACAACATGTCCTTTCGTATCATTTAATCCCTTAAAATCATCTATATCTAAGATACATAATGCATAAATCGAATTATCATTCTTATGGTTTTCTATAGACTGACGAATTTCTTCTTCAATGCTCTTCTTATTTAGAATTCCTGTTAATCCATCCGTTTTTGATTGAATTAACAATTCTTCTTTTGTCTTTTTTGCTTCATCGATATCGGTAATTCTACCAATTACAGATACGGAGTTACCCGCAAGTGCATCTGGTTCTGTAAATAAAATAGAAACCCAGAAATATCCTCTATCTTCAGAATAGTAACGAACCTCAATCAATGGCGGTTGTATTCCTTGATGCATCAATTGAATAGCTTTATCTAATTCTTGACGATCTTCTGGGAAAATAGATGCTGTTTCTGATAACATATCATCTTGTGGATTACGACCAAATAAATCTTTATAATTTTCAGAGAAAATGATACGATCGCTTGCGAAATGATATTCAAACATAACGTCTCCCCATTGTTGAGAAGCATTTTGAATACGTATAGCAAAATCCTTTGCATGATCTTTTTGTTCATCCGTAATTGTATCCGTGATATTTACCACACTGGAATACCATCTTTGGATACCATCTTCTTCTGGTGGATATAATTTCGAAATCGTTTCTACCCAAATTGGATGTCCATCCTTACAAGGAGAACGGTATCGTAAGGTTACGATATTGCTTGTTTTCACCTGTTCTAATACATCCGACACAATAATTGGGCGATCTTCTTCTTGTACCATATTGATATATTTTCTATTAAACATCTTCTCTAAATCTTTTTCGTCATATCCGAGTAAGGATAAGAAGGCTGGAGACATATAATCCAAATCAAAATCTTCATTGTTTTGAACACATTTAACCCCAACTGGTATATTTTGTAGTATCCGTTTATATTTCTTATATTCTTTCTCAATGGATAACTGTTTCTTTTTCAAGTCATCTACATCTACAATGATCACAATAATACTAGGGTTTCCATCTGCTGCTTTTACAATATTACCAGTTCCCATAACCCAAATTGGCTTACCATCACTTCGTACAACACGAAACTCTGCAGTTACCGTATCCCCTTCTCCAAGTTGTCTTCTTATTTCCGTGTTTACATACTCAGCATCTTCTGGATATACAATACCTAATGCACGATTATTGAAACGAACTTCAATGTCTTGAGGAGTGTATCCTAACATTCTACGATATCCTTCATTACATGTAATAAAGGAAAAATTCTCGTCTAAAGCCACTTGAAAGATTCCACCAAACGCATTATTCACAATCACATCGGTTGAAAGTGGTTGTGTTGGCTTTAGCGCAGAATATGTTAAACTTTGTTCGTATTCGATAGAATTTTTATAAACAGTAGGTTTATCCTTTGTCATATTTGCGAAGTAACGTGCATGAAAATCTTCACTTTTCAAAGGACGGTCATAATAGAATCCTTGAAGCAATTCTGGTCCAAACTGTTTTACAATATCATTTACTTGTGCACTTTCAATACCTTCAACACAAACCATGATATTCATACTATGACACAATTGAATCAACTGTCTTACCAATGCTTGATCTGTAACATCATATGTCAGACGTTGTAAGAAACTCTTATCAATTTTTAATTGGTCCACCTTTAACATTTGGAAGACACTTAAGGAAGAATATCCTACTCCAAAGTCATCCAACGCAATTTTAATTCCTTGACTACGCAAGAAATTAAACACACTGTTTATCAATGCCATATCACTTACTCTACCAGTTTCAGTTAACTCTAAGGTGATCGCAGAAGCTGGTAAATTTTTTCTTGCAATCATCTTTGTGATTAGAAACTTAAACTCTACATCTTCAAATTGAAAACAAGAAATATTTAGATTCATGTGGAAGGACGGCATAATTTGTACCCATTCTTCACATTGTAACAATGCATTCTTTAACAACCATTTGTTTACTTCAAAAATTAAACCACTTTCTTCTAGAACTGGAATAAATTCATAAGGTGTTACTCCATCTGGAAAACTTGGATGTTCCCAACGTAACAATGCTTCACATCCAAACAATGTTTCATCCTTCGTTTGAATCAATGGTTGAAATCGCAAACTGAACCCAGCGAAATCATTAGAAACACTCTCTCGTAAGGAATCCAACAATAACATACGTCGTTGTACTTGATTACAAAGCGATGGTGAACAGATTGTTATTTGGCGTTTTCCACGACGTTTGGATTCAATATATGCAATTCTTACATTGCGATACAATTCATCTGAATCTCCTCCATCATCCGGATATTTAGAAACACCTCCAGAAACTGTCAAAGAAACAGCAATTTTGTCTATCACAATGGTCTCTTGCGCAAGCTCTTGAACACTATGGAACAAATCCATCAAAGTTGCCACATCTGCTCTTGATATAAAACCCCAAAACTATCTCCATCTAATCGATATAATTGTGCTTCTGTTGGAAGTAAATTTGCCAACCGATTCGCAAAATTGCTCAAGACCTTATCTCCAAATGCATAGGAATATAAATCATTGATTTGTTTAAAATCATCTATTCCTATTAATAAGATTCCCCATGGTATTGAAGACATGCTTATTTCCTTTAAAGAATCTCTGAAACTTGTAATATAAAGTAAGTTGGTAACAGGATCATAATGATTTTTCACTTCCACAAGACTAACAATTCCCGATAAAATAAATTTATCACGTGAAGAAGAAATCACCATACTTCCGTTGCATTGAACCCAAACATACTCATTATTTTTATCTTTAAAGCGAAAATCACTACAAAACTGTCCTGTGTGTCTTCTTTGTATTTCTTGACATTGCGCTTTAAAAGAATCGATATCTAACGGATGAATCAATTGACTCCAATCAAACCCTTTTTCTTCGATGGAAAAAACATCGAAAGAATTTGAAGACCAGCGAGCTTGATTCTCTTCAAAATCGTACAAAAAGAAGAATTGATTATTTGCTCTTGATAGATATTCGAAAATATCTATTTCCATTTCTCTAACAGTTGTTTTCATATTATATTCTCCCAGCTACTATAATTGATAAATCTTCCCATATTTTTTATGATTGCTTTTTTAAATTATATCATGTATTATCGATACATGAATCAAAATTCTTTTATTTTTCTTTTTAGTTTTAGAAAATCATTATATAATATGACTATGAATGAACATTTTTTAATCCCTGAGTTTGTTATTTCTATATTAGAATTCTTGCGTTCTCATAATGCGCAAGCTTTTCTAGTAGGAGGATGTGTACGTGATATGCTCATGCAACGTGATTTGCATGATTATGATATTGCCACCAGCGCAAAAGCGGAAGATATGCTCTCTTGGTTTATACAAGCTGGATACAAAGCTCTTCCAACAGGAATAAAACATGGTACAATCACCGTACTTCTTGATGAAGAACCTGTAGAAATAACAACTTATCGCATTGATCAATCGTATCAAAATCATCGCTCTCCTGACCAGGTTGTTTTTACAGCCCATATAGAGGATGATTTGAAACGACGAGATTTCACAATGAATGCAATTGCATATCATCCAGAAATGGGAATTATCGATCCATATCATGGACAAGAAGATATTCGTCAAGGTATCGTTCGATGTGTTGGAAATCCCATGGTGCGTTTTGAAGAAGATGCACTTCGAATGCTGCGAGCTTTGCGTTTCTCATCGCAACTTCAATTTGAAATAGAATTCAACACATGGAATGCCATCCAAGTTCATCATCAAGATTTGAATTATGTATCAAAAGAACGCATTCGTGATGAGTTCAATAAAATCTTGATGGCGAGTAAACCAAACACCTTACGCATGTTACGGGATGCAAACATACTCTTAGAAATCATTCCTGATTATGCATCTCTATACGATTATAAACAACCTACAAAATGGCACATATATGATGTCTTCACACATACAGATGTTGCCTTAAACCATACAACTGAGGATTCGTTATATGTAAAATTAGCCATTGTGTTTCATGATATAGGTAAACCATTATGTTGTACAATTGATGAACAAGGAAGTGCGCATTATAAAGGACATGCCCTGCAATCGCAGCGTATTGCACAACATTACTTAAAGGAACTGCATTACGATAACGCTACGATACAGCGTGTTTGTGATCTTATTTTATATCATGATTACTATGTGAAGCCAACACGAAAGGTGCTTCGTAAGTATCTTAGTAAGTTTTCCAATGATGTAGCTCTTGCTTTTGAAGCATTGGATGCACAAATCGCAGATAATCATGGAAAGAATCCAGAATTAGCACAAGCACTTATCGATAATGTTCTGGAGTGTAAAGCCATGATATCATTAATGGAAGAAGAAAAAGATATCCTTCATAAGAAGGATTTAGCATTGAATGGTCATGATGTTATGCGCTTAGGGTATACTGGCATAGAAATTGGAGAAGTTCTTTCTATGCTGTATGAATGGGTATTGGAAGATCCTACATGGAATACAAAAGAAGCTTTACTCAAACGATTACAAAAAATGAAATAATTGGATATGGGTGTTCAACTGGTTGAAATCAAACTCATATCCTTTTTCATTTCAAGTTTTCAAGTAAAAAGAAAAGAAGTTCTATTTCAGAACTTCTACGCTTTTTCAATATACTCTACGATTTTACTTCCCATATCACTACATGACATTTTTGTTTTGCCTACTTCCATGATATCGCCTGTACGATATCCATCATTTAAGACATCTTCTACAGCTTTTTCAATCATAGCATTTTCCGCATCCATATCAAATGCATACTTCAACATCATACCTGCTGCTAGAATGGTTCCGATTGGATTGGCAATGTTTTGTCCAGCGATATCTGGTGCAGAACCATGAATTGGTTCATACATTCCTCGCTTTGTTTCACCTAAAGAAGCACTCGGAATAAGTCCAATACTTCCTGTAATCATACTCGCTTCATCACTTAAGATATCCCCAAACATATTTTCTGTTACAACGACATCAAATTGTGCAGGATTCTTTACAATTTGCATGGCAGTATTATCTACTAACATATCTGTACAAGTTACATCTGGATATTCTTGCGCAACTTCATGCATTACTTTTCGCCACAAGCGTGAAGAATCTAATACATTTGCTTTATCTACAGAAATGACATTGCTGTTACGTTTTCGTGCAGTTTGAAATGCTGTGTGAGCAATGCGAGCAACTTCATGTTCGTAGTAACACATACTATCACATGCATACAATTCACCATTTACCATTTCGGTTTTCTTTTCACCGAAATACACACCACCAATTAATTCACGAACGACCATAAAGTCAATTCCATTTTCCACGATATCTTTACGTAGTGGTGATGCATCCGCAAGTTGTGGGAATATTTTTGCTGGACGTAAGTTCGCATAAAGACCCATTTCTTTACGAATGCCTAAAAGTGCTTTCTCTGGTCGAATGTTAGGATCTACATTGTCCCATTTAGGACCACCTACTGCGCCTAATAATACAGAATCACTCGCAAGACATGCTTGTAAGCTTTCTTCGGGTAATGATTTACCAAATTGATCAATGGCACATCCACCAGCGATAACGTTGGTATATGCAAATTCATGATTGAATTTCTTTGCGATGACATCTAATACTTTGACTGCTTCCGCTACGATTTCAGGACCAATGCCATCTCCTGGAATGACCGCGATATGTTTCTTCATTATTTGATTTCTCCCTTTTTGATTGCATTCATCAAACCATCATGTTTCATAATGTTTTGTATAAATGCAGGAAATGGTTGTGCTTGATAAGTTTCTTTTTTTGTTTTATTTACAATTTCACCAGTGTCAAAATCGATTTCAATTTCATCGTTTGCGCTGATGCGATTGCTCGCTTCTTCACATTCTAAAATTGGTAAGCCTATGTTGATTGCATTGCGATAGAAGATACGCGCAAAACTTTTCGCAATGACACAAGAAATACCACTTGCTTTGATTGCGATGGGTGCGTGTTCACGAGAAGAACCACACCCAAAGTTAAAGCCCGCAACCATAATATCGTTCACTTTTACATTCTTTACGAAATCCGCATCGATATCACACATACATTTTGCGGCCAATTCTTTGTGATCACTTGTATTTAAATAACGTGCAGGAATAATTACATCCGTATCTACGTTATCCCCGTATTTATGAACAAATCCACTTGTTTTCATGCTATTTACCTCCCTGTATCTCTGGTGCTACGATTTTACCTGCAATTGCACTTGCTGCCGCAACAGCTGGACTTGCAAGGTATACTTCGGATTCTACATGTCCCATACGTCCAACAAAGTTACGGTTAGTTGTCGCAACACATCGTTCACCTTCTGCTAAAATACCCATATATCCACCAAGACATGGTCCACATGTTGGTGTAGATACAATGCATCCTGCATTGATAAAGGTCTCTATATAACCTAGTTTTACACATTCCATGTAAATGCTTTGTGTCGCTGGAATAATAATTGCACGCATTCCTTTTGCTACATGTTTTCCTTCGAAAATTTCTGCCGCAATTTTCATATCTGAAATACGACCATTGGTACAAGAACCAATCACCACTTGATCGATGATAATATCTTCATCGATGCTTTCAACTGCACGTGTGTTTTCAGGAAGATGTGGAAATGCTACCGTTGGTTTGATAGAACTTAAGTCTAAATGGTAGATGTTATGATATTCCGCATCTGCATCTGCACGATATGTTTTATATGGACGATTAACTCTTCCATCTACATACTCGCGTGTTACATCATCGTATTCAAAGATTCCATTTTTTGCTCCAGCTTCAATTGCCATGTTTGCAATACATAAACGATCATCCATAGAAAGATATTGTAAACCAACACCGCTAAATTCCATCGATTTATACAATGCTCCATCTACTCCAATCATTCCAATGATATGAAGGATGACATCTTTTCCACTTACATTTGGAGATAGTTTCCCACGAAGATCAAACTTGATAGCTTCAGGTACTTTAAACCAACATTTTCCAATTACCATACCCGCTGCCATATCGGTACTTCCAACACCTGTTGAAAATGCATTTAAGGCACCATAGGTACAAGTATGGGAATCCGCACCAATAATACATTCACCAGGTCCTACAATTCCCTTTTCAGGTAACAAAGCATGTTCAATTCCCATTTCTCCAACATCGAAGAAGTTTTCAATATTTTTCGCATGCGCAAAGGTACGACAAGCTTTGCACTGTTGTGCTGCTTTTATATCTTTGTTTGGTGCGAAATGATCCATTACCATCGTTACTTTTCCTGGATCAAAAACTTCATGAAAACCAAATCGTTCAAATTCATTAATCGCAACAGGTGAAGTGATATCATTCCCTAACACCATATCTAAGTTTACTTCAATCAGCTGTCCAGCTGTAACTGATTCTAATCCTGCATGTGCAGCTAGAATCTTTTGTGTCATTGTCATTCCCATGTCTTTATCCTCCTACTTTGTTTCTTCTGCTCTTTTTTGTAACACAGCTCGATTGATACAAGAGAACAATGCTTTCACACTGGATGCGATAATATCTTCATCCAACCCTACACCCCATTGATGTTTCTGACGACAATCAATAATTTTTACGTAAGAAACAGCCTTAGACGAAGATCCTTTGCTCAACGCATGTTCTTTATAATCTAAAATATCAAATTGTAATTTAGTATTGTCACGTAATGCATTACTGATTGCATCCAAACGACCATTACCGCTACCTCCAATATCCATTTCTTCTCCATCAAAGGTAATGTTCAAACTACAAGTTACTCGATCGTCTACTTTTGTAAAGTAGTAATCGATCAATTCATATGGCATAGCCACATTCATATATTCCTTTTGGAATAAATCATTTACCTCATTTGGCAACAATTCTTTATGTTCATGATCCGATACATTTTTCATAAAGTATCCAACGTCTTCACGCATATCTTTTGGTAAATCGTAACCATAATACTCTTCCAACATGTATCCAATTCCACCCTTGCCAGATTGTGAATTGATACGAATAACATCCGTTTCATACACACGTCCAACATCTCTTGGATCGATTGGTAAATAAGGAACTGTCCAATGGCTTGGATCTACTTCATCCCGATAGTGCATTCCTTTCGCAATCGCATCTTGATGAGAACCAGAGAATGCGGCGAATACAAGTTGCCCTGCATATGGATGACGCATTGGCACTTCCATACGGCTCACTCGTTCATATACTTCAACAATATGTGGCATATTATGGAAGTTCAATTCTGGATCAATTCCATGTGCATACATGTTCATAGCTAAGGTAATGATATCTACATTACCCGTACGTTCTCCATTTCCAAACAACGTACCTTCAATACGATCTGCCCCAGCTAAAATACCAAGTTCTGTATCCGCAACACCACATCCACGATCATTATGAGGATGTAAAGATACAATCACATGCTCACGATATTTCATATGTTTACACATGTATTCAATTTGTTGTGCATAGATGTGTGGCATACTCATTTGTACTGTCACTGGAAGATTGATAATGACATTGTTTTCGGATGTTGGTTGCCATACGTCCAACACGGCATTACATACATCCAATGCATACTCAATTTCAGTCCCTGTAAAGCTTTCTGGAGAATATTCAAATCGATAATTTCCACCATCTTCTTCTGTTAACTTCTTAAGTAATTTCGCACCTTCTACTGCAATCTGTTTCACTTCTTCTCTAGATTTCTTAAACACTTGTTCACGTTGTGCAAAAGAAGTAGAATTATACACATGAATCACCGCGTTCTTTGCGCCTTTTACAGCTTCAAATGTACGACGAATGATATGTTCACGTGCTTGTGTTAATACCTGAATGGTCACATCATCAGGAATCATATGTTCATCGATCAATTTACGTAGAAATTCAAACTCTGTTTCACTAGCCGCAGGAAATCCAATTTCTATTTCTTTGAACCCAACTTCTACTAATAATTTGAAAAATTCAACTTTCTCATCTAGACTCATTGGGATGATTAAAGATTGATTTCCATCACGTAAATCCACACTACACCATTTAGGTGCTTTTTGAATATACTCTTTCTTTGACCATTCCATACATGTTTCTGGTGGTAAATAATACTGTCGTTTGTACTTTTCATAACCCTTCATAAAAGATCCTCCTCTTATAAACAAAAAAACTCTCATCCCATACAAGAGACGAAAGTTAACTTAACCTACGCGGTACCACTCTTATTGGCAGAATTCTGCCCACTCACATATCCAAACTACGAATACATTCTCACGATAACGTGTGAGTCTTCGGTAACGTTTACTTACACTATGTGCTTTCAGGTTACAGCTTACGGGTGAGTTTCCCTTATTCTCTGCACTGTCTTTCACCACACGACAGCTCTCTACACCAGCGGAATACAGGATAGTCCCGATCATTGCTTTTTGTTCTTATTCATAAGTTTATAGTATCTATCTTTAAAAGTCAATCCATTTGCTAGAGTTTTCATAACTTTTTATGATTCGTTTATGATAATGTCTTAAGTATCCACATTTGATTATGTCTTAAATACATATTACAATAGTACCTCATTGAATTGGAGGTACCTTATGAGAAAGGTTGAATTAAATATGCAT
>NZ_JBSPEZ010000012.1:0-84855 GCF_053848845.1 Amedibacillus sp. YH-ame6
GGCATAATGATTCACATAAGGTTTTCCTTTTTTATTAGGAATGTATAAAGATAAATCATCGATGTAGGATAATAAATTCAATTCAATAATCTTTGAATATTCATCATCTGTGAGGAGAACATTTTTTAATGTTCCATACTCTTTTTTATTATCTTTATTTCCCTTATTATTGTTATTATCTTTATTACTTGTTGTTGATAAGATGTTGCTATGATGTTGATAAGATGTTGCTACGATGTTATCGTTTGTGTTAACGTCTGTGTTGCTTGTATCTCTAAACATTTGATATTTGTCGTAATTTACTACACATATTGTAGTTTCTCTTTGTGTTGTAGTTTGTGTTAACTCTTGTGTTGAATTTAGCTTTTTCAACGCTGTTCTAACTTGTTGCTTTGACAAACCTGTTTCTTTAGATAAAGTGTCGAGAGAAGTAACAAATTGCCCTCTCTCAATCACTCTTCCTTTATACTTTAATGCTTTGAAATTTGCTTTGATTAGGCAATGAATGAACACCACTTTTGTAGGAACATCTTTATACCACTCCCAATCTTTAAACTTGCGAAACAGACTTATATATGTTCCTAGTTCCTCCAATTTTTACCACCTCGATCTGTTTGTTTTCATACTTACAAATCTTTTATTTCGCTAACTTGATGAATGATAATAATTTTGAATATCCACGTGATATAGATTCTTCTCCACGTTGTCTTTTGATTGAGTTTAGAACAATTCTGCAATTTCTTTTTGCTGTTCTAACACCATTCTTTAATTCATGCTTACGTCTGTAATATTTCATTTGTTTCCTCCTAGGTTTCTTTTATTTGTATTCCATAAACTTCTGCCATAAGACGCCTTTTGATCTTATATACTGGAGTTCTTACTCCTTTTGCATCTTCTACGATAAGCTGTTCATTCTCGTGATATACGAAGTCTGCTATATATCGTATTGGCATTCCATATTTGCTTTTTGGTATTAACTCAAATGGTACTTGCAAGCGAAGATTTTTTATTTCTCCAGCTTGCTCCAGTACTATAATTTCTTGATATCTGTTGGATTCTCTTTTACTGTCAAACACGATTCCATTAACGCTTTTTTTGACAGAGCCGTATTTGCTCTTTTTAGGCATTTTAAGAGGTGTTATGTTGCCAGTGTATTTCTGCCCGTTTGGATAGTTAACTATTGATACGCACAACCATTCTTTGCGTACTGCTTATATTCTGCTTGCAAATCCATTCTAGCCTGTGTAACTACTTCATTAGCTTTCAAATTTGGATACTTAGATTGTAATTTTCTTCTCACTCGTTCTATGGTTGAGAATTTAGGTATTCCTAACTCTCTTCGACGCATCATAATTTCACTAAACGAGTATTCTCCAAATCCCATTTGTTCAACAATTACACATTCTAGGATTTGATCGCTGTTTCTTGTAAAAGGATAATTTTCCAAAACACTCAAAACCAATGCTTCTGTACTATCAAATTTAATTTTACTCATGCGTTTTCAATTTTCCTTTCTTTATGAAATATTCCATTTTTTCATCAATAATAAATGGTGTTAAATGATACCTTGTAATAAATGTTTCTTCTCCTACCGTGTGACATTCTCTATGGTGTTCTCTACATAATGGTAAGGAACGCTTTCCAACGTGTGAGACGGCTTTTCTATCGTTCCCCATACCAATATGGTCTACATGATGAATGTCCGCTCTACGACCGCAAATAACGCATATTCTTTTCAGTGCCATCGTGTATGTTTGCTTTTCGCTGAATGAATAACCATAATCGTCAATATTTTTTCTTGTGATAGGTATTTCTTTATCAATGCAGAAATTTATAATTGTGCTTATCAAGCCGTTTGCGTATGTTACACTACAATTTGATAAACTCTCAATTTCAATTTCTCTTAAATCCGCATTGTATTGTTGCATTACTAATCGCATGTACTCGCTGTCGCTTCCTGTGTAATATTCCATATCATTACATAGTGCGAATATGAATTTGCGTTGTTGATCGCTTATGATACGTTTATCCGATATTTGAACATCTACCTCAATGCTCTCTCCACAATCAAGGAACATATCATCTGTAGTTTTTAGACGGTAATCATTTAGTATATAATTACCGTCTTTTTTTGAAATTCTTGCCATTGTTTAGAATGGCAAATCATCACTAGAAATGTCCAAAGCACCAGTACTATAATGATTTTGTGCAGATGGAAGATCATTCTGTCGTGACGTTGTACCGTTAATCAATTTATCAGCTGGAGGAGTAACAATATCCAAATCAGTAATAGCACGGACTTGCATACATTTTGTTGAAAATTTCAAATCCCCTTTAGAATTTTGATACTGCTCACGCCCAAATACACCGCAAAATTTCTTTTCAACAAGTGTACTTTCATCCCAACTCCATTGATATCCATTGTTGGATTCAATTATGCGGTTAATGAAAGCCTTGAAGAATGGTGTTGATTGTTCTGTTCTAAGTCCTTGATAATATGTACCTTTCCATTTCGATTCGGGATCTCGTTTCTTATCCATTTCAAATAAATTTTTGAAATATCCAGCTTGTTTATCTTCGGGAGCAAAGTCAAAAGCGACAACGATCATATCATTACCCGACTTTGTTTTTTCGCATCTTGCACCTTTAATGACGCAAATATGACCTCCTAATTCGATTTGTTCAAAGCTACCAGCTTCTTCTATTTCATTCCATCCGTTAATTGGTTCCATTATTAAATTCCTCCTATTTCACGATTAAGCTCGTGTTTTCTTGTAATTTACAACCAGCAACATTCAAACCATTTTTCAATGCTTCTCCAATTTCTTTTTTCATTGGAAATTTCTCAATTTTCTTTTTCAAATATTCCTTTGGAATTAGTGATTCATTTTCGATAAATACTGACTTTGAATTTCTAGTACTAATCAAATTACGAGCAGTTTCAAGTTTCTTCTTATTACGCATCAGCATTGAACGTACAAGATAGTTACATAATCTATCTACTTGTTTCTCTTCTAAATCATTTCTTTCTTTAAGCGTCTTCATTTCAGCTTTTCTAGCATCAATCAATGATTTTTTATCCTTGATTAAACAAGCAATATTATCTGCTTTTGTTTCAAACTCTTGTTTGATTGAATCTAACTCCTCATCCGTAAACAAGACTTCTCCAGTCTCGGGATCAAATCTGTTGAATAATTCTAAGTATTCTTTGTCAATTTCATATAGGCTTCTCATTAGTAGTCCTCCAATGCCTTTAATACTTCTACAATATCGTTATCTATTTCATCAGTTTCGAATGCTCCCATTGGCGTCTTTGCTGTGCTATTGTTTGAATGTGTTTCAAATACATATTTGCCTCCAACAGCCTTCGATAATAAGATTGTTGTGAACTTACTTTCTAAACAAATCTTGTCGATTTTTTTACCACTTGTTTTGATTCGTGTAAATATAAATCCACTTTCGTCACGTTCTGTTTGTGTATGTGCAACAAAGATAATATTTAAGTCTTCACGTAAGAATGGAGCGCCATCAACCATATTCCATATACACTGTGCTAGGTCCATCCATTTGTCATAACCTTTTTCTTTGCAACGCCTCATTTCGTCTCCCACCATAACACCGTTAATCGTATCTACGATAATATTTTTTATATGGGGACATTTGTTACTGATACCATCCATTACACTCATGATGTAATTAGCATCATCACTTTGAAGATAGTTCTTTTTCTCCTTATTGTATTGCTCTTTCCAGCCTTTCCAAGAAAGACCTTTTCTGTCGCAATCAATGTAGTATGTCTCGTCGGGATTTAAGTTTCTCATGGATGTAGTTTTACCACTTCCACTTTCTCCCATTATTGCTATGACTTTTGCCATATTATGCCTCCTTTAAATCTGCAATAGATTGTCTAAATTCCTCCAAGTCCATTGCAATCAACTTTTCATCTAATGAATATAAACTACTTATACATTCATTCAAACTATATAAAGCATCTTGAATCATACTCTTTCTTTCTTCCGTTTTTCCATCAGCTTCGGCTGGTTCTAACGGTGTAAGAGAAGCTACCTCTAACGAATTAAAATTACGTTCTTGTGTTTGATTCATTTAATTCACTTCCTTTTCTATTGTTACTATGTTTCCATTAAACAATGTGCTGTGATTATAGTCGCCCATTTGCATAACGAATTGATCCATTGTTTCTGTATCGACTATCAACTCTAAAATTGAACCATTCGAGTTGTTACATCCGTTGTATGTATGTGCGTCGGATTTTTCATCCGCTTTTATAACTTTGATTTGATTCCCGTTTTCTAACGTTATTCTATAAATAGTCCCAACCTCTCCATATACAGAACCTAAAGCAACGCAAATAGCACCGTCGTAATATAACAATCCATTTTCAATGTATGAGTTGTTTACAATTTCATATTGTTTTGATGTGGTGTCTGTGATTGTTCTAAAATCCATATAGTTCTTGATTGAGTTATCCAAGTAACATACTGCAAGAGATGTTCATTCGATTTCTTTAGGGCCATACTTATATGCCCAATGATTAACTTTTCATCATCCTTGGTAGACATAGTTCTTACTACTTCATATTCTTCCGTTGCTCTTACTAACAAATGTTTTGTATAAATATTTGTGCAAAACAACAGCAATATCACGAAGCTCATAACTACTATTGTAAAGTTCTTAATTTTTAATCGCATAACATCATCCTTTCTTGTAACTTCACGAATCCTTCCTTTGCAACTGTTTCGACAACGTCTTTAAAACATTTATAATTACCGCGCCTTGTACCGCTTTTTTTGATATAGACACCTAGAGGGCAATTCCCTTGCCGTATCCACGCTTGTAATGCAGTAGGACAAATCTCGTTATTTAAAATTTCACACGCTTCCTTTGTGGTAATGAATATCATTTTATTCCTTCGCAAAAATTGATAAGATTTCTCACGAGTTCATCAGCTTGATATAGCCACTCTAAATTGTTTTGTTTAAATAATAATTCTTCATCGCGTGTTCTTTCTCCGTCTGCGTAAATTTTAGAAATTTCTTCAAACATGGCTATAAAGCTTTTTCCTTTATCACCACTCATAAAACCAAGTGTTTGTAAATCTCTTTGACAATATCCATTAGGATTTTTACATTTGCCAATAGGACACTCTTGTGCGCAATACCTATCTCTTAAACCTAAATCATGAAGATAAGCAGATAATGATACAATTACATCGGGTGGCGCTAATCTCAACCCCGATTTATAATTACTTAATGTGCTAGGACTGATTGCACAAGCGAGCGAAATCTTTTCTATACTGTAGAGTTCTTTATTGCTTTCTTGCGCTTTTTCAATAGCTTCTTTTACTAAATTCATGTAAATCTCCTTTCAAATTGTGAGATAAACGCTTTACAATCACATTTTGTATGTTACATTTACATAAATGTTTGTTATAATATCTATGTAAACAAAAGACGTATGTCTGCGTTTATTCCTAGGGATGAATTGCAATTACTTTGATCGGTTAGCGCAATTCATTTTTATTTTGATAATTGTTTAACATTTACTTCTCTTGTGAAAGCTTCAAACTCTCTTGGTGCAACTTGACAATAGGTTTCTCCATGAAGTGTGAATACACTTTTTACAATCACTTTGAAATCACAATTTTTATCATGTAAAATTGCATCATCGCCAACTTTGAACATGGTTATTCTCCTTTCCATTTAATATACTGGAGTCAATGATATTTTCATTTCTTCTCTTGATATGCCCTGTTTTATAACCCACATTTCAAAACGCTCATATAATTCATTCTCGTCCATACCAAAGAATCTTCGTATGATAGTGTTGTTTTTATCTGTTACAGTTAAACGGTACTGATTTACATAGCCTTTCAAGATATATTCTCCTTTCTACGAATAAAATTTCGTCCAGTTAAATTTGAGAAGTTTACCAAGTTTCTTGGCTACTTCGGGGGATGGTCTACGTTCGCCACGTTCGTACTTTCCGATAACCGAACATTGCACACCTACTAATTCAGCTACTTGGCTTTTAGAAAGACCTTTGTTTTTTCTGCATTCAATCAACCATTCTCGCAAACTACCAACTCCTTTCATGTTATAATCAACAAGATGATTTTATTTTCCGTACAATCAGTCTTGTTAACTACATATTACAAGACATTTAGTACATTGTCAAGACTTTTCCGTACTATTTGTCCGTTTATAAAAAAAAGACCTTACGTCTTGGTATAATACAGTTAAAATCACGAGAACAGAGGTGTCAATATGTTTGGAGAAAAGATAAAACGGCTGCGAGAAAATAGCGATCTAAAAATAAAAGAAATGGCTTCACTTTTTGGGGTCAATGAAACCACTTATGGAAAATGGGAAAAAGAACATAGAACGCCCGATATATATACTGTAAAAAAACTTGCAAATCATTTTAATGTTTCTATAGATTTTTTATTAGATAATGACAATAGCCTTTTTCATGAAGCTATGGAAATAAACAAAGCCATGAGTAATGTGGATGCACAAACACGTAAACGTATGGTAGATACGCTAAAAAGCGCCTTTCCTAACGCATTTAACGAATATGAATGGGCGCTTAATGTATTGAAAGCTAATAACTTAGCTGTATACACTCAATTAAAAGAAGGGGTATCGGAATTGAGTGAAACAGATATAATCAACATGGCAAAAGCCATTGAGGGAGGAAAATGATTATGGAAAATAAACAATTAAAACTATTATGCGTATTTGATGCGTTTGTTTTTTTGTTTGCTGGGCTTTTAATTCTATCAATGATCTATATAAAAGGTATAGATGATACCATATCAACTATTATGGGATACGCCTTTCTTATTGCGGGTATCGTATTTTTATGTGTATTTCCTAAAATAAGCAAAGTAAGTGGCAGTACAGTTGCATTAAAAGAAGATACATACAAAGTTCCAACTAAAAAAGAAATTGAAAAAGTAATTCCTATCGTTGTAGAAACACCTTCGGTAACTGAACCGATAAAAACAGAAAGTAATACATCAAAAATTCCCGAAAAAATTAAAGTACCAAAATCAGAAAAAGTTAAAAAAGTTAAAAAAGCAACAAGGACTTACAAACCAAAAAATATTCCAGTTACTATTTCGTTCGTTCTTGGTGCGCTATACACACTATATTTAATATTTTATATCGTGTCTATAAATGGCACTGGGGCTAGCGATGCAGAAAACGTTGGTATTGCGATTGGTTCTATTCTTATTATGCCTCACGCAATCTGTGTAGGTATAGCAACTATATTCAACGGACTAGGTATCGCAATGAATAAACGCGGATTTGTTTTGACTGGTGCTATTCTTTATGCAGTATCAATGGTATTTATGTTCATTTATTTCTTCTTTGTTATTATCCAAATGGTTTTATCGTTTGTAGGCTACTCACAAATGAAAAAGAAATCTACAGAAGCCGTCGCATGACGGTTTTTTTATAGTGATTATTACAATTTATGTAAAATAATATTAAGTGTTTTAATCATTGTAAAAAAATATAATATTTCATGAACTAAATAGTCCCTTTTTTTATATTTTTTACTTCTATATGTGCTATTTTATAATTTCCATATTTTACCAACGATATGTATACAATGCGTTTGGTATAGTGGATATAGAAGAAAGGGGGCTATAATGATGGTTATAGTCAATGCACTTAAAAAGTGTGCAAATTTGGAAGCGGAACAAATCGTAAAAAGGGAGGGAATAAAAAAATTCAACATTCCGTTAGATAATGCTTACGGTGTTATCTTGAAAGGTAAAGAGAATTACATATTTATCAATAATAAGATTGATAAAAAATATGCAAACTTTGTACTACTGCACGAATTGGGACATTATTTCATTGAAAATGTGCAAAGTGCTTTTTTTTGCACTGAAAAGCGAAATATGTCGGAAATTAGAGCCAACACTTACGCGTGTTTAATGTGTGGGAAAACTCGTAAAGAATGGGAAGAAAAAGGTTGTCCTAATTGTGTAGCGAATGAAGTTATTCAATATATCTCACAAAATAGAGAGATATACATGCAGTTTTATATGTTAGGATTGTGTGGAGGTGGTAGAAATGCCTAGAACAAAAAAGACTTTTAGAAAACCTAATGGATACGGTACTGTATATAATCTCGGAGGACACAGACGAAAACCGTGGGTAGCAAAGATTCACGAACGAACAGAGTATGCACCTAATTTAAAGAAGAAATATCGACAAGTATATAAAACACTTGGATATTTTGAAACCGAGGAGGAAGCAAATCTTTGTTTGCTTAATTTCAAAAGCGATCCAACTAAATTTATAGATGAATCCAAAATAAATGAATTGACGTTTAAAAACATATTTGATTTGTGGAGTGAACAGAAATTTAAAAATCTATCCAAATCATCAATAACTAAATACAAATGGGCTTATAGCAAATTCGCAGAACTGTATGATGTGCCTTTTGCAAAAATTAAGCTGATTCACTTACAGACCATAGTTGATAAAGAAAAACTAGCAAAAGGAAGTCTTCACAAGTACACTACCCTACTACACCAAATGTACGCGTATGCTATGATGAATGATATTGTAAATAAAGATTACTCTATATATATTAAAGTGAATAATTATATAAGAGATAAGGCAAGCATACACAAGCCATTTACCAAAAATGAAATAGAAACATTATGGTCTAATTTAAACGCATTAGAGGGCGTAGAAACAGTCCTTATGATGATTTATGGAGGATATCGACCAAGTGAACTCCTGGACATAAAAATTAGCGATGTTAATTTTGAACTGAATGTTATAAAAGGGGGCATGAAGACGGATGCTGGTAAAGGCAGAATAGTTCCTATTCATTCAAAAGTATTACCATTAGTTAAATCGCTGTATAAAAAGAGCAACAAATATCTTGTTTGTGATAAGAATGGAAAACATATGACATATGCGCATTATCGTACATTTGTTTTTAATCCCCTTATGCAACGTCTTGGATTCAATCATTTACCTCATGATGGGCGTCATTCATTTGCAACCTTATTAAGTAATTCAGACGCCAACAAAACAAGTATAAAAAAGATGATAGGACACGCAAATTACAAAACTACAGAAGACACCTACATACACAAAGATATTGATGAACTGAAAAAAGCGATCGAAAAGATTGATTTGTGAGATAATTGTGAGTTATTTGTGAGATACAATTCATATTTAATTGGATTCATCTAATTTCGAACTAAAAATGTGTATCATATGAAATACATAAAATCCCCTTAAATAAAGCATATATTCTACATAAATATAAAAAGAACGCCACGAGGACGTTCTTTTTACTAGGTTATCGAAAGGAAATCGATATGAATACAAGGTTTTGAAATTTGTGTACATTACAATAAAAGGAAGGAATGTAAAGGAATACACACATTTCAGATCAATCATAGCAAGGCCAGTACCATGATTGTAGAAATAAGAACCTTATTTCTACAATCATAATAACACTATTTATACAAAATGTAAACCCTTCCATTTATTCTTGTGTTCCTTTCCAATGCTACAAATATAAAAAAGCTATACTTGCGTATAACTTTTAAGATCTTATTTGTTTTGGATATAGTCATCCATTGCGGCAGCTGCTTTTTTACCAGCACCCATAGCTAAGATTACGGTTGCTGCACCAGTTACTGCATCTCCTCCAGCAAATACGCCTTCACGAGTTGTTTTACCGTTTTCATCCGCAACGATACATCCTTTACGGTTTGTTTCTAAATTTTCTGTAGTAGAACGGATAAGTGGATTTGGTGAAGTACCAATTGCCATAATCATACACTCTACATCTAGAACGAAATTGCTGTCTTTCATTTCTACAGGACGACGGCGACCACTTTCATCTGGCTCACCTAGTTCCATTTTCACGCATTCCATTCCAGTAACCCATCCTTGTTCATTTCCAAGGACACGTACAGGATTTGTTAATAGATTGAAGATGATTCCCTCTTCCATCGCATGTTCTACTTCTTCTTTACGAGCTGGAAGTTCTTCCATACTACGACGATATACTACCGTAACTTCTTCTACACCTAAACGTTTTGCACATCTAGCAGCATCCATAGCTACATTTCCTCCACCAACAATAACCGCTCTTTTTGGTCGTTGAATTGGTGTATCTACACCCTCTTTGTAGGCTTTCATAAGATTACAGCGAGTCAAGAATTCATTTGCTGAATAAACACCTTTTAAGTTTTCACCTGGCATATTCATGAAATTAGGAAGTCCAGCTCCACTACCGATGAAGATGGATTCATATCCTGCTTCAAATAAATCATCTACAGATTCACTTCTCCCGATTACAACATTTGTTTGTACATCAACACCCATCTTTTTCAAACCTTCGATTTCGTTTTGTACAATTGCTTTTGGTAAACGAAATTCTGGTATTCCATACATCAAAACACCACCTGCTACATGTAATGCATCAAATACAGATACTTGATATCCTTTTTTCGCAAGATCACCAGCACATGTAAGTCCAGCTGGACCTGCACCAACAACCGCTACCTTATGACCATTGCTAACTGGTTTTGCAGGTGCTTCATTTACGTTTTCACGATACCAATCTGCAACAAAGCGTTCCAAACGACCAATTGCAACTGCTTCCCCTTTTACTCCGCGAACACATTTTTGTTCACATTGCGTCTCTTGTGGGCAAACACGTCCACAAACTGCAGGTAAAGAACTTGTTTCATGGATAATATGATATGCTTTTTCAAAATCTCCATTTTTCACTTCTTCAATAAAGTCAGGGATATTAACAGAAACTGGACAACCACTAATACATGGTTTTGTAGGACAATGTAAACAGCGTTGTGCTTCTTCCATTGCCATTTCTTTTGTATATCCTAATGCAACTTCTTCGAAGTTGTTTCTTCTGATATTAGGATCTTGTACAGGCATTTCTAATTTTTTCAATGACATATTAGGCATCTTAAGCTACCCCCTTATTCATTAGATTACACGCAGAATCACGTTCGTGAGCTTCAAAGTCACGATATGTCGCTCCTCTAGACATTGCTTCATCAAAATCAACTTCATGACCATCAAAATCAGGACCATCTACGCAAGCGAATTTTGTTTCTCCGCCAACAGTTAAACGACATCCTCCACACATTCCGGTTCCATCAATCATGATTGGATTCATACTAACCACTGTCTTAACGTTATATTTTTTAGTAAGAGCACATACAAATTTCATCATGATAAGTGGTCCAATTGCGATTACTTCATCAAACTCTTCACCATTGTTAATCAATTCTTCTAATACATTTGTTACAAGGCCTTTTGTTCCAGTACTTCCATCATCACTTACCAAATAGGCATGTGTACTTACCTTTTTGAATTCATCTTCAAGGATTACTAAATCCTTATTTCTGAATCCCGTGATAACAGTAACTTCTGCTCCATTGTCATGCAATGCTTTTGCTGTTGGGTATGCGATAGCACAACCAACTCCTCCACCAATTACACAAACCTTTTTTAAACCTTCCACATGGGATGGTTTCCCCAAAGGACCAACAAAGTCTAAAATACAATCATTTTCATTCAAGTTGTTCAACAACATAGTTGTTTTTCCAACGATTTGAAAAATAATGGTTATAGTACCATTTTCGCGATCATAATCAGCAATCGTCAATGGAATACGTTCTCCCTCTTCATGTACGCGCAGAATAATAAATTGTCCTGCTTGTGCTTTTTTCGCAACGACAGGTGCTTCCACAACCATTTTCGTTACGGTAGGATTCAAAATCTCTTTCTTAACAATCTTGTACATAGTCTCTCCTTCCTGAAACTTTTTTACATTTTCCTGATGAAAAATCTTCCATCACTGTAATTATTGTACCTTTTTTCATTCTTTTATTCAACAATAACTTGCATTATTTTTGTATCATTATTAATGAAAAAGTGCTTTATCAGCACTTTTAAATACTCTTATGAACAATTTCCAATACGTTCTTTAAATCTTGTACTGCCATCTGTCCAGGGGCACTTGCTTTTTTTGCTGCGCCAAAGGTAACACTAGAACCGAAAACTTCTCCACACATTCTAGATAATGCACCTGTTCCAGCCATAGACATAGTGATGATTGGTTGATGTGCATGTAACTCATACATATCATTGGTAGCACGTAACAATTCTATTACATCATTCTTACTTTGTGGCATAACCGCAATCTTTAAAATATCTGCATTCATATCTTGCATACGAGTAAGACGAGCAATGATATCTTCGTAGGCAGGCGTTTTCGCAAAATCGTGGTTTGACATAACCACATAAACTCCATGTTCTTTTGCACAAGCGATGATATCTTTAACACTATCATCTCCTGTAAACAATTCCACATCAATTAAATCTGCTTCTTTTGTAGAAATGACTGCTTTGTTTAGTTCCGTATAGAATGCAGTCGATACTTCTTTTTCTCCACCTTCTTTTTTACTTCTAAAGGTTGCCAGTAAAGTTGTATTGTTCAGCGCAGTACGAAGTTCATGTAACATCTCAACCACTGCTTCGATGGATTCTACTTCATCAAACCAATCCATTCTCCATTCAACGATATCTACTTCGATATTTGCTAATTCCGCTACTTCTTGCATAAGTTCTGCCGATGTTTTTCCAACGATTGGTACACAAATTTTTGGCATTCCTTCTCCAATTACAATATTTCTAGTTTTGATTGTATTCATAATGATTCCTCCTATTCCATATGTTTGGTATATGCTTCATATAGTTCTTCACCAGCTTGTTTACGTATGGTTTCATATACACCACTGGCTTTATTACGTAATTGTTCAATCATTGTTTGATCTACTTCGATGATATCTGTTCCACTATCGGTAATGATTTTTAAACGATCTGAAACTCTTTTATCTGCTTGTTGTCTTGCATATTGTTTAGCATTTTCACTCGCTTCATCCACAATGGCTTTTGCATCATCTGGTAAAGAGTCATAAAAATCATTGTTTACAATTAAGGAAAGCAAATGTGGCAAATGGTTGGTTTGTACAATATAGTCTTGTTGTTCATAGATTTTACCAGAAACAACAACTTCGTATGGATTTTCTTGCGCATCTATGGTTCCTTGTTGAAGCCCGATATATACTTCTGAAAATGTCATAGGTGTTGGATTTGCACCAATGGATTGCCAGAAAGCAATATGATTTTTATTTTCCATTGTACGAATCTTTTGTCCTTTAAAATCATTGACATCTGTTATTTTTTCATTCGTTGTCATAACACGGAAACTTTGATCCCCTAGCCCTAACAAACGAAATCCATGTTCTTCATATACTTGATTGATCATATTCATAAAATTTGTATCATCAAGTGTTGTTCGTAATTTATCAATGGATGTATACGCAACTGGTAAATCAAAGATTGCAAGTTTTGGAATGAAGCTTACTTGTGGTGCTGTATTTTGTAATATAAAGGAGATATCCCCTCCCATACAGCTTTCAATCAATTCGCGATCTCCACCTAAAGTTCCATTTTCATACACTTCCATTTGAATTTCTCCATCACTTAAACGCTCAACTTCTTCCGCAAATTTATTTGCGAAGATAGAAGTTACTGTGTCAGCAGGTGAATCGGTCGCAATAATCCATGGGTATCGTTTGGATGCCGCAACTGGATCTTCTATTTTTTGAGTACATCCGCTTACCAATGAAAGGCAACCCACAAGAAAGAATATGTTCATTTTTCGTTTCATAATGTACTCCTTTCTAACCTACTAAACACAAGGAAATTGCAGGTACAAACGTGATCACCAATAATGCTAATAAGAAGAAGGCAATAAGTGGAGCTGCTTTTCTTGCGATTTGCATAACAGGTACTTCCGTTAAAGAACTGGCTACAAATAAATTGATTCCAATTGGTGGTGTCACAAATCCGATTGCTAAATTTACAACCATGATGATACCAAAATGAACAGGGTCAATACCCAATGCATTTGTAATCGGTAATAAAATTGGTGTTAATATGAGGATTGCTGGACTTGTGTCCATCACCATTCCCACAATCAATAACAAAATATTGATTACGATTAAGACAGATACTTTCCCTGAGAATGTATGTAATATAAAATCACCAGCACTTTGTGGTATTTGTAATAAGGTAATCACTCTAGAGAACGCTACCGCTGCCGCTAGAATAAATAAGATTGGCGCAAATGTACGAATAGATTCTACAAGGACTCCTTTTAAGTCTGAGAATTTCAATGTGCGATATACAAACATTGAAATAATCAACGCATAGAACACTGAAATAACAGCTGCCTCGGTAGGTGAAGCTACCCCTGTATAAATACATCCTAGAATTATCACTGGTGTAAGCAGTGCCCAAAAGCTATCTAGGAATACTTTCTTAAATCCTTTTTCATGCAATGCATTTACTTCTAAATCTATTTTTTCGCTATCTTCACCATAACGTTTACAGTGATAAATTGCATATAACATCAATAAGGAAGCAATTAACAAGCCTGGTACAATACCAGCCATAAACATTTTCCCAACACTAGCACCTGATGCCATACCATATAAGATAAATGGAATACTTGGCGGAATAATAACCCCAAGTCCTCCCGCAACCGCCACCAATGCAGTGACGAATGTTTTATCATACCCCATACGTATTAATAAAGGAATGGTCATACTTCCTACTGCCGCTACAGTTGCAGGCGCACTTCCAGAAATTGCTCCATAAAACAAACAAGTAACAATGACTGCACAAGGCATACCACCTGTATGTTTCCCTAAAAAGAACGAGAACACATCGAACAGTTTCTTAGAAACGCCACCCTTTGCCATTAAAATTCCAGATAATACAAACATTGGAACAGCTAAGAGCGGAAAGGAATCAATACCACCTAACATAGAACGAATAATATATTCTACACTAATTTGAAAGTTTGGATCAATCAAAGAAGGAGTTATGGATACAATCCCTAACGTACAAGCAATTGGCACAGAGATAAGAAGTAAAATAATAAATAAGACTAAAATACCTTGTATCATAACTTCCCTCCCTTTTCGATGGTTACATCTTTATGTTGTATGTAATGTACAATGTTTTTACATTCCAATACAATTTGTTGAAAGGAACGAAGTGAAGCAAGAGAAAAACCAACGAGAGGTGCTACTTGTACCACATACATTGGAAGTCCTAATGCAGGACTTTTTTGTGCAGATGCAATGCTCATTTGTAAATAAGAGAATGCATGCACGCTTAGATATAGGAAGAAAACGCATAATATAATGTTCAAAATAAGTTGAAAGACAATATATACATGTTTTGGTAACATATTAATAATTTGATCGATTTTAATAGAAATCCATTTTTTTATACAATATGCAATACTGATGAACGCAGACCATATAAACAGATATCTAGTTAATTCTTCCGACCAACTCAAAGATGCGTTGAATACATAGCGTGAACAAATTTGAACACCCATAATAATGGTCATCGAACACAATAGAATAATCAACAAATACTCTTCAAGATTATCATCCAACCAACGTATTAGTTTCATTTGATTTCCTCCTTTATCACAATCATGATTCCAATTTTTGTAATTATAACAATTCTTTCCAAAAAAAGCTACTTCTGTACAGAAAGTCTAGTAAAACGCATATTTACAAACAATGCTAATAATACACCCACACAAGTGATTCCAATATTCATCATAAGAATAGATTCTGAATTCATATTCCCTGCCAAAGAAAGAATCGTATAGTTAGATAAAGAAGATAGAATCATAACAATACTTGTGATGGTTCCTTTGATTTTTGGAAACAAATCATTTGCGGTTGCAGTTACTAATTGTAAGATTACACCACCTGCGCTATATCCTACAAGTGCTGCACCAATATAACACATAGTTTCACTACGCATGAAGTAAACTAGTGCTAGTGAAACCAATGTAATCAAAGGATACACAAATAAGAAACGTACGCCTTTGATCTTTGATACTAATGATGCTGTTACAATGATAGCTGCTAAGGAACCAAAAGAATAATACGTTTGCATCATTCCTGGATCTTGTACTCCTGCTAAATCTTTCGCAAATGTTTGTGCACAGTTCAACCAAAGTTGGAATGTTGCTGTACATGTAAATCCAATGACAACAAGTGCAATACTTTCCACTGTAAATTTTGAATTGCGGATATTTTCTATCAAACCTGGTGCTTTTTCTCCAGCACTCTTTTCCATTTTTGGAAGTGGAGCAAATACAACTAACGCACCGATGATAACAATCGCAACACCACAAATATAAAGAAGTGTATTATAAGATAAACTTGCTCCCGCAAGTGCACCTAACATAAATGGTAGTAACAACTGCGCTGCTGATATAAAGAATTTTGTTAACATAGTTGCTAGTGAAGAACGTGGTTGTAGGATTTCTACACACGCTGGAATAACACCTGTATCTAAGAAAGAGTTCGCAATTCCTCCTAATATAGCCGCAGCATAAGCTACCCACATATTTGGAGAACATGCAATTCCTATGAAGAAAATTGCATAAGAAGCAATCCCAATCAAAGAAGATACTTTTCTTCCCATTTTATCAGATAATGGACCTGATATTGGAAGTGAAATCAAACGTCCCAATCCAAGAGCTGCCGCAACCATTGTTACTTGCCCAATAGAGTCGATTCCAACACCCCATTGTTCTACTAACATTTCTTTAATAACTGCTTGTCCCAATATTGAACACCCTATCCCATGTATAAAGTAGTTCAAATAAAGTATAAAAGCACTTGGATAATATTTCTTATTCATAATTTTCCCTCATCCTATCCTTAAAATTTAATATCTAAAATTTCTTTCATGTAATCGATTGGCATTTCTTTTCCTGTCCATAATTCGAATGCCGCAGCACCCTGATATAACATCATCCCTAAACCATTCATACATTTACATCCAATTTCTTCCGCCACTTCTAACATTTTTGTTTTCGTTGGCATATAAACTACATCACTTACGATTAAGTCTTTACGTAAATAGCTAGCATCTGGAATGATCATACTTCCTTCTAATGGTTTCATCCCCACACCTGTAGCGTTGGTAAACAAATAACTGCTTTCAATTTCACGTTTCAATGCTTCACAATCTGCTAAGTCATATAAGGTTGCTTTACAATTTGTTTTTTCATTGATGTTTTTTACATTCTGTTGTGCTCTTTCCCAAAATTCATCACGACGATTAAAGATAGAAAGTTCTTTTACACCATCTAGTGCAGCTTGAATTTCGATTGCAGTTGCAGCTCCTCCAGCACCAACAATCGTCATTTTCTTACCAATGACATCAATCCCATTATCTTGTAATGCACGCATGTAACCAATACCATCCGTAATATGACCTGTTAATACTCCATTGTCATTTACTACAGTATTTACAGCGCCACAAAGTTCAGCAGCTGGAGATAAATGATCAAGGTATTGACCAATGACTGTTTTATTTGGCATAGAAACATTGTACCCACGTACTTTTAATGCTTTGAATCCCTTTACTGCATCTTCTAATTCTTCATTTCCAACTTCAAATGCAAGATATGCATAGTCTAATCCTAATTTTGCAAATGCTTCATTATGCATAGTTGGTGATTTTGAATGACGAATTGGTGTCGCAATCAATCCAATTAGTTCTGTGTGTCCTGTAATTCTTTCGCTCATATATTTTCCTCCTTACGCTATCCTTGCGTATCTTATAGAAATTCTCTTTTCTTTAATATATTGATAATGTTACGTCCTTCTGCAACTCCATCGATAATACGTCTAGCTCTCATGCTATCTCCAATATTCACGATATCCACATCTACTTCTTTGAACGTTTCCATTAGTTCGTTGATGATTGGTGAATACGCACGCATTCCCAAGCAAACAAACCCTTCATCGAATGGCAATTCAACAATCTCTTCCCCTTGTTTCACAACAAAGCAATCATCTTTTACTTCTTGTAATGCCGTACTTGTTAATACTTGTACATGATGTTTTTCTAACATATCATACGTTCCCACTTTGGTCACAGTATCTAAATCTTTACCAACCACAGGTAACATTTCTACAATGCTTACATCTGCACCACGTTTCGCAAAGAATTCTACCACATCAAGACCAACAGCTCCACCACCTACAACACAAATACGTTTATTTTTCATGTCTTCAGGGTAAGTGTCGATATGTTGTATCATACCTAAAATACCTTTCACATGTCCACCTTTTTGGTCAATTTTTTCTCTTAATCCGTTAATTGGTGGCAACAATGGTGTAGAACCTGTCGCATTGACAATAATATCTGGTTTCAACATTTTGATAAAGTCTACATTTGCTTCTGTATTCGTTAAGGTAATCAAATTACGTAAATTTTCTGCACGATGTATTAAATAATCTGGGAAATCGCGAAGACGTTTCTTATCTGGGATTTTAGAAATTTCAACACTCAATCCTCCAAGATGATCTTCTTTTTCAATTAAGAAAGTCGTACATCCAACTTCCGCTGCACTACATGCTGCTTCAAGTCCCGTTGTACCTCCACCAATAACAACGACATTACACGGTTGTTTTACTTTCAGTTCGCGGTATTCTTCACCTTCATTAACACTAGGATTTACGCTACAACGAATTGGACGATTTAAACCAATGCGATGTCCACTACATCCAATGTTACAAGAGATACATTTACGAATTTGATCTTCTTTTCCATAATGTACTTTGTTGGTCCAACTTGGATCCGCAATACATTGACGTCCCATACCAATCAAATCACTATCTCCACGTTGTAGGATATCTTGTGCAACTTGAGGATCACGTATATTACCTGTCGTTATAACTACTTTATGGAATTTGTCTTTCACTGCTTTCGCCATGTAAGAACGCCATCCATCCTCTAAGAAATTGGCATCAATTTGATATTGAATAGAATCTGACAATCCACAAGATACATCAATAATATCCGCTTCTTTTTCAAAGTAAGGCAATACTTCTAACATATCTTCTAAGGTATTTCCACCCTCTAAGAACTCATCTGCACTAATGCGCATAATGATTGGAAAATTAGGTCCCACTGCATCACGTACTTCTTGCATAACAAGACTCGCGAATCTTGCACGATTTTCAGGCGATCCACCAAATTCATCACTTCTATCATTGGTTAGTGGTGATAAAAACTGATTGATCAAATAAGAATGACCTGCATGAATTTCTACTGCATCAAATCCAATGATTTGTGCACGTTTTGCGGCTTTCGCATAATGTTTCGCAATATCCTGTATTTCCTCTTTTGTTAAAGGACGAGGAATTGCTCCTCCTTTTTTATTAGGAAAATTACTAGCCGATACTGGTTGCATACCAATTCGTTCTTCCATCGCACTAGCTCCAGCATGATTCAACTGAATGGCAATTCTTGTGTTGTGTTTATGAATGGTTTCCACTAACTTATAAAGTCTAGGAATATAGTTATCATGATCAATGCGTAATTGTGTAGTACCATTAGAACCACATGGAAAATCCACACACGCATTCTCAACAATAATTAAACCAATACCACCCATTGCTCTTTGTTCGTAGTAATTGATGTGCAAAAAGCTCATTTCGCCGTTTTGCTCACCAAAGTTTGTCCCCATCGGTGTCATTACCATACGATTTTCCATCGTCATCGTCTTGACAGTCAATGGCTCAAAAATTGAAGAATACTTTCCCATAATTCAACCTCCTCTATTGTGAATGTTATCTTATTCACAAGTTACAGTTGCATTATACGTTTCCTTTTATATATAAACAATTCATAATTTATACTTTATTCATAGATTTTATCTATAGATTGAGCTATAATTACTAAAAAGGAGTTGATTTCATGAACCTTAACCATTTATATTACTTTCAAGTGCTCGCACAAAGTGAACACTACACACATGCTGCAGAACAACTAAACATAACGCAACCTTCCCTTTCGCACGCTATACACACTTTGGAAGCTCAATTAGGAATTTACCTCTTTGAAAAGCAAGGTAGAAATATTCGTCTTACCAAATATGGAAAGATCTTTTATGAATATGTAAACAAAGGCTTGAATGAAATTGAAATCGGACAAAAAAGGATTCTTGACTTATCTTCCCAACACAGTGGATGGATTGATCTTGGATTTATTTACACCCTTGGCTCTCACTATGTCCCTCACTTGATACGAGACTTTCTTTCCGTACAAGATAATAAGGATATTAAATTCTCCTTAAAACAAGGAAATACAACTGAAATCTTACAAGGTTTGAAGGATGAAAAATATGATGTTGCCTTTTGTTCCTATGTTGAGAACCAACCAGATATCAACTTTTTACCAATTGCGCAAGAAGAAGTTGTTTTAATTGTTTCTAGAAATCATCCACTCGCCTCCTATGATGAAATTGATTTACGAATGATAAAGGATGAAAAGATTGTCTTCTATGATAAGGAAAGTGGTATACGTCCTTTAATTGAACGTCTCTTTAAAGAAGTAGATATTACACCTAACATCATTTGTGAAGTAGAAGAAGATAGTGCCGTTATTGGTCTTGTGGCAATCAATTATGGAGTTGCTCTTGTTCCAGATATAGCAATGATTGATAATTTCGCAGTCAAACGAATTCGCATAAACAATCCTCCCCATGAACGTTATATTTATTTAGCAACCGTAAAAAATCGTTATCTTCCACCTTCCGTACATACGTTCTGTAATTACATCATCCATCACACAACAATACAAAACTTACATATTCATAAGTAAGAAATTTACAGTATTTTTCATAAATATTGAAAATTTATGAAAAATACTTGCAATTCCAACTCAATTGATGTATTCTATAACCATTAGGAGTGATTCAAGTGAAAAATTCTATCCCAACATCATCTTATTATTTTTACTTTAGATAGCCCTGGAAAACCATTTTTAGACGATGGTTTATTTTGATATCCAGGGCATAACAAAAGCATCGAGAAGTTATCGGATGCTTTTTTTGTTGAAATAGGATCTACAACCCCTAAATTAGAACAAGGAGAGAGAAAATATGCGTTATGGACTAATAGGTGAAAAACTAGGACACAGTTTTTCAAAAGAAATTCACGAGAGAATTGCAGATTACAAATTTGATTTGATTCCTTTGGACAAAGAAGAGTTCAAAGATTTTATGGAAAAGAAAGACTTTACTGCTATCAATGTAACGATTCCTTACAAAAAGGATGTTATGCCTTATCTAGATGAAATTGATCCACATGCAAAAGCAATTGGTGCTGTGAATACAATTGTAAACCGTGATGGTAAATTACATGGCTATAACACTGACTTTACTGGTTTCTTATATATGGTGAAAAAACACAACGTACAAATGCAAGGCAAAAAAGTACTTGTGATTGGGAATGGTGGTGCATCTGCAGCTATTCAAGCAGTCGTAAACCATGAACAAGCAAAAGAAATGATCATCGTAGATATCGTTGCTGGAAATGGTGCTATTTCTTATGATGAATGCTTTGCGAAGCATTTGGATGCAGAAATCATCATCAATACATCCCCTATTGGAATGTATCCAAAAATTGGCAATGCTCCTATCGATATCACTATGTTTCCAAACTGTAAGAGTGTAATGGATGTCATCTATAATCCAATTCTTACGCGTTTATGCTTCGAAGCACAGGAAGAAGGAATACAACGTGTTATGGGGTTAGAAATGTTAATTGCACAAGCAAAACAATCTGTAGAACACTTCCTTGATAAGACTGTTGATGATGATGTTATCGATACGATTTTCCAAGATATGTTGAAACAACGTTGTAACATTGTATTGATTGGTATGCCTAGTGCGGGAAAAACAACCATAGGTAAAATGCTAGAACAACGTATGAATAAAGAATTCATTGACTTAGATGATAAAATTATAGAAAAAGCTGGTAAGAGCATTCCAGAAATCTTCGAAGAATCTGGAGAAGCTGGATTCCGTGCGATTGAAACAGAAGTTGCTATTGAACTAGCAAAAGAAAACAATAAAATCATTGCGACTGGTGGAGGAACCATCAAGAACAAAATCAACATGGATTACCTGCGCCAAAATGGAATTACGATTTTTATTGATCGTGATATTAACAAACTCATCAGTGCTGATCCAAATCGTCCTTTATCAAAAAGTAAAGATGCTTTGCAACAACTACACGATGAACGTTACCACTTATACCAAAAATATGCTGCATATATCGCAGTAAACAATACGGAGATTGAAGAAACAGTGAACGAAATTGAAGATGCCTATCGTAGCATTCTCATGGCCGCTATCACAGATTAAGAAAGAGGATAAATTGTATGATTATTACATTAAAGAAGGATGCACCTAAATTAGAAGTAGAAAAGCTCATACGTAACTTTGAAGATAAAGGATTAACAGTTACAATGATCCAAGGAGATGAATTCAACGTATTCGGTCTTGTTGGAGATACATCAAAATTGGATGACAAATTGATTAAAGCACATCCTTTTGTAGAACACGTCACAAGAATTGCGGCTCCTTACAAAAAAGCAAACCGTTTATTCCATCCAGAAGATACCATCGTAGATGTTGCTGGTATTAAAATTGGAGGAAATGAAAAAATCGTAGTCATTGGTGGCCCATGCTCCGTCGAAGGAGAAAGCCAGATTATGCAAATTGCTAAAGATGTAAAAAAAGCTGGTGGAGATATGTTACGTGGTGGTGCATATAAACCAAGAACAAGTCCTTATGCATTCCAAGGAATGGGGAGTGAAGGTATCGCTTGTATGGAACATGCACGTAGCGAATATCATTTACCTATCGTTTCAGAACTAATGAGCGTAGATAAAATAGATGAATTCGTAGAACATGTTGATTTGATTCAAATCGGTGCACGTAATATGCAAAATTTCGATTTATTAAAGGCAGTAGGAAAAGTAAATAAACCAGTATTGTTAAAACGTGGATTGGCAAATACTATTGAAGAATGGATTATGGCTGCGGAATATATCATGTCTGAGGGAAATGAAAATGTGATTTTCTGTGAACGTGGAATTCGTACGTTTGAAACCTATACACGAAACACCTTAGATTTAAGCGTTATTCCAATTATCAAAGAAAAAACCCACTTACCTATCGTCATTGATCCAAGTCATGCGACTGGAGATTGGAGATTGGTAGAAAGTGCTTCCCTTGCGGCAATCGCAGCTGGGGCAGATGGTCTCATCATTGAAGTACACAACGACCCTGAGAATGCATGGAGTGATGGAGCACAATCTTTAAAACCAGAAAGATTTGCGGATGTTATTGAGAAAGGAAGAAAAATCGCCCAAGTAATTGGACGAGATTTGTAAGAGGCTATGGCCTCTTTTTCTTTACTTTAAAAATCCATTGTACATCCAATATATACGCAAAAACAGCACCTACACAATAACAAATAAGATCACTCCACACAAATCCTTGACCTATTATATAACGAAGAAATGTTGTGCGTAAATAATCTAGCATTGGATTGGATATGAGTTGTGAGAATTCAACAAAAAAACTACCTAATAATGCAATTATAAAAGCAGTACTTGCTTTCACATTAGGAAAACATAAAACTAGTAGAAAATATACCATACTCGTCCATAAGACATCACCTAAATAAGCTTTTAAAAACATTTGAAAAGGATATGTACTTCTTGAATAAAGCCCTACAATGATAATACAAAACACAACAACGAGACACCATGCTCGTTTACGTTTGACTTCCATAAAATTCCTCCTAGAAAAAAAAGGAGTGATACTATCACTCCAAATGATTGATCATTTCCATTCTCGATTTATAATCTGGCATATAATTTTCTATTACATGATAGAATGCTTTTGAATGATTCGGTTGAATAAAATGCACAAATTCATGTAATATAACATACTCGATAAACTCAAATGGGTAATGAATAAGTTTTTTATTTAAGGTAATTAAATTCTTGACTGGTGTACAACTTCCCCATCTGCTTTTCATTTCACGTATCTTAACCTCTGGAAATGGAAGTTGATAATCACTCAATGAACGATGTGTTAATGTCACAATATCCATAAACACATCACGACATAATTTATCCAGAAACTGACGAATGATTTTATCGTAATTTCCATTATCTTTGCTTTGTACAAAAAGTGTTGTTTTATCATAACTTACATGATTATATTTACCAATAGAACGTTTGATTTTTAAATGATTACCAAATAGCATAATACAATTTTCATCATAAATGGTAAACGCTTGTCTTTTTAATACTTGTTCTTGATGAGACACAATCCAAGAAACTTTACTAGATACAAATTCATCAATCTTTTCCATAGGCACAAAAGGATTCGCGCTTACAACGATTTCTCCGTTTTGGGAGATGCGCATATTTATATTTTTTACTTGTTTTATTACGAGCGTATACGTGATTGGATATTTTTTACATTGTATTACTTTCTTTCCGGTACTCATGAACGCGATACCCCCTTTCTATAGAATTTTGTGTGCAATTATTATCTCACATTTGTTTAAAAAAATAAACAGTAGATTATTAAGAATTTTTTAAATTTACTCTTCTTTTCTATTCTACCATTTTTTTATAGAAATATATTTTTTTAATTATTTTTGTAAGTACTCATTTGACAACCATATACTGAATTACTTTTTTAATTTCCCTATAGAAAAGTGACTATTGTGAAATATAAGAGAAATAACAAACGATTTTCAGTAAAGGGTCGTGGAAACTACATAACCAAGACTAACTTTATTACAAAGTACTATAGCAATGTTGATTTTTGTAAATAATTTTTTTTGAAATGAAATAGTCTGCTGGGTATTACTTTGAAAGTACTCACAATTATTTTTATATATCGTAATTCATTTACGTTATTCTAGTCCTATGGTAAAATAAGTGCGGTGATAAAATGACATTCAATAATCCTTTTCCTTTCAGTGACGATAACAAGCGTTATCATACATGGAACTATTATTTAAAGCATCGTTTTCATAATAAAGTCTTTAAAGTTGCGTTAAATGCAAACTTTTCTTGTCCCAATCGTGATGGCACTTGTGGCAGTGGAGGGTGCACGTTCTGTAGTTCTATGGGAAGTGGAGATTACGCTGGTGATATCCACGATAGTTTACAAACACAATATATAGAAGGTACGAAAAGAATGCGAAAGAAATGGCCTACTGGTATGCCTATGCCATATTTTCAAGCATTTTCAAATACATACGCCTCCCTTTCTAAACTCAAAGAAACATTTGAACCATTTCTTCAAAACGATGACATTCAAGCCATTAGTATCGCAACTCGTGCGGATTGTCTAGACCAAGAGAAAATCGATTATTTCAACTCCTACGCAAAAGAGAAAGAAGTATGGATGGAATTGGGTCTACAAAGTATTCACAATAGTACTGCGTTACAGATCAATCGAGGACATACGTATCAAGATTTCTTAGATTGTATACACATGTTAGAAAAAAGCGATATCAAAATATGTGTACATATCATCAATTCACTTCCTAATGAAAGTGCAGATATGATGGTTGAAAGCGTAAAAGCAATTTCTACACTCCCAATTCATGCCGTTAAGATTCATATGTTACACATCATGGAGCACACGAAAATGGGACAGGAATATAGAGAAGAACCCTTTCATGTGTTAACAAAAGAAGAATATATTGATATCGTGATTCGTCAATTGGAAGTACTTCCTCCTGAAATTATCATACAGCGCTTAACAGGAGATGGAGTTAAAGAACAATTGATTACACCTTCTTGGACATTGAAGAAAGTGGTCGTCTTAAATGATATTGATAAAGAAATGAAGAGAAGAGATACGTGGCAAGGAAAAAGGTTTCCATAAGAACCTTTTTCTTTTTTTTACATACGTTAACCTAGAGGTGACAATATGAAAATCATTGGTATTGTAATGCGTATTGAACGTTTTGATTCTATGTTCAAATGGTTTGTGAATGAAAGTTATGTAAATGCGATTGTAAATTTAGGGGCGGCTGTCTTCCCTATCTGCTCTTATGCATCACTTGAAAAGGCAAAAAAGATTTGTAATGGTTTGATCATTCCAGGAGGCTATGATGTACAAAGTTATTATGTAAAGCAATCACGTAATCCTCATGTGCAAACTTATGAAAGAGCTATGGATCATTTTGATTTCGCATGTATTGATGCTTTTTATACTGCACATAAGCCAATTCTTGGAATATGTAGAGGAATGCAAATGATCAACGTATACTTGAAAGGAAACTTAATACAACACATAGAAGAAGATACCCATGCAAAGCAACATGAACATCTTCTTCACATTTGTGAAGATAGTTTTCTAAGCACCATGTATGCGGAAGACATACTTGTAAATAGCTATCATCATCAAGTCATAGCAACGTTAGCCAGTCAACTAAAAGTGGCCGCTGTATCCAATGAAGGTTTCGTGGAAGCATTTGAAGATAATGAACATTTAGTTTATGGAGTACAGTGGCATCCAGAAAAAATGGAGAACGATCAAATACTTCCTTATTTCTTAGATGTTGTTTGTAAGTGACGTTTTTCCTTCCACCAACGAAGGATAAGCCAAAGTATTATTATCAAAGAAAACCAAGTGCCAAAGGAATCTACGTTCACAACACTTCCCAATTGATATAAACAATACGTTACAAGTAAACTTCTTAACAATCGTGCAAATCCATCACACAAGGAGAATTTTATAAAGTTCATATTGGTGAAACCAGCTAAATACGCCAATAGAAAGTCTGGAATAGGTGTAATTCCACCAATAAACACCGCAAGCATCCCATAGCGATTCATCAAGCGTTCTCCCGCATCCATATCTTTTTCACTTGCCATATGTTGTAGGATGTTACGACCAAAACGATGGGCTAAGCAGTACCCTATTCCTCCACCAATACAGGTTCCTATCGCACCTTCAATGGAATAGAGAATCCACTTTTCTGGAGAATGCATACAAAGAGGTACCAAAATCACTTCCAATGATGGAAGAGGTAAAAAAGCTTTCAGTATTGCATACAACAACAAACCTATGTCTTGCCAGATAATAAAAAAATCTTGTATTGTCATGAAATCGCCTCATTTCATTTTACAATACAAGATCCTTTATTATGTCAATTTTTATGCTACTTCCTTCATTTCTTCACTACATTTATTAAGATATAAATCCTGTGAGAAATGTTCATGTTTAATATATCCATCTAACAACACTGTAAGAATAGACATCAAAGAACCTAATGTACTATTGTAGAATGATACTTTGCAAGTTTCTCCCAGTTCCATAATTCCACAACACTTTTCTCTATCAAAGCATTTTACAATACGTACTCCATTTTCTAATCCAGAATAGAATCGATAGGTTACTCCTTGAAATGCAAATTCAAAAGCTCCTTTAATTCCATGAAGTTCCCCCATTTTTACATCTTGTTCATAAATTGTAAAATCAAGTGCACGTCCTGGCTGTATAGTACTATACCATTTCTTTATTTGAAACACACTAAGTGCTTCATCTCCATATATATTTCGTAAATACAAAGAAAGAAGTTTGTCATCATAACTATGATCACACGTGAAGATAGTTCTTCCATCTTCTTTGATACTATAGATACTATCTTTCTTTTCTATTATAAACTCCATGGTGTTTCCTCCTTAAGAAAAGGCTCTTGTATACATGATCAAGAGCCTCCATCATAACCCACTATCGTAGGGTTTCACAGTCTTCATCTATACCTATTATAGAAAATAAAAGCGAAGATTTCAAGACTTGTCTGCTTTTTTACGCAAACGTTGGTAATAAAGAATCAAAAGCAATGGGAATATCGCAAATCCTGCTACCAAATATAGCGTTTTATCATACCCAAGCGCATGTGATACATAAGAAGTAATCAAAGGCGTAATAAGTCCACTTACACCAATGAAAATAGCCATCGCAAACATTTGAGCACTATTAAACATTTCCTTTGGAGTCACTTCTTTGATTAACACTTTACTCGTCAACATAATAATAGGAAGTGTGAGCAATTGCAAAGATGCACTCCATATAATACCCCAGCTTGATTGAAAAAAGCCATATAGTATAAATTTAACCGCATACATCACAGTACCAAACAATAACAGAGTTCCTGTTTTGTAACGCTTTAATATAGCACTCGCAAAGAGAAATAAGGGTACTTCCATAAAGGATTGTAATGCCCATTTAATTCCAATTTGCGCATTGCTAGAACCAATGGAAAGCATTTTATCAATGACAACATATTGATCAGCGGTTCCAATCATATAGACCAATAAGTAAATAAGCACTAAAAGAATATATTGTTTATTACATACAATGCTTTTTATAGAGGATAATTTAATTGTTTCACTTTCTTTACGTTTTGTATCCTGAACTTCTTTTAATAAATATAGGATAAAAAAAGATACGAGACAAAATGTTATTAGTAATGAAATATAGTGAAACGCTTTAACAAGAAACCCTGCAATAGGAGAACCTATAGTTAATCCCAACGCCCCAGCTGCACGTAACTTACCATAATGCTCACTATCAATTTCCAGCATCCATGTTTCATCTAATCCCATAATCACCTTTACCATACCTGACATAATGGAAACAACGAACAGATGATAAAAGAACATTTGCTTTTGATATAAAAACATACCTAGGCTACCTGCAATCAATAATAGATATGCGAAAAAAAAGACCTTCTTCGTTTTTTGGGAGCGATCGCATAAATAACCAAAAAGAAACTGACCTAGTATTGCGACAACTGCAGTACCTGCTAGGATGTAACCTCTTTGTATTACATCATACCCTACCTTGCTTAAGAAAGGAATCATTTGTGTGTTTACCATAGATATAGCAAAAAATACAAAAAAGTTTAAAGAATAGAGTACATATTTCTTTTTCTTATCCATAGTGTCACATCCTTAGGATTAGTATGGCAAGGATGTGGGGTTTTATCATAAGAAAAAAGGAATGTTTTCACATTCCTAATCGTTGATAATTTTATAAATAAGACCTGTTTTTTCTACGTGTTCTTTTGTGAAGATAAATGCATCATAGAACTCTGTTAACCAGTTCGTAGGTAGTGGTTGATTGATATGTACATAGGCAAGAATATCTCCTTGTTGTACTTCATCTCCCACTTTTTTATTTAATACAATCCCTACTGCAGGGTCTACGTCATCTTCTTTTACCATACGTCCAGCACCCAATTGCATTGCTAGAGTACCAAGTTTCAATGCATGAAGATCTTTTATATATCCACTTTCTTTAGTTGTAACTTCTAAGATTTCTTTTGCTTGTGGTAACAAACTAGGATCTTTGATTTGTTCTACATTTCCAGATTGTGCCTCTACCATTTCTATAAGCTTTTTAAGCGCTCTACCACTCGTAATAGATTCGACAAGCATTTCCCTAGCCTCATCAACATTGCCCGCTAATTTGGACTGTACAAGCATGATACTGCCTGCTTGTAGACATAAGTCTGTAAAATCTTGAGGACCTTCCCCCTTCAGTGTAGCAATTGCTTCTTTTACTTCTAGTGCATTGCCAATTGCATTTCCTAAAGGTTGATTCATATTTGAAATCATGGCGCGTACATCTTTATGGAAATGATGTCCTATAGAAATCATGGTACGTGATAATTCCTCTGCTTTTTCAGGAGTATCCATAAATGCTCCTTCGCCAAATTTCACATCCAATAAAATTGTATCTGCACCAGCCGCAAGTTTCTTAGACATAATACTAGATGCAATCAAAGGAATAGAATTTACCGTTGCACTCACATCACGTAAAGCATATAACTTCTTATCTGCAGGAACAAGTGTACCACTTTGTCCAATCAAAGATAATCCAATACGGTTCACTTGTTCAATAAATGTATCCTGAGATAAATTCACTTGAAATCCATCAATGGATTCTACTTTATCCAACGTCCCGCCAGTATGTCCTAAACCTCTACCAGACATCTTCGCAACTTTACCACCACAAGCCGCAACCATTGGCGCCAAAGACAAACTCGTTTTATCTCCAACTCCACCAGTAGAATGCTTATCACACTTTAACCCTTGAATACTAGATAAATCAATTCTATCTCCACTATTCAACATTTCATCTGTTAAAATGGCAGTTTCTTTTTCATTCATACCATTAAAATAGATTGCCATTAACAATGCTGAAACTTGATAATCTGGTATTTCATCTTTTACATATCCATCGATAAAGAAATGTAGTTCTTCTTTTGTTAATTCCTGACGTTGTTTCTTTTTTTCAATGATGTCTACAAAACGCATAAGACTCACCCTTCTTTCTCTTCTTTTATGAATGATTATTTTTTAATGCTTGTATTTCTTCTTCTGTTAGGTAGCGCCATTCCCCTGGCTTTAATGCTGTATCTAGTACCAAAGAGCCCATACGCTCTCTTCTTAAAAACAAGACTTCATTATGTACTGCTTGTAACATTCTTTTTACTTGATGATATTTCCCTTCTTGTATCGTTAAATATATAGAAGTCTCATCTATTACTTCGACTTTAGCAGGTTTTAACACTTCATCATCCAACGTTATGGTACCACTCTCTAAGAATTCAATATCACCTTTTTCTAATGGTTCTCTGATTTCTACATAGTATGTTTTATCGACATGTTTCTTTGGAGATAATAAAGCATGTGCTAATTTTCCATCGTTACAAATCAGCAATAAACCTTCTGTATCGATATCCAAACGTCCTACCGGAAAACAATCTTTTGGAATGATGGTATCAATACATTCTAGTACCGTTTGATATTGTGCATCACTTGTTGCACTCACAACGCCATCTGGCTTATGAAGCATAATATAAACTACACGATCATATTGAATGCGTTCACCATCTAACACAACTTCATCACTTATTTCATCGATATGTGTATCATCTTTTATACATATAACACCATTCACACTTACATGTTTCTTGCGTATCCATTGTTTTACTTCTTTCCTAGTTCCGATGCCCGCATGTGCAAGATATTTATCTAATCGTATCATGTGCGTTTTACCTTCGCTTTTATTTTGGAAAAAATCTTACCTAAATCAAAATGGAAAATCGTCTGAGGAATATTACAGAATGCAGTAATCGCAAAATACACCCCACAACAAGCCAATCCCATCAACATCAAATACAGAAGTGATACCATCTTAGAAGAATGATGATCAATCCATCCAAAACTTGTAAACAACAAGGATAGCAAATAAAATCCTAGAACTCCAAGAACAATGAAGATAAGTTTTCGAAATGTATACTTCCAATTCACATGGAAATATTTCTGTATAACATACACATTTAAAATGGTAAATACAGCGTATGCAAAAGCACTCGACAATACCATACCAGGAATTCCCCACCACGTAATAAATAAACGATTCGTCGCTATCTTAATAAGAGCAAACAACATCGTATTGATTACGATTTTCTTACGGTATCCAATCGCCATTACAATGGATGAAAACACTGGGCATACCGTAGCACAAAGTGCTTCCAACGCATACCATTTCATCGTAAAGGTATCCAGTGCAAGCTGCGCATTGTCTACATGTGGAAATAATACAAACATAATTGGTTTCGCAAATACAAACAAAGCAAAACAAACTGGAATCGCAATGTATAATACAGATTCAATACATTCTGTTATATTCTTACGTACAAGTTTCATATTTTTATGTTCCAACGCGGAAGTAATATATGGTATAATCGCCGCAGAAAACCCTGGTGCCAATACCATTGGAATCGCAATAATTTTTGTTGCCCTTCCAAATACAGAAGTATTTACTTCTGCAGTATATGCCATCTCTCCAAACGCCGCAAGACCAGGCTTTAAATCCATTTGATTTACAACCGCATCACAATACCCAAAAATAGAAATTAACAAAAACGGTATCGCTACAAACAACAATTCCTTAAATACAACGTTCGCATCTTTAGCTGGTTTTAACTCTTGCGTTCTTGCCAATTCTTTCACTTCAATAAGACGATGATTTCCTTTCCATCGAATATAGAAAATGGTTAAAAATCCCGATACACTAGCCGCAAATACACTAAAGTATAAGGCCCATACAGCATCTTGATTGAACACATAAACAATCAACGCCCCAAAGGTTAACAAAAAGATAATACGTACCAATTGTTCTAATACCTGAGACATAGAATAAATTTGAAGTTCTTTTAAGCCTTGATAAAACCCACGAAGTGAACTTAACACCGGAATGATAAAGACAGCCAAAGAAATGATGATAATTACATTCTTCATAATGCTCACATCTAAATCTTCAGGACAAAATACGTTCGCAATCATACCAGAACCTAGCATCATGCATAACATACAAACAAATCCAAACGCTGTCATCGTTATAAATGAAATCTTTTTTACTAACAGACAAGTTTTATAATCACCTCGGCTACTATATTTCGCAATTAAAGTAGCTATCGCAAATGGTAATCCCGCAGTCGCAATCGTTAAGATATAAGAATAAATATTATAAGTCGAATAATAATAACTCTGATTTTCATTTGTTTGTAAAATATAATTAAAAGGAATGACATAAATCAAACCTAGAAATTTCGATATAAAAATTCCAGCACTGGATATCAAACCTCCAAGCAACATTGATTGCTTGCGTTTTGACATATTCTTTGTTTCACTCATATTTTAGCCTCACTCATTATTTGTTTCTGCAGTTTCCTTCGCACCATTTTCATTATCATCAGCTTCTTGAACAAAGCTCACATTAAAAAACACACGATGATCATTTACTAAAGCGGAATCTTTCCATGTAACCATTACATATAATTTAAATTGTTCTGAATCACTAACACCCTCTAAAGAAAATCCTTTATAAAACCCCATTTCTGCATTTGACTGAAATGGAACCATATGAAAATCTAATTGTGCATCTTCACCTAATAACCCTAAACAAGGATGTACATTTGTATTGCTATCAACATCCGGATTAACTGCAATCGCTTGAACATTATACATAGCACTTCTTGGATTTGATACTAAGAGTTCATATTGATAGGAATTATCCTTTTGTTTATATACATTTAATTTATAGTCAAAGGGAATGATTTTTGATTCGATCCCTTGATTGGTCATTACTGTATCAATGAAATTTTCGTAATTTTTCATGTTTTCTTTATCATCTATTTTCGTGTTAGAACAACCACTCACTAGCATGATCATAGCAATCCATAAAACGATAAGCTTGCGCATGAAATCACCTCTGCATTATTATATCATATTTTCATGTTACAGGATATCAAAAATAAAACGATCCGTGAGGACCGTTCCCTATCTTTCGTTTTTGTTACGGAAAGAATTGCATTCAGTTTCGCAGCATGAATTTGGTATTACACAATTATCACATGCCACGGAAATTGTTTCAGCTTCACAATGTGCATCTTTGTGATAAACACAATTTGCGACACTGCATAGAATTTCAGTTTTCTTCTGCATGATAACACCTCCAATACGTAGTATGTGAGGATTTCCTTGTCTTATGAAGAATAAATCAACATCGCTGAAAAACAATAGGTCTGTTCCTCTTCACCTTCACATATGGCACTTGAAAACTTGATATCCAACACATTGATATCTTCGTTATCTCTTAAAAATTCATTGATTGCATCACTTAGATCATCTTCATGTTCTTCATCAAACACTTTCACCGCAAGCATTTATATCACCAAATTTACTATACCATTCCTCCCTGTAAAAATGTGTCATTTTCTGCCATCCACGCATCTAACATGAATTCCTTTCCATAGCTTATTGGCACCATTGGTAAACGTAATACATTCTTACAAACACCTTTGCGACATAACATATATTTCACTGGAGAAGGAGATGCTTCACAGAATGTTTTTTCTGCACACTCATATAACATGTTTCCTAGCTCCTCATCTTGACATCCACCTTCTATATAGCTTTTCATCTGTGGAAGAATCATATGTGACATTACAGAAACCACTCCCATTGCACCAGCTTCAAAAGACTCCACAAAATATCCATCCTCTCCACTATATACACGAAACTTCGGATACTGTTTCATTACACATTTTACTAAATCAAGATCTTTTGATGCATGTTTTAACGCAACAATGTTTGGACATTCATCCAATAACCTCAACAAAGTATCACACTCCAGCGTACAGCCTGTTCTAGAGGGAATGTTATACAACATAATAGAATGATGAATACACTGTGATATCTTCTTAAAGTGTTCATATAAGCCTTGTTGGGTTGGTCGATTATAATACGGCGTAACCAACAACACTCCAGCGATATCTCGATTTTCTACTTCCAAGCAATTTTCAATTGCTAATCTAGTACAATTAGAACCACACCCATACCAAATAGGAACCCTATGTTGTGCACGTTCAATTACAAAGTCTAGGATTTGTACTTTCTCTGTTCTTGTAAGAGTTGGTACTTCTGCTGTTGTTCCACATACAATTAAGCCATCACACCCTTGGCTTATCTGCTCTTCTACCAAATAACCCAAAGCATCAAAATCAATTTCATCATGTTTCTTAAACGGCGTAATCAGTGCAGTCATAATCTCTTGCATCTAATTCCCTCCTAATAGAATTGGTTGAATCTGTTTATGAACAATCGCTTCATCTAATGCACTTTCCAATAATGTCCATTCCGCAACAATGCTTCTCTCTTTTTTAAATGGAGCATCTTGACGAAATGGAATTGCATAGATATTTTTTGTTGCTAATAAGCGCATAATATTAGGACCACTTATCCCTAATCCATCGTTACTTGCAATACCAAACACCACATTCTTCTTATTGCGAATCATTGCTTTTGCCGCAAGAGTCACTGGATGATCGTATATTCCATGTGCAAGCTTAGCCGCAACGGTCGCAGTCATAGGCGCAATGACCATAATATCCATATCGTTATTTGGTCCAACTTTTTCTGCTTCTACAATTGTATGAATAATATCATGCTTGGTAATTGTTTCTACCCTCTTTAAAAATTCTATGTTTTCAAAGAATCTAGTAGAACAAGAGTATACATTTTCACTCACCACACAAACAACATCATTGTTCACACATAACTTTTCTAGCTCTATCAATATTGCATGATGATTACAAAACGAGCCACATATACCAAACAAAATTCGCTTACCCTTCATTGCTTAACTTCCCCCTTATAAACTCAGCGATTATATTTCCAGCGGTAACACTTGCAAAACGTCCAGGTAGATTTCCAGCTTTGATAATGCAAATCCCCAATTCCCTAGCTGCATCCATATCGATCACATCAGGAGTAACAATATCAATGATAACTGGTCTTTTTGTCCATTGTTGCATCCTCTCTCTATTTAACACATCCCCTATTGAAGTATTAATAATAACATCTCCACATGTTGTATACTCGTTCACTTCAATGAAATCTTCTTGCTTCTCGCACGTTCTTCTTATCACGCGCGTATTTACGTGTAGATTATGAAGGATATCATAAATGACTTTACCACAATTTCCATATCCAATCACATCTACTTGTATATCATAAATGCTTCTAGCACAACAACCAATGAGTTCATTCAAGACACCCTCTGCTGTTAAAATTGCATTATCACGAATGACTCCTTGATCTTCCATATAGTAATATGTTTGATATGGAAGTTTCTCTAAAAATTCATTTCGCAAACCACAGAAAATAAGAACACTTTCTTTTAATTCACTCCAGAATTCATCTTTTTGTCGTATACAAGCAATTTTCCCTTCTTTATCCACACCTTTTACTGGTAACACCAATACATCAATTTCTCTTTTGCACGTCTCTAAATCATTCACATTATAAACATCCATTACACAAAAGGATTTTGATAAATTATCGTAAATTTGTATCATTCGATCATCACTGCAAATCACCGCAATCTTCAAAATGTCCCCTCCTTTGATTTATACTATGATGTTTGTACAGGTTTTGCGATAACAAAAATAAAACAGAGTAGATAATCTCCACTCTGTCTTTCCCTACGCTTGTGTAATTACAAAATAATTACGTTTTCCTTTTTTAATTAAGGTATCACTATTTGAAACCGCATTTGCCTTTGATACAACAAATTCGCAATCTGTAACTTTATCACCATTGATTTGTACAGAACCTTGCGTAATCCATTCTCTGGCTTCTCGCTTACTACTTGCAATTCCAGCCGCAACCAATGCATCTACTAACATTAGATTATCATCTATGCTTCTTTTCTCAAAGCCTTTCAATGCATCCGTTACTTCATCTTTTTCTAAATCTTTGATATTCCCTCTAAATAATGCTTCTGTAATTTTCAAGGCTTTGTTGTACTCGTCTTCTCCATGAAGGAAAGAAACGACTTCTTTTGCCAATGCTTTTTGTGCTTCTCTTCTTCCGGCATCAACATTTACCTTCTCTTCAAGATCATCAATTTCTTCTTTGCTCAAGAACGTCAACTTCTTTAGATAATCAATGACTTTTTCATCTTCTGCATTCACTAAGAATTGGTACATTTCATAAGGAGATGTTTTTTCTTTGTCCAACCAAACATTTCCAGATTCACTCTTCCCAAACTTAGAACCATCTGCTTTCGTAATCAATGGCATCGTCATACCATAGCACTCTACATCTGCGCCATGTTTTTTACGAATCAATTCTAATCCGCTCGTAATATTACCCCATTGGTCTTGTCCACCGATTTGTAATGTACAACCTTTATCTTCAAATAGGTGTAAGAAATCTAGAGATTGTAAAATCATATATGAAAATTCTGTATAACTAATTCCAGATTCTAATCTACGACGTACTGTATCTTTGTTGATCATATAGCTTACATTGAAGTATTTTCCATAATCACGTAAGAAATCGATAATCGTGATATCTTTTGTCCAATCTAAATTGTTTACCATTTCAAATCCAAACAATTCTTTGATTTGCTTACTTAAACAAACATAGTTATGTTCTAGAATTTCCTTTGTCAACATGTTACGTTCGCCTGTAGCTTTTGGATCTCCAATAAAACCTGTAGCACCTCCAACAAGCATAATTGGATGATGTCCATGTTCCTTTAAACGGCGAGCACACAATAGACTTGAATAATGTCCAATATGCAAGCTATCTCCAGTAGGATCAGTTCCAATATAGAATGTTAACCCTCCATTATTTAGTTTTTCTTCTAGTGCAGGACTCGTTACATCATTTACAAGTCCTCTCCATTTTAGTTCATCAAATAATTTCATAATTTCATATCCTTTCTCATAAAAAAACGTCCTTTTATCCAAGGACGTTATAAACGTGGTACCACCTTAGTTCTCTATGTAATTCATAGAGCACTCAATCTCGTAACGTGAGACACGGCTTTACTTTGCATAAAGCAGCTCCGAGTTGTATGCATGACTTTCATCTGCGATTTTTCACCAACCAATCGCCTCTCTGTGCATTTCCATCATGTTCTTTTCTCTTCATCGCTAATATTTCATAGTATAGATTTTAATCGTATACTTGTCAACTATTTTGTAGATTTTCTAGGTGTATAAATGTAACTTAACTCAATTTCTTTATCTGTTACTTCGTTATCTTCATGCAACATCTTCGTCAATAAACGCATCGCAACAGCACCTAAATCGTAGTCAGGGATTTTAAATCCTGAGATTTGAGGACGCGCCATCGCGTTGTATTTACTATCTAAGATACAAACAAGTTCCATATCATCTGGAATACTAATGCCTGCTTCTTTGGCAGTATTCATAACAGCCATTGCTTGAGAATCACGATATGTAATTACAACATCATGTTTCTTTCCTTGTTTCATATATTCTTTTAAGAATAAGTAAGAAGAACGATATTCTTTAGGAATTGCCAAGAAGTTTTCAAACTTCAAGCCATTCTCAGCAAATGCTTTTTGTAAACCTTCGTTTAACTGTTTGATCATTGCAGGATTTTTACGGTCTTCAATCAACGCAATATTTGTTTTCCCTGCTTTGATACAACCCATTGCATAGTCATATACAAGTTTTGCATAATCTACATAAACAGAACCAACAGTTTCATCACTCATACGGTTTCCAATCACAACGATTGGTACTTGGTAGCGTGTTAATTGATTCAATTCTTCTTTGTTCAATTTATCATTAAAAATCACAACACCATCTACACGAGATTTGATGATATTTTCGATGATATCATTCATTTCTGTAATACCTTCTGTAGTTGTGTGTAACATAATGTTATATTTATAAATTTTTGCTACATCAATCAACCCATTGATAATTTGTCCAGTGTAGAAATAACTAGCTTCTGGTACAATCAACGCAATCGTTGTGGTTTTTTGTAAAGCAAGCCCCTGTGCAATTGCATTTGGCTTATAACCAAGTTTTTCAATTGCTTCCTGCACTTTCACTCGTGTATCTTCACGAACAACTTCACTTCCGTTGATAACACGGGATACGGTTGCCAGCGATACATCAGCTTCTTTCGCTACATCGTAAATCGTAATTCTTTTCATAATACATTATCCCTTCTGATCATCATTGTGATCATTCTCCGTGTTTAGTACACGTTTCAACCCATTAAAAGCGCTCTCCGCAATTTTTAACGTTCCCTGTTTCATCTTCTTTACACCATCTACTACACGCTCATCATGACGCACATTATCAATGGTATCATTCACACTATCCACTACTTTTGAAACCGTATCGTTCTTCATCACTTCATGGATTCCATCTTGCAACGTGTCCACGAGTTTATTTCCAAACTCTTTTGCTTTTTCTTTGCCCGCAAGTACATCCTCACGTTCTTGAAATGCTTGTACGCTTTCTTTTGTACGATTGATAAGATTCGAAGTTTCTTGTTTTAAACGTTCTAGTTTTTCACTCACTTCTTCAGAGTTGATACTCCCTGCTAGCCATTCGCGAAATTCTCGGTATAGACGGTTAATTTCTTCTTTTGCGTCATCTAATATTTTTTTCTTATCACTTGTGTCATCATCATCCATAGAGATGATGGTGAATTTCGCTTCTTTTTCTAAATTTTCTGCTTGTTTCGCATATTCATTTGGTTCCATGAGCTACTCTCCTTCTTCATCAGCTGGGGTTTTACCATTTGTCTTATCTTTACTTACAACGGACATTACCCAATCTTTAATGGAAGAAAAATTTTCAATTACAGTCACAATCGTTGAACGCACAGCAGTTTTGCTAGCTTCATGAACACAATCCACCGTTTCACTTAGTTCATTCAGCGTATTCAAAGGTTTATCCAGTGTTTCCAACTGACGATTGGTTGTATCCAATGTTTTTTTCATACTGATCACCGCTTCATTTGCGCTTTTCATAACACAAATCAAATGCTTAACGAAAATTGCCAAAAATATGAGCACTATAACACCCAGTATTGGCAGTGCTGTAGAAGCCACTTGACTTGTTAATTCAAATAATTGATCTAATCCCATAGAAACACCTCATTTATCATTTTAACTTACTTTGTAACTTTTTTCAACAATTAATGAAAACCCTTTACAATATTTTTTAATTTATAGATATCTTTACTACTCATAAACAGATAAACCGCTGGTCCTTGCTGTGCTAACATCTTCGCTGCTTCTTCATCTTCTTTGATGACAACCGCATGTTTACACTTGTTGGCTAAGTCTTCAATGGTGATATCAATGCCATCCTCTTTTGCTGCATTTTCTGGAAAATGACACAAGTATACTTCATCTGCTTGATCCAATTCTTCCGCAAATCGATCCATAAAATAAAAGATACGTGAGAAGCGATCCGGCTTGAAAACCGCAATCACTTTCTTACCAGGATATTTTATTTTTGCTGCTTCAATCATATACTTTACAGCCGTTGGATGATGGGCATAATCATCAATATACACATTATCCCCTTGTTCCTCTGTTGTGAAACGACGTTTCACACCCGGAAAGGACTGTAACCCTTCTTGTAATACTTCCGCACTTAAACCTTCCATGATTCCAAGTGCAATTACACCAAGACTATTCCATAATAAAGGTTTCCCAACAAATGGAAGTTTAAAACTACCAAAGTGCATTTTTTTATAAAGAACATCAAAGGACATCCCTTCTTCATTTTGCACAACATGAACTGCTTGCACATCATTGTGTTCCATTAATCCATAGTATAAATGTTTCGATGTGACATGTAAACTTCTTACACTTTCATCATCCCCAAACATAACTACTCCTTTTTTTATTTGATTTGCAAAGGTTTCGAATGCATCACAATAATCTTCCATATCTTTATAATAATCAACATGATCAAGTTCAATATTCGTAATAATTGCATATTCAGGTTTATATGCTAAGAAATGGCGTTGATACTCACATGATTCTACTATGAAGTATTTACTAGCATCTGGCATTTCCCCTGTTCCATCTCCAATTAAATATCCCGTAGGGGCAACTAGAGACATTACATGAGAAACCATTCCTGTTGTTGTTGTTTTACCATGTGTTCCTGCAACTGACACAGATGTATACTCTTCCACTAATTTCCCTAAAAATTCATGATACCAATACGTCGTTACACTAGGATTGGCAAGTGCTTCTTGAACTTCTGGGTTATCTTCATGAAACGCATTCCCAATAATAACAACATCATGATCATGTATATTTTCTTTTGAAAAACTAGTAATAGGAATCTTTCTTTCTTCTAATGGTTTCTGTGTAAAAATATATTTTTCAATATCAGAACCACTTACATCATCTCCACGATCCGCAACAATGGTCGCAAGTGATGCCATTCCTGATCCTTTGATTCCTATAAAATGATAATGCATTTCCAACACCTCTTTTTATTTAATTTCTGCTTCATCATCACTATCACGTATTGGGGTAGATTCACCAAACAAAGAAATTTGCATGATATCATCTTCCTCTTCATCTACGTCATTGTCCATAATTAAATCATCTAAAGACAAACTATTTACATCTTCATCGTCAACATATGTTTCTATATCTTCTTGTGGGGATAAGATATCTTCTGTTTTACTCTTTTCTTTCTTCTCAATTGTTTCTTGGGCTTCTGCCTCAAATTCTTCTAATTCACTAATTCCATAATACGGTGAAATCACAGTTCCTAAAGGATTTGCTTTTTTCGCTTTTGGAAGTGTAATAGATAGAGAAGACCCTTTTCCTTTTGGTTTCTTTTCATCATCTTTCGACCCGAAAATCGGTGAAATCACAGGTGAAAACTCAAACTCTACTTTTTCCTCTCGTACAGGAGTTGTATTCATACGTTTCGTTTGTACAGTATGTGTAGCCGTTACTGTCTGTTTTGGCTTTTCATCTGTTATCTCAATACTAACGAATTTCTTGCCTTCCTCTTGCACAGGTTTCACCACAGGTTGTACAATTTTAGGTTCTTCTTTTATGATAATTTTTTCTTCTTTAATTTCTTCTTTTTTTACTTGTTCTACTTTATGTTCAGATAATGAAATATCTTCTAATTCATCTTCTACAATGATATCAGCATCTGTTTCTTCAAACAACATAGATCCTAATTTTCTCCAAATTGACATATTCCTCACCTGTCCTTTCGTAATGTTTCCAAAAATTTATCAATTTCATCTCTCGTCTTACGAAAGCGTGAAACGAAACGATCGATTTCTACTCCATTTGCATATGCTACAAAACTAGGAATACCCATAACACCTAATTCTTGACATACTTCCAAACAATCATCACGATCTACATAATAGAATTCATACGCATCGTATTTCTTCATCAATTCCGGTATAAATGGTTCTATAAACTTGCAATCTGGACACCAGTTTGCAGAAAACACAAAAACACTCATAGGCTTTCTAGAAGCCTCTTTAAATTCTTCTAAAGAATGGATTACCTGCATTGTCTCTTTCATGAAATAACTCCTTTATTATTCGGTCAAAATCATCTTATATCTATTATATCATCATTTTATGAAAATTTATTTTTTATTTTCATAAAATCTACTTATTTTTCAAAGGTTGTTTCTTCCATACCGCGCGATAGATAGGCTGACCTAATTCCATAAAGCGATGCTCATATTCCGTAATAACATCTTCATTGTGTTCAACTCTGCGATAATCTACACTAAATTCATGTAAAAACCATCCTTCATTCTGAAATTCCAATACAGAATATTCAAATAAAGATACGTTATCAGTCTTCATTTGAATTTCCCCATCATCGCTTAGGATATGGTGGTATTGTTCAATAAACGCGTGATTCGATAATCTTTTTTTATGTGCACGTTTTTTAGGCCATGGATCCGAAAAGTTCAAGTGAATAACATCCACTTCTCCCTTCGCAAACCATTCTTTGATATCTTCAGCATCATCATTGATATACAACATATGTGCGGGTGCTTCTTCAAGATTACTGTATTTACGGACAGCAAGTGCCGCAACACTTACGTTCTTTTCAATACCAATCCAACCAGCATCCGGATATAGTTGCGCCATACCAATCCAGTAATCACCCTTACCCGTCCCTATCTCCACATGCAATGTATCTCGTTGTAATCTCTTTTTCCATGTTCCCGCTGCTTCTTTTACATTTTTAACAACTACTGGTTGTTGTTCTAAAAAATCTTCTGCCCAAGGCAATTTACGCATTCTCATAATGTACTCCTATTCTGCTAATTTTTCTATAGATTCACTATATATAGCAACCGCTGTATATAAATTTTCTAATTTGATTCCTTCATCTCTTTGATGACACGCACCAACAAAGAGATCTTCTTCTACTTTCTGGTTCGGAAATTCAGGCCCAAATGCAACGAAGTTTGAAAACTTCTTCGCATACGTTCCACCACCAATGGTCATGTTTGGTGTAAAGTCATCATGACTATATTTACGATACACACTAGAAAGTGTCGTTACCAAATGGGAATTTGGATCTACAAACAATGGGTTTGCCTTACGTAAAACTTCCACTTGCAATGGATAATTTAAAGCTTTTGCGTGTTGTACAATGCTTGCTTCTATCGCATCTACATCCGCATCGTTAGGATAACGTATATCGACTATAATTTCACTTTGTTTATCACTTATATTCACAACCCCAGTATTCATGGTTAAAAACCCCATATATGCTCCATCCATCGCAATACCTAAAGATTTCCCCATCCAATCATGCAACATTTCATAGGTATGTTTCGCAAATGTATCCTGATATGCATGTCCAACAAAATTCAATATGTGAAGGGCTGCATTTACGCCTAGATATGGAGTTGCCCCATGAGCAGAAACACCCTCTATATGACAAACAACTTCACCATCCACTGTTTCCATATACCCTTGTAACCCATGACTCTTTAAATAGAAGTCGAACAGTTCCAGCAATTCACTCGCTTCCTTTTTCAAGATTGCGCTTGCTTTTCCAATCACAACATTAGGTCGCTCTCCTGCATGCATTTCCTTAATTATAGTTTCAGAACTTCCTTGATAATGTACATGCAAACCACCTTTTTCTCCATAAATAACTGGAAAATCCGCATCTGGTGTAAATCCAAGAGTTGGTACTTGTGCGTGTTTTACATAATACTCCATACACTCCATTCCAGTTTCTTCATCACATCCCAATATCAACATAACTTTTTTATTTAGCTTTATTTGTTGATCACGAAGCATCTTCAATGCATAAAAACCTGCCATAGCAGGTCCTTTATCATCCAAAGTACCTCGTCCAAACATATACCCTTTTTCAATTTCTCCACCAAAAGGATCCCTTGTCCAACCATCTTCTATGGGTACAATATCAAGGTGCGCTAACACACCAACACTTTCTTCACCTTCCCCATATTCAATGACTCCAGCATAACCATCAATATCACGCACAACAAAACCATCTCTTTCACCAAGTGAAAGCATATAATCCAAAGCTTCTCTACATCCTTTACCAAAAGGCGCATTCTTTGTTGCTGTGGTATCATCCCGTTGAGAATCTATCGCAATAAGTCCTTTTAAATCCTTTATAAATGCATCTTCATAAGATACGAAATTTTTCATCCAATCCATACGTATTCACCTCTGCTATATTTTATCATAAACCCTATCATTTACCTAAAGTATTTTCCTTAAATTTTTCATAAGAAAAGCAACCAGATGAACTCTGATTGCTTCTGTATTACTCAGCTGTTTCTTCTTTTGTTTCTGTTTTTACTTCTTCTTTTTTCTCAGGCTTAGGCAACAATGCTTTCGCGCTTACATTCACACGTCCACGATCATCGATTTCCATAACCTTAACTTTTATAACATCGCCGATTTTCAATACATCTTCTACTTTTTCAACACGATCATTGTTGATCTTAGAAATATGTAATAAACCATCCGTTCCAGGGAACAAGTTTACAAATGCGCCGAATTTTTCGATACGAACAACTTTACCTTCATAGATATCGCCAACTTTCGCAACTTTTACGATGTTTTTAATGATATCTGCAGCTTTGTTAATAGATGCACGATCCATATGGTAAATAACAACGTGTCCATCATCTTCGATGTCAATTTTAACTTCATTACAATCTTCGATGATTTTGTTAATTACTTTACCATTTGTTCCAATAACTTCACGAATCTTATCTGGATCGATATAGAATTGTTCAATCTTAGGTGCGTATGTACCTACATCTTCTCTTGGCGCAGGAATTGTCGCAAGCATATTTTCAAGAATTTGTTCACGAGCAGATTTTGCTTGTGTCAATGCCTCTTTAAATATATCTTCTGTAATTCCAGTTACCTTAATATCCATCTGTAATGCCGTAATACCCTCTGTAGTTCCAGCCACTTTAAAGTCCATGTCTCCAAAATGATCTTCCATACCTTGGATATCCGTTAATACAGTATATTTATTGTTTGTTTCATCCATGATTAGACCCATTGCTATACCCGCTACTGGAGCTTTGATAGGAACACCCGCGGCCATCAAAGACATTGTGCCTGCACAGATGGAAGCTTGTGAAGAAGAACCGTTAGATTCTGTAACTTCAGCTACTGTACGAATGGTATATGGGAATACTTCCGCACTTGGCAACACTTGTGCTAATGCACGTTCACCTAATGCCCCATGACCAACTTCACGACGTCCTGGATTTCCCATACGTCCTGTTTCTCCAACAGAATATGGTGGGAAATTGTAGTGATGCATGAAACGTTTTGTATCTACTTCTGTAACATCATCAATGATTTGATGATCGTTCATTGGTCCTAATGTAGTTACACTTAAAACCTGAGTTTCTCCACGTGTAAACAAGGCACTACCATGAACGCGTGGTAAAATATCGATTTGAGAATCCAAAGGACGGATTTCATCAATCTTACGTCCATCTGGACGGATTTTATCTTCAATAATTAAACGACGCACTTCATCTGCCTCAATACTATGACAAATTTCTTTTACTTGTTTTAAAGTTTTATTTTTTGTAGCGTCATCTTCATATGTTTTTGCGTCGAACATAGCAACTGCTTGTTCTGTGATTTCATCGATTTTACCATAACGTTCCAATTTCTTTTCAATAGAAACTGCTTCACGCATTGGTTTTTCGAAGTTTGCACGTACTTCCGCATCAATTTCTTCACTTACTGTATACAGTTTTACTTCCATTTTTTCTTTACCAACTGCTGCTGCGATTTCCTCTTGGAATGCAACCAACTGTTTGATATGTTCATGTCCGAACATAATCGCACCTAACATCGCTTCTTCGCTCACTTCTTTAGCGCCAGCTTCTACCATGTTTACTGCATATTTTGTTCCAGCCACAGTTAAATGAATGTCACTGTTTTCTAATTCATCAGGAGTAGGATTGATGACATATTCGCCATTGATTCTACCAACGATAACACCTGCGATTGGTCCATTGAATGGAATATCAGATACACAAAGCGCCAAAGATGCCCCAAACATTGCGGTCATTTCTGTTGAACGATCTTGATCTACAGATAATACTGTATTCACAACTTGTACTTCATTACGGAATCCATCCGCAAATAAAGGACGAATTGGACGGTCAATCATACGTGATGTCAATGTCGCATGTTCACTTGGTCTTCCTTCTCTTCTTAAAAATCCTCCAGGGATTTTTCCTACGGAATACAACTTTTCTTCAAATGTTACTGTTAATGGAAAGAAATCTAATCCTTCCTTTGCTTGTTTGCTGGCAGTTGCTGCGGATAATACAACGGTATCATCATAACGCACTAAAACAGACCCTCCAGCCTGCTTTGCAATCTCTCCAGTTTCTACTGTGATCCCACGACCACAGAATTCTAAACGAAATTCTTGTTTAGCCACACTATTCACCTCTTATTTTCTTAGTCTAGGACATCATATCATATTTTGAAACCCAATAAAAGAAAAAAAGCTCTTTTCGAGCTTTTCTACCTTATTTTCTTAATCCTAAACGTTCAATCAATGTTTTGTAACGATCTAAGTCTTTGTCTTTTAAGTAAGCCAATAAGTTTCTACGACGTCCAACCATTTTCATTAGACCACGTTGTGAATGATAATCATGTTTGTGTTCTTTGAAATGTTCTGTTAACTGGTTAATACGAGCTGTTAATACTGCAACCTGTACTTCTGGAGAACCTGTATCTCCTTCGAAACGTGCGAAATCTTTCATAATTTGAGTCTTTTCTGATTTTAATAACATTTTTCTTTCCTCCTGTTATCGATATGTTCTATACTGAGTAAACCGCCGAGGAAGCAAGTAAACCAAGTGTAAAACCTCAATCATAATACCATATCCACACTCTCTTGACAAGCATTTTTACAATCAAAGCTTATTCTTTTGGTAATCCAAATGTACCTCTGTATTGTTCAATGCCTAACATACTTGCTAAATCCATTGCCCATTCGCGATATTTCCAAGCAACTGAAGTCAAAATATGATCACTTCGGATACATACCAAAGAAGTATCTTCCATACATTCGTACGCATCTTTCATAAGTGGCATATCTTCTATTGTGATATCTTCTTCCAAGAGCCCCTCGCGTGGACAACCACACATAAACGGACGATTTTTTACTAACCCCGCTTTAATGAGTATCATAGGACCAGCAGAAATCGCAGCAATCACTTTCTTCTTACGGTCAAACCCCTGTAGTAACGCATGTACAAGCTTGATATCTGAAAATGGAAACATCTCACTTCCAACTCCTGTTAATAAAATGGCATCAAATTCATCCACGCACAGTTGCTCTAAGGTATATTCCGCCACACACAACATTCCTTCTTCACTACGATAAGCCTTCTTCTCTTCTCCAAAAATTTGCACTGGTATGGATTGTAATGCAAAATTTTCAAGTGCTGCGCTCAACTCAAACATACAAAAGGCATCATAAATTAAAACTGCAATCTTCATAAGAAATCCTCCTAATATTATAAAAAAAACTTCTATGCGTGCCTACATCAAAAGACGATCATAAAAGTTGTATAGGAATATATGAAAAATAGTTATGAAAATAACGTTATGAACAATCTATTGAAATAAGCATCCTACTGCCTACATATGAAATACAATAGATTATTTGCTCACGTCACATCACCTCTTACTTCTAGTGTATCATATCAATCTAAAAAATCAACTAAGATATCATTCAACAATAACATTCCTTGCTTACTTGTTTTAAGATACCCATCAGAAAGTATTAAAAGCCCTGCTTTCACATGTTTATCTACCGCATCTTTGTAACACTTACAAATACTCTCTTGGAATTGAAGTTCAAACTCAGATAAACTTACACCATCTTTCATGCGTAATCCCATCATTATCGTTTCAAACATCTCATCCTCTTTCTCTAATTCTATATAGGTTGGACTTTCTCCAAAGTCAAAGTAGGTTTGTAAGTTTTTCGTATTGTCATAACGGCGATGTTCACACTTCCCACTCGCCCCACATCCAACGCCTACAAAATCCTCATAGTTCCAATACATTTGATTGTGTTTGGAACGTTTTCCTTCTTTCGCAAAATTGCTGATTTCATAATGCTCGAACCCATGTTCTTCTAATATCTGAATTGCATATTCAAACATATCAGCTTCCAAAGTCTCATCTGCACTTTGCACATGATTTCTTCCAAACTCAGAGTGTTCTTCAATCGTTAAAGAGTACAAAGAAATGTGTTGGATATCAAAATTCGTGACGATATCTAGTAAATCATCCTTCCATTCTTGCATTGTTTGTCCAGGTAGTCCATAAATTAAATCAATTGAAACATTATGAATTCCACAACTATGTATCCTATCCAATTTGTGCAACACATCTTCTCTACTATGTGCCCTACGAATACACTCTAATAGTTTTGGTTGTAAGGTTTGAACACCTAATGAAATGCGATTAACCCCGTAAGACTTCATGATTTCTAATTTTTGATCGCTTAAAGACTCTACATTGGCCTCCATAGTATATTCTAAAACTGTTTTTGTATAAGGAGCTACATAGGAAAGTAAGCGTTCTAATTGTTCTTCACTTAATGCGCTTGGTGTTCCTCCACCAATATACATGGTTTCTAATCTTGTCCCTTTTAATTTCTCATCCAGCTCTTGATGCACACGAAAAAGCCATTTATCACACAGACCAGCATGATAACGGCATCTTGTAAAATCACAATAACTGCAGATATCTCTGCAGAATGGGACATGGATATAGCATGCTTTCATGAAATACCTCTCTAAACTAAATTATATAATTTTAAACGTTCACTCATATATAATATGATTTGCGAATTGGTAGGCTTATTGTTGTAGATACATACTTTTTCTGGTTGTGTACGATATGCATAGTTCACTGCTGTACGTATCGATTTTTCTACTCTTGAGGATGTTGTCTCATGAATTTTAGCACATTCTGCGTACACATCCCCTATCATCAAACGTTTTCCTGGAAAACGTTGAAACACAATCATAGAACATGTCCTTAAATATTCATAACCATCCAAGTGCATGGGAATACCTAAATCTTGTAGAACTTTACTTGCAAAAGAGTCTAAATTCCAATAGGAACTCTCTTCTATTTTCTTATTCTTTTGATCCCGTCTCAACATCTCAATCATTTGTTTGCTTGAATATGGTTCCACTAAGAAGTTTTTGATATCATATTGTAATAGTAAATGAATAGTATTGGTATTCAACTCTTTAAACAAAACCAAAACATTCATACTATGAAAACAATCATGTTCAAATAATTTTGATAAAAATGCTGCACTCGCTATATAATCCTCATGAAATTGGAATATTAAAACATCAATTTCCAACTCCATCAATTTCGAGATACTTTCACCAACAACAGTAGAAATCCCTAATATTTGAATTTCTCTTTGTGAATTTGCATACTCCAGCAGGTCTTTGATCAGTTCATAATCATGAACACATACATACACTTTTTTCATAATGTTTTTTGACATGCACCTCTACACTTTTTCATGCCTTATTCCCCCTCTTTAACTTCCAATATAGTAAACGAACTTTTTCCCCGTTTTCCGTTTTCTATACCAGCCCAATTCTACAAGTTTATCCATTGAACTACGTCCAGTTTCATAACATACATTCGCAAAGAGTAGATATTGTTGGATATCATAATAATGATTCTGTTTACGATGTGCTAAATAAAATCGGATTTGTTCTTCATGCAGTTGTGGATAACATTCTTTTAGTTCTTCAAAAGACAAGTTACTACGTTCTTGTTTTTTGCTACTGTTTAATAATACCATTCCTTCACAGATTTTCAACAACATTTGATCAAGGAACCGTAAAAAATGATAAGTTACATCAATTTGAGGTTCTAATCTTACATCTACCTCGTCATTGTCTGGAAAATAATGAAACAAATGAAGCAAATTTTCTTTCATCAAGTACAAGTAAAGAATCTCCCTATTGGTACTTGGAAACTTTATCATACATAAAAACGCAACAAGTGTAAAAGGGACATCCAAAGAAAACAACATTTCTACATCTTCAACGGATGGAACACGCAACAAGGTACAAGCCACTTGTATCCATTCTTGCATATCAATTTGTTCAATCGTATCCAGTTGATGTCGCAACATATCCCAAATAGGATTATGTTCTTCTTCAACTTTGTTTGTATCTCGTATATTTACTTGATGAAGTTTTTGTTCTGTCTTCAAAATTTTAAACACAACACTTCTACACAAAATCACATGGCAATTAACTTTAGGTATCACAAATAAAAACCGATTGCGATATGCTTCGATTTCATCCCATATTACATTACCAATATGACTACCAAGTTCATTTATGATATCTTGTTTCTGCGCATAGCATTCTTCACAATAACGTTCTATTACTTCCATTTTATCACCGTTTTTTAGTATAGCATAAGAACTTAACAATCCTTGTATTTTAGACAAAACAAGACCTAATACTACAAGAAGATACACATCCTATATAAAAAAAAGAATCTTCAAAAGATTCTTCTCTTATTTATCATCTTCATCCATAGATAATACTGCCATAAATGCTTCCTGTGGCACTTCTACACTTCCTACAGATTTCATACGCTTCTTTCCTTCTTTTTGTTTCTCAAGAAGTTTTTTCTTACGTGAGATATCTCCACCATAACACTTCGCTAATACATTTTTACGAAGGGATTTGATATCTGATCTTGCGACAATTTTCCCATTAATTGCGGCTTGAATAGGAATTTCAAATTGTTGTCTTGGAATCAATTTCTTTAACTTCTCACAAATTGCACGTCCTCTTGGATATGCAAAATCACGGTGAACAATAGAAGAAAGAGCATCGACCACTTCTCCGTTTAATAAGATATCCATCTTAGCAAGTTTATTTACTTGATAACCAATCAATTCATAATCCAAAGAAGCATACCCTTTGGTACATGATTTTAATCGATCAAAGAAATCAAATACAATTTCTCCTAAAGGAAGTTCATAAATAACATTCATTCGATTATCATCGATATACACCATATCTTTATAATTCCCACGTTTTCTTTGACACAATTCCATAATCGCACCAACATATTCATTTGGTGTCATAATATTCGCTTTCACAAATGGTTCTTCAATACGTTCTACTTTTTGTACATCCGGCATTAAGCTAGGGTTTTCAATATGTTTCATTTCCCCATCACTCATATGCACGTGATAGACAACAGAAGGAGCTGTCGCAATCAAATCAATGCGATATTCACGCTCAATTCTTTCTTGTACTACATCCATATGTAACAACCCTAAAAATCCACAACGAAATCCAAACCCAAGAGCTTGCGATGTCTCGGCTTCAAACTGTAATGATGCATCATTAAGTTGTAGTTTCTCTAAAGCATCACGTAAATCATTATATTTATTAGAATCAATTGGATACAACCCACAATATACCATTGGATTCATTTCACGATATCCAATCAATGGCGCATCTGCAGGATTTGAAGCACTTGTAATCGTATCTCCCACACGTACATCTTTAATGGATTTGATAGAAGCACATACCCATCCTACTTCTCCACACTCCAGTACATCCTTCTTTACTTCTTTAGGATTACGTATCCCTAGTTCTAATACTTCATATTCCGCTTCACTTGCCATGAAGTGAATCTTATCTCCAACTCTAATGGTTCCCTCTTTTACACGAACATATGCTACAACACCACGATACGCATCGTACAATGAATCAAACACAAGCGCTTGTAATGGCGCATCTGGATTTCCACTAGGTGCTGGAATTTGTTTTACAACTGCTTCCAATACATCGCGTACATTTAATCCGTTCTTTGCGGATATCAAAGGACACCCTTCCGCATCTAAGCCAATTACATCTTCAATTTCTTTACGCACCACTTCAGGTTGTGCACTTGGAAGATCAATCTTATTGATAACTGGCAAGATCTCCAAATCATTATCCAACGCCAAATATACATTCGCCAATGTTTGCGCTTCAATCCCTTGCGCCGCATCCACAACCAAAACAGCCCCTTCACAAGCCGCAAGTGAACGAGACACTTCATACGTGAAATCGACATGGCCTGGTGTATCGATTAAATGGAAAATATAATGTTGTCCATCTAAGGCTGTATATTTCAACTGAACTGCATTCAGTTTGATAGTAATTCCTCTTTCACGTTCCAAATCCATACTATCTAACAGTTGTTCTTTCATATCCCTTTGTTCAACTGTATCCGTGATTTCAAGAATACGATCAGCTAAAGTAGATTTCCCATGATCAATATGGGCTATGATAGAAAAATTTCGTATATATTTTTGATCCATATTCTTCACACTCCTCATAACCATAACATTATAACAGAAGAAAATCTCCCCAACAATAGGCAAATGAAATTTGTTTCTTGACTTATTAATTATCCAGTGCTAAAGTTTATTTGAAAAGATTGAGAGAGCTTTCTTTTCAAAAAAAAGGAACGTCCCATTAGGGTGCGTTCCTTTTTGCATTTCTTATGCTTTTTCTTCAGAATTTAAGAACTTCCAAACGATTGCCGCAATAGCAGCTCCAACTAATGGTGCTAAAATAAACACCCAAACCTGAGCTAATGCTTCTCCACCAGCTAATAAAGCAGGCCCTAAGCTTCTTGCAGGGTTTACAGATGTTCCAGTGAATGGAATACCTAAAATATGAATCAAGGTTAATGTTAACCCAATAACTAATCCCGTTGTAGAAGCATTTTCGCTTTTACTAGTAACTCCAAGAATTGCTAGAATAAAAGTAAATGTTAATACAATTTCTACTACGAAGGCTACCATCATTTCCGTATTTAATGCACTAGCAGCTCCAAATCCATTGGTTCCTAATGAAGCATTTGAACCAAAGAAGAAACATAACAAGCCAGCACCAGCAATACCACCAAGTACTTGCGCAACAACATAACCAACGAAATCTTTGGCATCTAGTTTTTTAGAAATAAACATTGCCAAAGATACTGCAGGGTTGATATGACATCCAGAAATATTCCCAATAGAATACGCCATTGCGACAATGGATAAACCAAATGCAAATGCAATCAATAACGTTGATAATGCCAAAGGCACCTCCGTACCAATTTTTGAAACTAGAGTATTGGCAGCCACTGCACTACCACAACCAAATGTGACCAAAACAGAAGTACCAATAAATTCAGCTACATATTTTTTCATACATAATCCTCTTTCTTTCTATTCATCATGTATCATGACGAAAACAATATAGCACACAATTTCACATAAATGTAAAATTCTTAAAAAAAAGATCTTTCACAAGATCCTTTACTTAAAACATTTCCCTACCATTGCTTTCCCCGCTCCATTAAAGAACGATTTGGCATCACTTTTCGCTTTCCCTTCCATCTGTATTTCATCTACTATAATAATTCCTTGCTTTGCTCCAATTGCAAAGCCATTCTCTTGATACCCTAATACTTCCCCTGCCTTTTGCATATTATCATCTTTTATCATTCGTACTTTATGAAATTTGACTTTTTTTCCATCCATAAGCGCATATCCACATGGCGTTGGTATTAAACCACGGATATGATTGTATACATCTTGTACATCCCTATGGAAATCGATCCATTCCTCTTCTTTTTGAATGGTATATGCAAAACTTGCCTGCTCTTCATCTTGTTCCACAAACACTGCACTTCCATCTATAATCAAAGGGATACTTTCAGACAATAAAGCAGCTCCAGCAACTGCTAGTTTCTCATATAGAGAGCCCATTGTATCCTCTTGTTCGATTTTCACACGACATTGAGACATTACGGCACCAGCATCCATTTTCGCTACCATGCGCATAATGGATACTCCACTTTCCATATCGCCATTGATAATTGCTTTATGAATAGGAGCGCCTCCTCTTAACTTAGGTAATAAGGATGCATGTACATTGACACTTCCAAAGGTAGGCATTTGTAAAAGTACATCTGGAATAAATTGTCCATACGCACACGTCACAATTAAATCTACATCCAACTTCATAAGCATTTGATAATCATCTCTAATTTTTATTGGTTGATACACTGGTATGTTATGTTCAAGGGCAACTTGTTTTACTGGAGACATTTGATATTCTTGTTTACGACCAACACGTTTATCTGGTTGTGTAACCACTCCAATTACTTCATATTCATCCTTCATCAATTGCTCAAACATAGAAACTGCAATCTCAGGAGTACCCATAAATAATATTTTGATTGACATTTCACTCACCTCAGCAAAAATTATAACATGTTTTTGTCAGAAAGGTGCGCTAATTTATAATTCCATCAAAGACTTCAGAAAAGGTCACCACAGTTCCTTTAATCGCATCTACCACAAACTCACTGCTTTTCTTTGCCAATTTCCCTGCAGCATTATCTTCGATATCATTTAATGTCCCACTATTTCTTTGGGTGTTGATTTCCTTTTGTAAGGCAATATCATCTTCAAATTGATCCACTTGTTTCTTTAGGTCATCTTGTGTAGGCGAATCATCCTTATGAAGCATATACGAACCAATTGAAACAAGCAAACAAATTAATAATGCATCCGCTAAAAATCTTTTCATAAGTATCCCTCCTAGTTTAAAAGATCATGGATTCCATCCGCAATATATCCAAGGGTATTGCTCACTTCTTCAAACGTATTTACATCCCCACCAACTTCCATAAGCACAACATTTTCATGGACTTCTTGATTATAAAACGCCTCTCTTGTCATCACTGACCTCATTATACCATTCAACTTCGTGTTCATAATGTCAGTTAATGTCGTTGAAGTTTTGGAAACATGTTCCGCATTTTTGCCAAGTCCTCCCACCACCATCATAGCAGTCGCATATTGTTTTCCGTTCGCTTCGATATAACTAGCGGATCGTGGAATGCTATCACGATGCAAATCGATGCATAAATCAAATCCGCCATAATTCACCAATGCATCATTCAAATATTTATAAGAAACAACATAGGACTTATTATAATCCAATCCTAAAGAATCTCTATATTTCACAAAATCATTCGTTTCTAAAATCACTTTAAAACCTTTATCTTCAAGATGCTTTGCTAGAATGGCGCCTGCATCTAGTACTGTTTTACCACCTTCATACCCTTCTTCTTGATGCGTGTTATAAATATATATTTTCTTTTGGTTCGTCGTCGTATCGCTATTGTTATCCTTCTCCGGTGTGTGCGTTGGTGGTGTAGGGACAACGGGTGGATTATCTTGCGTTGTTTCTACCTCGATATCTTCTTTTGGGATAGTCAAATTAGAATTATAAGATAACACATTTAAATGATCTTTCAAAGAAATACTTTGATCCATGGTTTTTTGATGATAAACAAGTGAGTTCAACCAATCCTTCGAGCTTACAAAGGTGCTTTTTAAACCATTCATAAAAGGTGTTAAACAAAGGAACAAAAAAATTACACATACTTTTATTATAATTTTTACTGATGATTTCAAAAAAACACCTCCCTTTTCCATCGTATGAAAAGGAAGGCTAATTCATTCTTATGACTACATTACAAAAATCGACATTAGAGGTTTTCGTAATCTGGATGAAGGAAATAATTCAGGCTTTCTGAAACAATATAAATCAAGTGTTTTAATTCATCATCCATTGTTTTTGGTGTTACTACAAGATCTAAATGCTTTGCATCATACAACAAATCCAATACCCCTTCTTCTTGTATGTCACTTTCTTGTAATGCTTCTTTGATAATTGCCCCAACACTTGTGACAGTGGCAACTCCAATGGCAATCACAGGAACATGCAACGTTTTTTCATCTAGTGAACGACGATGATTTCCCACACCACTTCCTGGTTGAATTCCAGTATTGTTAATTTGAACAACACGATTGATTCTTCCAATATTTCGCGTAGCCAATGCATCGACCGCAATAATTAAATCTGGTTGAAACTGCGACGCAACACTTTCTATTATGCGACTAGATTCCAATCCTGTTTGTCCCATAACTCCAGGCTGTAACACCGCAACATTACGTGTTCCTTTTAATGTTTCATGATCTTCATTTTCATACAGATGTGCTGTAACTAGTATTTCATTTGCAACTCCTGGTCCTAGTGCATCAGAAGTAATAAAACGATTTCCTAGTCCAACAATCAATATTTTTTGAAGATTGATGTTCATATGATCTACCAATTCATGAAGACTTTCATCAATCGCTTCAATCATATGTAACCTTGCGCTATGATCATTCAAATTTTTACATTCAATGGATACATAGTCACCTTTGCTCTTATGAAGCTCGTTTTCTTCTTGTAGGACTTTAATATAATTACTTTTCACAAAATCATTTTGCTTTTCGATATGTTCAAATGTCTGTGAACGTACATCTTGCGTGATAAATTCATCCGCAAAATCGGAACGAATCTGATATTTATTCATCATTCTTTAACACCTCTTCCATAGTATGGATTTTTTTATAGTTATTATTGCTTTTTTAAAATGTTTTTGCTATAATTTAAAGGCAATTGAAAATTAGGAGGTGCGATATGCCACAGATCCAATCACAGAAGAAACGTGTAAAAACTAATAACAAAAGAAATTTGGTTGTAAGTGCTCAGAAGTCTTCATTAAAAACTGCTATCAAAGCTGTACTTACTGCTGTTGAAGCAAAAGATGCCGCTGCTGCTGCCACTGCCTTAAACAACGCAAATTCTAAATTAGATAAAGCAGTTGCTAAGGGTATTCACCACAGAAACTACGCTACAAGACAGAAATCACGTTTAGCGAAAGCTGTTAACGCGTTAGCTGCTTAATAAGCAATAAAGAAACAGGACGTTGTTCTGCTTTTTTTATACCCACTCAAACAAAAACAAGCACGGTAATATTCGTGCTTGTTTTTTTAAAATAATCTAGTAATATCATTCCATGTCGCAAACAACATGATGCCTACTAACAAAACCAATCCTGCCATCATAACAGCATTTTGAACTTTTTCATTTAGTTTTCTTCCAATCACTGCTTCAATGAGAAGAATGAAGATACGTCCTCCATCCAAAATTGGAATTGGCAATAAATTAAATATTCCGACATTCACAGATAATAAACCTGTTAAAGCCACAATAGATAAGAATCCTTCTTTCGCAACATCTGCAGTTACCTTAAAGATTCCAACAGGTCCACTTAAGTTATTTAAGCCGATACCTTGTATCAATTTACCCAATGCCTCAAAAATCATAGAAACACTTGATACCATTTTTTCCGTACCATAAGGTATAGACTCGAATAATGTAATATCTTTTACAGTATAACTATTAGGATCTTGTAGTACACCCATCATATATTGATTGGTTTCTTTATCTAGATATGGAGTAAGCTTAAGTTCCACTTGTTTTTCATTACGTTCAACTGTGAAGGTCATTTCACCTTGATAATACACCAAGAATTTTGTGACATCACTCCAACTCTCAGGTGTTTCTATTTCATCTCCTTGTTGGATTTTAATGATTCGATCGCCTTCTTTGAATCCTGCTTTTTCAGCAGGTTTCCCTTCACTAACACCAGCTACTACTGGTTGTCCAGGAACAGATACTTGTCCTTGATAAGCAGTGATCCCAACAAATATCACCCATGCAAGTACCACATTCATAAATGCGCCAGCAGCCATTACAACAATTTGTTTCCAACGCTTGATACCATTAAGGGTACGTTCATAAGGAATATTTAATTCTTCATCATATTCCGTACTATCTTCACCTGCCATCGCAACAAAGCCACCAATTGGCAATGCACGTAGCGACCAAGCAGTCTCTCCTATTTGTCGTTGCCACAACACAGGTCCCATACCAATTGAGAACTCTTTACAGTATACTCCAAAACGTTTTGCGGCAATTAAATGTCCTAATTCATGAACAATAATAATGGCGCTCATAATCAATACAAATACTATAATACTTATCACATTACCCATACTTATTTAAAACCTCCTTTTGATGCTTCTTTTACATATTCCCTCGCATTGCGATCACTTTCAATCAAATCATCCAAAGTAGGATTTTCTATAAAAGTTGCTTGTTCTACCGCTTCTATTACATATTTTTCAATATCTAAAAATGCAATTTTTTCTTGTAGGAACAAAGAAACCGCCATTTCATCAGCACCATTCATTACAGCACCCAGATTACCACCTTTTCTACCTACATGATATGCTAATTTCAACAAAGGATAGAACTCAAAATCAGGTTTTTCAAAATGCAACGTTGCATAATCACTAAAATTGAACGGTGTAGCATCATACATCGTTAGACGTTGTGGATAAGAAAGCGCATATTGAATCGGCAATCTCATATCTGCTGTTCCTAGTTGTGCAATAATCGCATGATCACGATATTGTACCATAGAATGAATGACACTTTCGCGATGTATTAACACATCAATATCATCGTAATCAATGTCAAACAAATAATGTGCTTCCATTACTTCAAATCCTTTATTCATCATCGTAGCACTGTCAATGGTAATACGGCCTCCCATATTCCAGTTTGGATGTGCCAAAGCTGCCTTAACAGAGACATTCTTCAAATCACTACGTTTCATATCTCGAAAGGAACCACCACTTGCAGTTACTATCAATTTATCAATCTCATGATGCGCATTTCCTTGTAAACATTGAAATATTGCGGAATGCTCCGAATCAATTGGATAAAGTGAAACTTGGTGTTTTTTTAGCGCTTCTTTTACCAACACTCCACCTGCTACTAAGCTTTCCTTATTTGCTAAAGCCACGCATTTATCATGTTCAATTGCCGTTAAAGTTGGAACTAGACCACGAAACCCTACAATCGCATTCACAAAAATATCATAGTCCTTCAAAGAAGCAAGTTCTTTTAACCCTTCTTCTCCAAAATAAAATTCAATATCTTGGTATCGATTTTGTAACTGTTCCATATCTTCTTTATCAGCCACACAAATGTGCTTTACATGAGGCATTCTTTTGATCAATTCATGAAGCATATCTATATTATGTCCAATACTGAACGCAATAATTTTAAATTCATCACAATGATGCTCAACTACATTTATAGTTTGTGTTCCAATAGAGCCACTTGCTCCTAATAATACTAAACGTTTCATAGAGATAACACCACCAATATCATATTAAAACATATAAAATTAAAGACTAAAGAATCTACACGATCCAATACACCACCATGTCCTGGTAACAAATCAGAAAAATCCTTTATATTGAAACTACGTTTGATAGAGCTAAATGCCAAATCTCCGATTTGTCCAGTCACACACATCAAACAACTTCCTAAAAGAATACTCATAACACTTAAATCAGGAATTAAGAAGTACGCAAAAGCAAAGGAAGCAATCGTTCCAATAAACCATCCTCCAATTGCACCTTCCCATGTTTTCTTAGGAGAAATGCGTTCATTAAGCTTATGTTTTCCAAGGAATCTCCCACAAAAATAAGCTCCTGTATCACATCCATAAGTAGCAATGATAATATACCATACCAACAATTTATTTGTTGTAAAGATATGGATAAATGCACTTGCTATTGCATAAAAAAACACAATATAGGCAATGCATAGAAACCCATCTTTCGCATGAAATTTCTGTGTAAACACAGGAATTGAAAGAAAGATTAAACAAGCAAATCCCAAAATAGGAAATAAAAGCTTTCCTTGAAAGTATAGCATTAGAAAGACAAATAGAATTGCTAGTGGCTTTGCATAGATTGGCCACTTTCCTTTGTTCTCGCTTAATCCTAACAATTCAATCCCACCGGCAATCACAATGAATGCCAATAAGACTTTAATGAGCCATCCCCCATACACCAAAGGAGGCACTACACAGGCAATTATTAAAAGTGCCGTAATAATCCTAGTCTTCATGTTACAACCCTCCAAAACGTCTGTTTCGTTTGTTAAACTCATCAATGGATGATTGTAATTCAGCTTCTGTAAAATCTGGCCAAGCAACAGGAGTAAATATAAGTTCTGCATACGCTAATTGCCATAACAAGAAATTACTAATACGTTCTTCCCCACTTGTACGAATCATCAAATCCAAAGTTGGCATATGAGAAGTCATCAAATATTGATCAAATTCTTTCTCGTCCAAATCATTTTCACGTTTGCCATCAAGAACCTCTTGTGCATACGTACGGGCTGCTATTGTAATCTCACGTTGAGAACCATAATTTACCGCTAAACACAAGATAAGTCCTGTATTCATTTTTGTTTTCTCAACAGCAGATTCAATTACATTTCTTACTTCATCTGGAAAACGTTCAATTTCTCCTAAAAATGTAACCTTGATATTATTCTTAATAAGTTCCGCTAGATATCTATTAAAAAATAGTTTCGGGAGTTTCAAAAGATAGCTTACTTCATCCTCAGGACGTTTCCAATTCTCTGTGGAAAAAGCATAGCATGTTAATGCTTCAACTCCTAAATTATTAGCTGCAATTGCAATGCGTCGAATATTCTCTGCACCTTGTTTATGTCCTGCTGTTCTAGGCAATCCTCGTTTCTTTGCCCAACGACCATTGCCATCCATGATGATTGCAATATGGCGAGGTATGACTCTATCTTCCATATATGAACGCCTCCTAATAAGCTATATTTTATATAATAACATTACTATTATACCATAATTTAACTTATGTTAAATAACATGCGTATAAAAAAAGAGGTATTTTATACACCTCTTCCTCATTGTCTTAAACTTTTAGAATCTCAGCAGATTTAGAAGCGACAGCATCATCAATTTTCTTACCATATTTATCGGTAATTTTTTGAATTTGATCTTGCATATCTTTACGATCATCTTCTGTTAATTCTTTATCTTTCTTCACTGCTTCATTTCCATCACGTCTTACATTACGAATCGCAATTTTTGCTTCTTCACCCATTTTATGAGCCTCTTTCGCAAGTTCTTTACGACGATCCTCTGTAAGAGTAGGCACATTCAAACGAATGCATTCTCCATCACTTTGTGGCACTAAACCAATATCAGACATTGCGATTGCACGTTCAATATCTTTTAAAGTTCCTTTATCATATGGAGTCACCATCAATTGGCGCCCTTCTACAACTTTGATTGCAGCCATTTGATTGATTGGTGTTGGACTTCCATAATATTCAAATGCAATATGTTCAAGAATAGCAGCATTTGCCATTCCTGTACGAATGGTTTTTAAATCTGTTTCAAGAACTTCAATTGCCTTGTCCATCTTATGTTGTACGGTTTCCATTACTTCCATGAATTATTTACCTCCCTTTGATATTACTGTTCCCGTAATATCTCCACTAACTGCCTTCAAAATATTACCATGTTCATTCATATTGAATACAACTAAATCAATATCATTATCCATACACATACTTGTAGCAGTTGTATCCATTACCGCAAGACCTTCTTGAATCAAATCCATATATGTGAGTGTATCATATTTCGTAGCTTCTGGATGAGTTTTTGGATCTGCATTATACACACCATCTACTCCATTTTTAGCCATCAAGATTACATCCGCATTGATTTCACTTGCACGAAGTGCAGCCGTTGTATCGGTTGAGAAATAAGGGTTTCCTGTTCCTGCCCCAAAGATTACAACACGTTTCTTTTCTAAATGACGATTTGCTCTACGAACAATGAATGGTTCCGCAACTTTCTGCATTTCTATCGCTGTTTGTACACGAGTAGGAACACCTTCTTGTTCCAACGCACTTTGTACAGCCAATGCATTGATAACTGTTGCTAGCATTCCCATATAGTCAGCTTGCACACGTTCAATACCCATCGTTTCAGCCATTTTCCCACGAATGAAGTTTCCTCCACCAACAACAATTGCCAAATCTACTCCTAATTCATGAACCTCTTTCAATTCTTTTGCTAAAGAAGCTAGAATTTTTGGATCAAATGAATTCCCTGGTGAAGATAATGCTTCACCACTTAACTTTAATAATACACGCTTATACATAGTCACGACCACCTTTTTTTATTTACTGTATATGCTACAGCCCTATCCTCTATATTATAAAGAAAAACCTATAAAAAAGGAAGAGTTAATGCAATTATTTTGTCATATAATGCTAGAAAAAAGGACACATAAGTGTCCTAGTTACCAAATGCTTGACTCATTACTTCTTCAGCAAAGTTATCTTCACGTTTTTCGATACCTTCACCTACTGCATAACGAACGAAAGAAACTACATCAGCACTGCTTTCTTTTAAGTACTGAGCAACTTTTTGATCAGGATTCAAGAAGAATTCCTGTTCAACAAGACATAAGTCTTTTAAGTTTTTAGAAACTTTTCCTTCAATGATACCAGCTAATACTTTTTCTGGTTTGTTCGCAAGTTTTTCATCGTTCTTAACGATTTCTACTTGAACTGCTCTTTCATGCTCAACAACTTCTTTTGGCATTTCATCACGGTTCACAAATTGAGGGTTCATACTAGCAACTTGCATTGCTAAGTCTTTTGCAACTTTTGCATCTTCTTTTCCTTTTAATACTACAAGTGCAGAAATTTTTCCACCCATGTGAATATAAGAACCGAAGAATTCATCATCTGCTTTTTCAACAACTGCGATACGACGAAGAGAAATTTTTTCTCCGATTGTAGCAGTTGCAGTTGTTACGATATCCGCAACGCTTGTTCCATCTACTGTACAAGCTAATGCAGCATCTAAATCTGCAGGTTTCTGAGTTAATAAAACATTCTGTACAGTATCTAATAAACCTAAGAACTGTTCGTTTTTAGCAACGAAGTCAGTTTCTGAGTTTACTTCAAATACAACACCGACGTTTCCATCAGTAGCCACGCGAGACAATCCTTCTGCAGCAATTCTATCGCTTTTTTTTGCAGCTTTCGCAATACCTTTTTCACGAAGCCAGTCGATTGACTTTTGCATATCTCCATCACATTCAGTCAATGCTTTTTTACAATCCATCATACCTGCGCCAGTTGTTTCGCGCAGTTCTTTTACTTGTTGTGCTGTAATCATGTATATATCCTCCTATTTCTTATTCTGCTGATTCTACTGCAGGAGTTGCTACAGGTGCAGCAGTTTCTTCATTTGTTTTTACTTCAGCAGCAGGTCTAACGTTTTCACGTTTTTGGTAAGGAGCTCTAGGACCGTTTCCACGAACTGGACGGTTTCCCATAGGACGACGGTTACGACGTTCTTCATTTCTCTGACGACGACGTCTTTCGTTTTCAGCGATTTGTTCTTCAACGTTAACGATAACATCTGCCATTGTAACATCTGTTTCATTTTCATCGATATTGTGAGCAACGCTTAATAATCCACCTTTTGCTTCAACGATAGCATCTGCCATCAATGTTGTGATCAATTTTACTGAACGAATAGCATCATCGTTAGATGCGATTGGGAAATCTACAGTTTCTGGATCACAGTTAGTATCTACCATTGCAAATACAGGAATACCTAATTTCTTAGCTTCTGCAACTGCATTGTGTTCTTCTTTTGGATCGATTACGAAGATTGCATTAGGCAATTTCTTCATTTCTTTGATACCACCAAGGAAGTTTTCAAGACGAGCTTTTTGTTTCTTAACTTGTGCAATTTCTTTCTTAGGGTATAAATCTAAAGTTCCGTTTGCTTCCATTTCTTCAATTTCAACCAAACGTTTTACACGTTTTTGAATTGTACGATAGTTTGTTAACAATCCGCCTAACCATCTCTGGTTAACGAAGAATGAACCTGAACGTAGTGCTTCTTCCACTACAACAGCTTGCGCTTGTTTTTTCGTACCAACGAACAATACTTTACCACCTTTTTCTGCGATATCTTTCATTGCAGCATAAGCAGTATCGATTTGTTCCATAGATTTTTCAAGATTGATGATATATACACCATTTCTTGAAGCGTAGATATTTGGTTTCATTTTAGGATTCCATCTACGTGTTTGATGTCCAAAGTGCACACCAGATTCCAATAATTTTCTCATTGTAACTACTGACATTTTAAAGTCCTCACTTTCCGTTACGCCTCCATCATTTCTAACAACAGCAACTTATCATCGACGCTTTCAACGCATCTAAAGCACGGGCTGATGAATCCATGATGTGTGTAGTATGCGCGCATTGAATCGCGCACCGTAAAATATTATAACACAAAACTATACAATTACAACCGCTTTTCTTAAAAAACCAAATATAAAACACACCCTTAAGCTTTATTCATGAGCTCTTGGGTGTGCAGTTGTATACGCTTGTTTCAAACGTTCTTGTGTAACGTGTACATAAATTTGTGTAGTTGATAAGGAGGAGTGTCCAAGAAGTTCTTGTACTACTCGTAAATCTGCTCCATTATCTAACAGATGTGTCGCAAAACTATGACGAAACATATGTGGATGAATATGCACATGCAAATTACATTCTTGTGCTGCTTTATCCATAAGGTATTGTACTCCTCTTGTGGTGAGTTGTGTTCCTCTAGTGTTCACAAACACATAGCTATGGGATTCTTGTTTCACCCAAGCACTACGCACATGGTCAATGTACTGTAATACCAAATTCCCTGCTGTGTGATAAAAAGGTACAAGTCTTTGTTTATCCCCTTTCCCCACAACACGAAGAATTTGATCATGAAAATCAATATCTTTAAGTTGTAAATTCACAACTTCACTCACACGCAAGCCACAGGCATACATAAGTTCAAACAAAGCACGATTGCGCAACCCTTCCATTTCATCCAAGGAAAAGGAACTTAGAAACAAATCCATTTCATCATAGAATAAAAATTCTGGAATACGTTTTGATTGTTTTGGTGTTTTAAAATATAAGAACGGATTATTTCTAACACCCACATATTCATTAAGATATCGATAAAACGAACGAAGAGAAGATAACTTTCGAGCGATTGTAGAATTTTTTAATTCTTTCGCCATACCCGTACGCGAACGAAGTTCACTTATGAAATTCATCACAACTGTACGATCAACAGAATCAAAATCATCAATCCCCTCTTCCTTTATAAAATCTATGAACTCTTGTATATCACGTTGGTACGCATCTTTTGTATGTGCGCTACCACTGTTAATTTGTGATATATAATTCAAAAAACGAGTTAATAGTTCTTCCATAGTTAACTGAATTGAGCTGCGTATTCATCAATCACTTCTAAGGCTTGTTTTGCATACGCTTCTTTTCGATCTTTCTTTTTCACATTTACCGCAAGCTTCATAATCCCAAAGTTTGCGTTCATCGGTTGAAAGTATTTTGCACTTGCATGTGTAATATAATGTGCTTGAGAACCCATTACACAAGTATTCGGTAATACCACACATTCTTTACCCTGTAGGTAGTTTGCCATATTCAAACCTGCAAGTAAACCAGAGGCAGCACTTTCCACATATCCCTCTACTCCACAAAGTTGTCCTGCAAAGAACAAATCATCACGTGTACTATGTTGGTAGGTTGGACGTAATACTTTTGGTGCACGTAAATAAGAATTACGATGCATCACACCATAGCGAACAATGGATACCTGTTCAAGTCCTGGAATCATAGAAAGAATACGTTTTTGTTCTCCCCATTTCAAATGCGTTTGAAACCCTACTATATTGTAAAGGGTCGCAACCGCGTTATCTTGACGCAACTGTACAACTGCATATGGCATAGTGCCATCTTCTTTTTCCAATCCAACAGGTTTCATAGGACCAAACAACAAGGTCTTCTCTCCACGTCGTGCCATTTCTTCAAATGGCATACACCCTTCAAAGTAAGTTTCTTCAAAATCGTGTAAATCTGCAGTTTCCGCATGGATTAGCGCATCATAAAAAGCATCAAACTCTTCTTTGTTCATCGGACAGTTAATATATGCCGCATCTCCTTTATCATAACGAGATTTTATATAAGCCTTCGAAAAATCAATGCTTTCTTTTTCAACAATTGGCGCAGCAGCATCAAAGAAATGAAAATAATCCTCATGTGTATACTCACGAATCGCTTTCGATAACGCATCACTTGTTAAAGGTCCACTCGCAATGATACATGGTCCTTCAGGAATATAATCTACTTCTTCATAAACAACTTCCACAAGGGGATGGTTCTTTATTGTATCCGTAATCATTTTTGAGAAATTTTCTCGATCCACAGCAAGCGCACTACCCGCAGGAACACGTGTTTCATCTGCACAGTGCATAATCAAAGAATCTAAATGACGCATTTCCTCTTTCAAGATACCCACGGCATTCAATAAGGAATCGCTACGTAAAGAATTGGAACATACAAGTTCTCCAAATAAATCGCTTGTATGTGCAGGTGAAGAAACCACTGGTCGCATTTCCACTAATTTCACAGAAATGCCACGTTTCACCAATTGCCAACATGCTTCACATCCTGCTAATCCAGCTCCTACAATTGTCACTTGACTCATGATTCATCCTCTTTCTTGCTCTTCTTCACTGTTTTCTTCACTACTTTTTTCGCAGTTTTTTTAGTTGCTTTCTTTGGTTTTGTTTCATCTTTCTCTTTTGCCTTTTTTGGATCTTTCTTTATATAACGGCATTTTGGATAATTGCTACAGCCAGTAAAGACTGTCCCAAAACGAGATTTTCTTTGTACAAGTTCATGCCCACATTCTGGACACATTTCACCAGTAGGAACAGGTTCTTCTTTTGGTTTATTACTTTTGATAGTTTTACATGTAGGATAATTACTACATGCCATAAAGGAACCATAACGTCCTTTTTTCATAACCATCTTATTTCCACAGTTAGGACAAATTTCATCACTCACAGATGGTTCTTCATCCTCACTCTTTGTATAACGACATTCAGGAAAGTTAATACAAGAGATAAATTTTCCATAGCGTCCCACTCGGTAGACAAGTTCTTTGCCACATTCTGGGCACATATCTCCAGTTTTCTCTAGTTCTTTCTTTTCCATATTTTCATACGCATGTTCCAACAATGGTTCAAATTGCGCATAGAACGTACGTACTTCTTCAATGTTATCACGATTACCTGATGCAATTTCATCCAAATGATGTTCCATATTCGCTGTATAGCTAACGTTGATAATATTAGAGAAGAATTCTTGTAATTTTGTATCCGTTAATTCGCCTTGTTCACTTGGAATAAATACCTTGGTCTTACTTCCTTCAGAACTACGTTCTAAAGATACATACCCTCTTGCTTGTAACGTATCAATAATAATTGCATACGTAGAAGGACGCCCAATTCCCTTTTCTTCCAAATCTTTGATCAAACGTGCTTCACTATAACGCAATGGTGGTTCCGTAAAGTGCTGCTTCCCTTCTAGTTCAACATCTTTCAAAGTTTCTTGTTCTTCTAGAATTGGCAACATTTCATCTTTTACACTTTCATAGTCGCCGTATATTTTCAAATACCCATCAAACGTTAAAATAGAACCATTGGCGCTGAATTCACATCCACCACTCACAATTATGGCATTCACAACATCAGACTTGCTAGGCGCCATTAAAGAAGCTAATGTTCTAGCATAAATTAGCTTATATAATTTATATTGGTCATTTGTTAAGTATTCTTTGATTGCTTCTGGTGTGTTTTGTACATTGGTAGGACGAATTGCCTCATGCGCATCTTGTGCATTTTCTGAGTTCTTTTGACGCACGCGTCCACGATACTCTTTTCCATATGCAGATTCAATGTAATTCCCACAATCCATGACGAATTGATCACTCAAACGAGTAGAATCGGTACGCATATAGGAAATCAAACCTTCTGGTGATCCACCATGTAGTGCAATCCCTTCATATAGTTTCTGAGCAACTTGCATTGTTTTCTTTGCACCAAACCCTAACTTAGTACTTGCTTCCTGTTGTAGTGTAGAAGTAATAAAAGGCATCTTTGCTTCTTTTTTACGTACTTTCTTTTCAATAGAACGAACAACAAACTCATCACAACGTTCGATGATGGTATCGACATCTTCCTGTGTTTTAAGTTCTGCTTTCTTTCCATCCACTTTATTTAAAGAGGCACTGAATGTTTTTCCATCTTTATCCACAAGTGCCGCAAGCGTCCAATACTCTTCACTCTTAAACGCACGAATTTCATTTTCTCTTTCCACAATCAAACGTAATGCAACAGATTGCACACGACCTGCAGATTTTGATTTAATCTTACTTTGTAATAATTTTGATAATTTAAACCCAATGATACGATCAATCATACGTCTCGCTTCTTGGGATTTCACCATTGGCATATCAATTGTTCTAGGTGCATCAAAAGCTTTCGTAACTGCACCTTTCGTAATTTCATTAAAGATAATACGATTTTCATCCGCTACATCCAATTCAAGAATTTGCGCTAAATGCCATGCGATTGCTTCCCCTTCACGGTCAGGGTCACTTGCTAAAAAAACATGGTCACTCTTTTTCGCAAGTGCTTTTAATTCTTTTACAACTGCTCGTTTATCTGTACTTACCTTATATGTAGGTTCAAAATCATGATCCACATCAATTCCAAGCCCACCCTTGCCTGTTGTCGCTAAATCTCTTATATGTCCCTTAGAAGAAACCACATGATAATCGTTTCCTAAGTATTTCTCTATTGTTTTAGATTTGGAAGGTGACTCCACAATTACTAAATTTTTCATTCATTACCTCCTATTTCGAATAAATCACGTATCCTATTATTTGCACATTTTTTTAATTTGTCAAACATTTTATGTTAAATCATGTAAATATCTTCCTCATCTACTAGGATATTAGCACCCTGTGAGATGAGTAGATTACATCCTACTCCATCGATTGAACCAAAATCATGTGGTACACAATAAATTGCTCGATCTAAAGAAATTGCTTCATTTACAGTTAACATCGTTCCACTTCTTTTCCTAGCTTCTATTACAACGATAGAATCACTCAATGCAGCAATCAGACGATTCCTCCAAGGAAAATGATAGGCATAGGGTTTGGAATTAGGTGGATACTCACTGATGATCAAATGATGCATTCGCATACATTGATATAGTTGTGCATTTTCTTTAGGATATATCACTTGTAAACCACACCCTATCACACCAATGGTAGACGCATCCAACGCACATTTATGTGCAAGCGCATCAATACCCTTTGCTAATCCAGACACAATCACATACTTTTGTTTTAGGATGTTGGTAACCTGAGTACAGTATTGCATACTTTTTACTTCCGCAATTCTGCTACCAACAATACCACAACTTCTCTTAGTACACAAGCTTAAGTCACCTTCATAAAACAAAATCCAAGGAGCGTATTCCAAATCCAACAATCTTTTGGGATAATCTTCATCTACAATCGTCACATACCTACCATTATATGGCACATTCTCCCATGCCTCTTTGTTGTTCATGGCTCGTTGTATCTTCTTCCAATCCCCATCGTACTTCCACGCATAATACAAAATAGCTTCTCTCATATAAACTACCTCCTACTATACCTATACGAGATAAACTTTAAAAATCCTAAAAAAAAGACAGAAATATTTAATTTCTATCTTTTTTGTACTTATTTCTTAGCTTTTGTAACAGTTGCGATGGTTTCTTCTAAAAAATCTTTTTGTGCATCATCCACTAAGATTTCTCTAGCACTTGTTAACATACTTGCCATATTTTGCAAATCACTAGGCACGATCAATTTCGTTGCTTTTCCATCTGCTATCTTTTCATATGTTTCAAGACCCTTCAAGCTTAAATACTCTTTTGTAGGATGTGCATTCTTAATCATTTCAATACCACGAGCTTGTGCTTGATAGATTCTCTCCATCGCTTGCGCTTGCCCTTCTGCTTCCGCAATCATTTTCTCTTTTTGCGCAGTTGCACGTAATACGATTGCCTCTTTTTCACCCTCAGCAGTTAAGATATTACTTCTCTTTTCACCTTCTGCACGTAAAATAGATTCACGACGTTCACGTTCTGCACGCATCTGTTTCTCCATTGCTTCTTGAATATCACGTGGAGGAATGATGTTTTTAACTTCCACACGACTTACTTTAATTCCCCATGGATCTGTTGCTTCATCAAGAATTGCACGCATTTTTGTATTGATAATATCACGAGATGTTAATGTTTCATCAAGTTCCAAATCACCAATGATATTACGAAGTGTTGTTGCTGTTAAGTTTTCAATCGCTGTGATTGGTCCAACTACTCCATACGTATAAAGCTTAGGATCTGTAATCTGGAAATATACAACTGTATCAATTTGCATTGTTACGTTATCCTTTGTAATTACAGGTTGTGGTGCAAAATCTTTCACCACTTCTTTTAATGTTACTTTGTTACTTACACGGTCAATAAATGGAATCAAAATATGAATCCCAGTATTCCATGTAGAATGATATGCCCCCAGACGCTCTATAACGTAAGCTTTTGCCTGAGGCACAATGCGAATTAGGTACGCTAAAATACCAATGACAACAAATACACCTACTACAAGTCCAATAATTAAGAAAACGTTCATGTTTACCCTTCTTTCTGTATATGTTAGATTACTCGTTTAACGAGTAATTTAGCACCCTCAATTGCGATTACTTTTACTTTTTCTTGTTCTTCAATAACTTCATCATCCACTGGGACAGCATGCCATAAAGAACCACTCACTTTTACTTCTCCCCATTCTTCCTTCGATAGTTTTTTTGTCACTACCGCAATGGACCCAATACAACGATCTGCATTGGTCGCAATTACATTACCACGTAGATAACGTGTTGCTACAGGGCGTACGATTAACATACTCACAAGTGATACTACCACAAAGCATACGATTTGTGTCCAAACAGGTAAATGAATCAAGGCAGCGATTGCTCCAATAGCTCCACCTACCGCAAACCAAATACTCACTAGAGCAGTCGGTGTTGCTAGTTCAATTAAAACTGCCGCAATACATACTATAACCCAAATTAATACCATAGACATTTCATGTCACCCCTTACTTGCACTTAATTCATGCAAATCTGCAATCAGCATATTTTGTTTCTCATCAAACACAGCGTTGATTTTCAAACCATCGATTGGCTGATCAATCATGGCAGATAATTCCTCGATAATCATTTTGTTACTGATTCTGGCATACCCTTTACCAACAGATATTTTATGCAGTTGTGCAAGTGGTACCAGATTGAGATCAATTTCACGTTTAGTAACAGGACAGATACCTAATTGACTATGTGTCTTATCAATTCCTATCATCACCCATCGTACATCTTGAAATATAGATGCAGCGCTACTATTCAACGTTATATTGTTTGGATATAGTGTCAAGATCATGGTATATACATTACCTTTTACCCATTCAAACATTCTGCCACCGCCTTTCTTACTTACATTATATTATTATTCTTATTTTTTTGCAATACTTTTCTTAATTATTATTCATCTTCTTATTTTTCTTATAGATATTACTAAAAAAAGCGGCAATTGCCACTTATATATCCAATGCTAATTGCATCTGATCCATTTCTGCTACTGGAGCATAAGAATGTCGATAGATATGATCAATTACTCCATACGTATGCATCGCTTCCATGTGTGCTTTGGTAGGATACCCTTTATGTTTTGCAAACCCGTATTGTGGATACAGTACATCATACGCCATCATGATATGATCTCTTGTCACTTTAGCTAAGATGCTTGCTGCCGCAATACTTACACTTTTCTGATCCCCTTTCACCAAAGGAATCACATCCATACTACATTGTGGCAAAGGCATCGCATCACTCAACACGCCATCCGCTTGTTCAAACATTTCTGTTAATTTCTGCATCGCATGTTGTGTTGCACGATAAATGTTTTCTTCATCAATAACTTTAGGTTCAATAATCAAGATATGATATTCACTAGCCAGTTCTATAATTTCCTTAAATAAGACTTTTCGCTTCTTTTCACTTATCTTTTTAGAATCATATATTTCTTCATGTTCAAATCCAACAGGAAAAGAAACTGCCGCCACCACCAATGGACCCGCCATTGGACCACGTCCCGCTTCATCAATCCCAATGATTTTTGTTTTTCCTTCACTCCACCATTGTTTTTCATATTGATTCTCAGTTTTCATCTGGTAGCTCCCAAGTAATACACCCTAAACGATCATCACGCAGTTCACGTAAAAACGTTTCAATCGTACGTTTAAAATCAATATCTTCTTTATTTCTTAAAAACCCTCGTTTTCTCGCAATCCTTTCAAACATTACATAAGGATCACTATCTATTTCTACCTCATATCGATTCACAATTTTTTGCGGATCATTTTTCAACAAAAACTCCATTGCCCATACTGATATTTCTTCAAGCGGTAAAATTTCATCGCGAATAGCTCCCGTAACCGCAAGTAGAACACCCACTTGCTCATCCTCAAACTTCGGCCATAAAACTCCTGGTGTATCTAACAATTCTAAGTCTTGATGTACTTTGGACCATTGCAAAGCTTTTGTAACCCCTGGTCGATCTCCCGTTACTGCAATTTTCTTCTTTGATATCTTATTTATAAAAGTAGATTTCCCTACATTCGGCACACCTACCACCATAGCACGCAACGCTCTAGGACGAATCCCTCTTCGAATCATACGATCGATTTTAGGTTTCATCAATTCTCTAGAAGCTGCAACTACCGTTCCTGTAATATTTTCCTTTGGAATATCCAACGCTAATACCTTAGTTGTTTCATTACTTAATGCTTTCATCCACTTTGCTGTCACTTGTGGTTCTGCTTTATCTTTTTTTGATAGAATAATTAAGCGTGGTTTATCTTTACTTAATTCATCAATCATAGGGTTCTTCGATGCACAAGGTATTCTAGCATCGCGAAGTTCTATAATCATATCCACCATTTTCATCTTATCTTGCATTTCCCTTTTGGCCTTCGTCATATGACCAGGAAACCATTGAATTTGAATCTTACTATCCGCCATTACCAATATACCTCATTTCTTGTATTGGACTTATCACCAATACACCCTTTGCGATGATTTGTTCTCGTTTAAACGCCCCAACACTTTCATTTCTAGAATCCAAAGAATTCACGCGATTATCCCCAATCAAAAGATATTCATCTTCTCCAAGCTTTTCCGATACGAAATCATTCGTAAAGTTCACTCGTTCTCCTTGTGCCTTCATAGACTCGACATAAGCCTTATCCAAAAATAGTTCTTTCACTTCTTTTCCATCGATATATAAGACATCGTTCTTATACTCAACTGTTTCATTTGGTAAACCAATAACACGTTTCACCCATAACGCATCCGTATCGTAATTTTTCGCCACAACAACATCAAAGCGTTTGATACTTGTTGTATAAGATGCCGCAACATTGATAAATACCGTCTCATCATCTTTCAACGTTGGATACATCGAAGTACCTCGTACCGTTTCTTTACGTGCAATGAACACAAAAAACAACGAAACTATCACTCCACATATAAAAAACAAACGTATCGTGGAAACAACATTATAAAGAATATCAATTTTATCTGTAGCTTTCTTTTCTTTCATCATTCCGTAACCCTCATTTTACCAAACGGCAAGAATACCACTGCACCCTTTCCTATGATATCAGAACGTTTGAATGGTCCCAGTTGCACAGAATCAATAGATACATATCGATTATCTCCCATCAACCAATATTCATCCTCACCTAAGGTAACTTTATCAAAATCTTTAGTAAACACTTCGTTTGCATATAATATATTTTGCGCAAAATCATTATCCAAATAGGGTTCTTCAATTGCTAATCCATTCACATATACTTGTTCATCTTTCGCATATACTGTATCTCCAGGTAACGCAATTACCCGCTTGATCACATCTTGACGTAAGACCGCAGAATAAGCACTTACAATATCCCCATAATCTATTCCACCGAAGTGCCCTGAAAATGCATTTGATAAAACAAACTCTCCACCTTTTAACGTTGGAAGCATACTACCTCCATTCACGCGCATTGGATGAACTACATAATTGAAAACAAAATAGACAAGAATAAAGCACACTAAAACAATTTTCAACAAAGATAACACATTTGATAAAATCACTTTACCAAGTGTTTCTTTGGAATCTTGTGTATGCTTACTTCTCGCAAGATCATCCATTATGCTTTACCTCCCCGTTGTCTAAAATATATAAGAAAAAGCCGAGTGTAACTACCCGACTTTATCAGTTTAACGAATTTCTTTAATACGTGAAGCTTTACCTGAACGTCCGCGTAAGTAGAATAATTTGTTTCTTCTAACTTTACCATGACGTACAACTTCAATTTTCTCAACAATTGGAGAATGCATAGGGAATGTTCTTTCTACACCAATCTGGTTTGAAATTTTACGTACAGTGAATGCTTCACTGATTCCACCACCATGTTTTTCAATAACCAAACCTTCGAAAACCTGAATACGAGACTTGTCACCCTCTTTAATCTTAACGTGTACACGTACCGTACTTCCTGGCTTGAAGAATGGAATATCTTTCTTCAACTGTGATTTTGTAACTTCGTTTACTAACTGCATGTTCATAATTATGGCGCTCCTTTCGCTTGTGTTAAACGACAGGCTCATGAATCTAGAAAATGTTCAGCGGAACCGCGTTGCCAATAGGCCTAATAATAATAGCATAAAGGAATGTGGTTTGTAAAGTCTTTTCTCATAATTTTGCACCGTGTATATAAAATCATCAAATTGTGGAAAGCTCGGGTACTTTCCGTTATCATCATACCATTTTTTCGTTCATTTTGGAAATGAAAATCAGATTATTTGCATAATTTTTCTTAAGATTTTCACATCTCATCTTCATGCGTATAAATACTAAAAAAAAAGAAGACTTAATGTTCATCTTCTATCTCTTTTAACAGTTTCTTTTCTTCTTTCGTATACACTCGATTGATTAATAAATCTGGTCTTTTTTGCATTGTTCTTTTCAAAGATTCTTTCAAACGCCATTTCTTGATATTGGCGTGATGACCACTTAACAAAACTTCTGGTACTTGCATACCATCGAATTCAACTGGCCGTGTATACTGCGGATATTCCAATAATCCATTTTCAAAAGAGTCATCCAAATGACTTTCTTCCTGAATTACTCCATCTAACAGACGTATCAAGGCATCACTGATTACAAGCGCAGCCCCTTCTCCACCAGTTAACACAAAATCACCAAGTGACACTTCTAAATCCACATAACTTCTAATACGTTCATCAAACCCCTCATAATGTCCACATAATAAAATGATATGAGAATGATGAATAACCAGTTCTCTTGCCATTTTTTGTTGGAAACGTTCACCTTGGGGAGTCATCATAATGACAAATGAATCATCTCCACGAATTGCCTTCAAACAATCCGCAATCGGTTGTACAGACAACAACATCCCCTGCCCTCCACCACAAGGAGTATCGTCTACATTATGGTGTTTATCTAATGTATAATCACGAAAGTTTACACACTCTAATTCTACCAAACCTTTTTCTATTGCACGTTTCATAATGGAGGTAGATTGAAAACTTTCGAAGAACTCAGGAAAAAGTGTTAGAATCGTTATTTTCATAAACCTTCCATCATTTCTACGTGCATAATTTTCTTTTCTTTATCAAATTCTTTTACAAAATGTTTTACAAAAGGAATCAGTTTCATGTCTTCTCCATTGACTACGCGAAGAACTACATTTGCGCCTGTTTCAATGATTTCACTAACTTTCCCAATGTATTGATTTGATAGATCGTAGACTTCACTATCCATCATTTCATAAAAATATGCTTCATCATCTTCTAATTCATGAAGTTGTTCCTCATGTATATAAAGAGTACTCCCTTTCCAAGACTCAACTAGATTAATATCTTCATACCCATTAAACGTAACAAGTAACATATCTTTTTGCACACGAACTGTCTGAATCGTTAACTCGATACTTTTTTGGTTAACATCGATATATACATTTGCTTTTTTCGCAAAGCGTAATTGTGGGAAATCCGTCAATGGTTTTACTTTTACTTCCCCTTTTAAACCATGGGTATTTACCAAAACCCCTACCTTTATTGTTTTCATATAAAAGCCCTAAAACAGGCATTCAACTCCTTCCTATATTTTTTATTATACCATGAAAAAGGATGTGTATGCCACATCCTAATATGCTTCAAATTTAATGGTAACTCGTTTATCTTCTTTCCTTGATGCTACAGACATCATTTGACGAATAGAAGCAGCCATTGCACCTCTTCTTCCAATCAAACGAGCAACGTCATCACTATTTGCATATACATACAATAAGATTTCATTGTCTTCTAATGTAGGCATCATTTTCACAGATACATTGGTTTTATCTTCAACCATCGGTGTTACAAGATCCAACAAAGTTTTTTCGTAATCCATACTGTTTTTTATTTCGCGTGTTTTTCGTCGTGTAAACGTTTCATGATACCCTGTTTTGAAAGGATATTACGAACAGTGTCAGAAGGCTGAGCGCCATCTTTCAACCATTTAACAGCTAATTCTTCATTTACAGTTACTGAAGCAGGGTTTGTTGTTGGGTTGTAAGTTCCGATTGATTCAATAATACGTCCATCTCTAGGTGAACGAGAGTCTGCAGCTACGATTCTGTAGAAAGGTCTTGCTTTTGATCCCATTCTTTTTAGTCTTAATTTAACAGCCATGTGTTGATTCCTCCTAATTAATATTACGTAAGTAGTATACCATAATTTATACAGGTGTCAAGCACTTTTACTTGACACTTAAAATTTCTAACAAATTCTGTAAGCATCTTCCTCATGTTCATAAAACGCCTTACAACTAAGCATAGAGTTTACGACCATATCTTCACTGCTCTCTTCTGTTAAAAAAGCCATATGAGGAGACATGATTACATTATGAAATCCATTAAGTATCAACATTTCTCTTTGTTTAGAAATATAGCCTTTACGATTGTTATAATATATTCCAGTTTCTCCCTCCACTACATCCAGTGCAGCACCAAATACTTTTCCTTCCTCAATCGCTGTTATCAAAGATTCATTATTCACTAGAGCACCTCTTGCAGTATTGATTAAAACTACACCATCTTTCATTTTATCGATTGATTCTTTACAAATCATATGACGTGTTTGTTCATTCAATGGCACATGTAATGTAATGATGTCACTCTCTTGATATAGCGTATCCAAATCAACAAAAGTTGCGTATGGCAATAACGTTTCTTTCTCATGTGGGGCATGTACTAAAATCTTACATCCAAACCCATATAAATGAGCAATCAAACAACTCGCAATATTTCCAGCGCCGATCACACCCACACATTTCCCTTTAAGATTTCTACCTTGTACGCACTTAAATGAATAGTCTTGTGAAATCGCACTTTGCATAATCAACTTCATATTACGAAGTGTCATCAATAATAACATGATTGTATAATCCGCAACACTCTCTGGTGAATAGGTTACATTGGAAACATGAATCCCTAATCGTTTACAAGTCTCTATATCAATATGATCAAATCCAATCGTTCTAGTCGATATAAAACGAACACCTTGTGCGTAAAGTTCTTCAATCAGTTCTTTGGGTATTGGTGTAGATAGCACCGAGATACAAGGATATCCTTTTGCCAAATGTGTATTTTGCATCACTGCTTTGTTAGGGCAGGTTTCTATTTCCATAGAAAAACGTTTTCTACATTCCTCAAAATATCGTTCTTCTTCCACTCCACATCCATATACAAACACCTTCATACGCTTACCTCCTTAAGAAAAACAAGGCATTTGCCTTGTTTAGAATTTTCTCCCTTTGCCACCACGCATCATTTTATTCATGTTGCGCATATTTTTCATAGCACCCAATCCAGACATATTCCCCATACCATTTTTACCCATGCTTCCCATTTGTTTCATAACCGTCTTCATTTTTTCAAAATCATTGATTACACGATTTACATCCGCTACTTGCGTTCCACTACCTTTCGCAATACGGTTTTTTCTAGAAGCACGAAGAATTTCTGGATTTTCTCTTTCTTCTGGTGTCATACTTAATATAATGGCTTCACTTTTCTTCATTTTGCTATCTGCTTTTGCTTCATCTAACTGTCCAGCCATTTGACTCATACCAGGAATCATCTTCATAATTCCACCTAATGAACCCATTTTCTTAAGCTGTTGAAATTGTGATAACATATCATTTAATGTAAATTTACCACTCATCATACGATTGGCTGCTTTTGTGCTTTCTTCTAAATCCATTTTTTCTTGCGCTTGTTCCACCAATGTCATGATGTCACCCATACCAAGAATACGATCTGCCATACGATCTGGATGGAATACATCTAAATCTTCAATTTTTTCACCAAGACCAACAAACTTCACTGGTACATTGGTAATGGTGCGTACGGATAAAACACCACCACCTCGAGAATCTCCATCTAATTTTGTAACGACCAATCCAGTAACAGATAGTTGTTCATGGAAACTACTTGCGACATTAACGATATCTTGTCCTGTCATCGCATCGACCGTTAATAAGATATCATCTGGTTGAACTTCTGCCTTGATATCCGCTAATTCTTGCATCAATTCTTCATCGATATGCAAACGACCAGCCGTATCGAACAAGACCGTATCATATCCTTTTTCTTTCGCATATAGCATTGCTTTTTTTGCTGTTTCTAAAGCTTTCGTTTCTACCCCTAAAGAGAATACTTCTACACCGATACTTTCTCCTAAGGTTTTTAATTGTTCAATTGCCGCAGGACGAATCACATCGCATGCAACTAGCAATGGGCTTCTATTTTGCTTACGCTTCATTACACTGGCAATCTTAGCCGCAGCTGTTGTTTTACCAGTTCCTTGAAGACCTACCATCATAATGGTACTAATGCCTTCTTTTCTATAATTTACAGGTGCATCTTCACTACCTAATAAATTCACGATTTCATCATGAACAACCTTCACAACCATTTGCCCAGGATTTAAGGAACTCATAACTTCCTCGCCTAGTGCTTGTTCTTTAATCTTCGCAATGAAATCTTTCACAACAGCATAATTTACATCTGCTTCTAATAATGACATACGCACTTCACGCAACATGTCATTCATGTTTTTTTCTGTAAGTTTACCTTTCCCCGTTATATTCTTAAACGCCTTCCCTAAACGTTCGCTTAATGATTCAAATGCCATACCAAAAACCGCCTTTCCATTCCTTTGTTTTGTCCATTATATCATATGGATGAATTGTTGTAAAAGGTTCATAATCGTGTTTATAGACTTTTATTTTCTATATACTTCGATATGAAATTGTACACGTGTAGAAAGTTGTTGTAGCTCTCGAAGTCGATCACTACCCTCTTTTGGAGATTTCCAAAAATAAGGAGTCATTTGAAACAATGCCCAAATATCATCATGTCCATCAATACATGTTTCATAATCCACATAATACTCTTCTTCAAAGGTAAACATGCTTTGTAAACGTTCACTCTTTTCATTCTCATATACTTCTTCGTATAAGACATTTTTCATATCCATTAAATGCTGAGGACCAGGTCCAACCTTAATAAATACACCGTGTTCTTTTAGTACACGAGCACACTCTTCCTCATCAAAAGGAGCGAAGACCGACAATACCACATCTGCACACGCATCTGCTAAAGGTAAATGAAAGACATTCGCAACTCCATATACTGCACTTGTATGAGCTTTGCACGCTTCATCTACTCCATGTTTTGATAAATCAAAGCCATATACTTCACAGTCTTGAAGAACCTTCATAATCTGATTTGTATAAAACCCTTCACCACATCCTGCATCCACAAGAGATGTTGGATGAAGTTCTTTAACAATTTCTATTAATCTATCACAAAGTGGTTGATAATAACCGTGCGATAAAAATCTTGTTCGAGCGATGATCATCTCTTTATCATCTCCACTTGTTTTGTGATTCCCTAACAATAAATTCACATACCCACGTTTTGCGATATCAAAACAGTGATGATCTTCACATATATAACTAGAGCCATTTTTTTGTAATAGACCCTTACATTTCGGACATACCAACATACTATCACCTTCCAATTTAAAAATTATAGCATAATTCCTTTCAAAACATGATGACAATCGTAAATAATTATACAATTCTATACGATATAAGAAAAGAAAAGACACCACAATGGGTGTCTATCAATTCGCAGAATTAACGTTCGTTATTCTTTTGGTTGTTGTTACGTTGGTTACGATTTTGGTTGTTACGGAACTGGTTATTGAAGTTTTCTTTGAAATCTTCGCAAGAATTTTCTTTGTCATATTCTGACTCATGATTTCTCTTCTGATTTTCCAGTTCAGCACCTAATTCGATACCCATTTCGTACTGGTAAAGATCTTGTTCAACCTGTTTTTCGTTAAACTGTTTTCTTCTTTCCATTTTTCTCACCTCAAGTTTAGTATGCCTGAGGCTTTTTACTTTATACTAGAAAATATCTTCATCCACCTTAACGCTAGGATATATATTGATACTTTCTGTTTTCTCAATGCACTCATTTAATAAAGTCTCAAAATCGAATCTAGATTCCAAACGTTGTGCTCTATGTAGCGTTGGTTTGGTCACTGGATTTTTAGGAGTAAAAATCGTACAACAGTCTTCAAATGGTAAAATTGATATCTCGTACGTATTGATTTTCTTTGCCAAATCAATAATTTCCAATTTATCAAGACATGCGACTGGTCGAATCACTGGCATTTGTGTAACTTCATTGATTGTTTGCATACTCTCTAAAGTTTGAGATGCAACCTGTCCAATACTTTCTCCATTTACAATCGCAAGACAATTTTGTTTCTCACAAATGCGTTGCGCAATACGATACATCATACGACGCATAATGGTAATTGCATAACTCTCATCACAGTGCTTATAAATTGCCAATTGTAGTTCTGTAAAAGGAACTACATGTACACGTATATGTCCTTGATAAGGAGCGATTGCTCTAGCAAGATCCAACACTTTATCTTGTGCAGCTTTGCTGGTATATGGAGGTGATGCATAATGAATGCATTCAATGGAAATCCCACGTTTCATCATTAGATAACTTGCTACAGGGGAATCAATTCCTCCCGATAACATCACAAGCGCTTTTCCACCAACTCCTACTGGATATCCACCAGCACCAGGGATTTTATTTGTCATAATATAAGTATGGTCTTCATGTAATTCCACTTGGATTCTTAAATCAGGGGTCTTTACATTCACTTTCCATTCCGTATTTCGCAAGATTTCTCCCGCAAGTTCTCGATTAATTTCATCTGAAATCATTGGAAACAATTTATAACTACGACGACTTTCAATTTTAAAAGTATCGCCACTTGTTTCTTTCGCAACCATAAGGGCTGTTTTCTTAATTTCTTCAATATCACTTGGGACTTGTATCGCAAAAGAAAAAGAAGAAATACCAAATACCTTTGCCAGTGGTTCGCTTACCTTTTTAGGATCTTCTCCATTTAGCATGATATACATACGATCATGTGTTCTTTCGTACGTTAACGCCTCGAATTCTCGCAATGCGTTTTTCATATTTGTTAATAAACGTTTGATAAAATCTTTTTTATTCTTTCCTTTCGTGGATAGTTCACCAAAGCGGACCAGAATATGGTCATAAACAATGTTATTTTGTTCGATAGTCATGAGCAATCTCCTTCCATGCACGTATAAATACTTCTACTTCTTTTTGTGTTGTCAAATGAGATAATGAAATACGTACGGCATGGGTAGCACGCACTTCTCCTAATCCCATAGACAACAACACTTTTGATATCGCCTTACTCTTTGATGAACAAGTACTTTGCGCCGAAACCGCAAATCCTTTCTCGTTCAATGCATTTAGCATAATTTCACTTCCCACCTTCAAACAAGAAACATTAAGGATATAGGGAGAGCCTTCAGTGTCACTATTGATACACACATCCTCCATCTTCCCTAGTTCTTCTCGAAGATAGTTGTTTAGTCTTTTTACATACTCGTAATTGTTTTTCTGTTCTTCCAAAATCAAACGTAATGTTTTCGCAAACACAATATTGGTTGGAGCGTTGCTAGTTCCTGCTCGATAACCATTCTCTTGTTGACCACCACTGATCAATGGAAGGACTTCTATATTCTTTTTTTTATAGAAGATTGCACTTCCTTTTAAACCATAAATTTTATGAGCAGAAAATGTAGCCATATCCACCCAAGATAAATCGAGTTCAACTTTACCTAATGCTTGTACCCCATCCATATGAAAGGCAGCTCTACTATGTTCATGTACATAGTCTGCACACTCTTTAATTGGGTTAATCGCTCCAGTTTCATTATTTACCATCATCATTGACACAAGAATTGTATCTTTACGTAAAGCATTTTTCAAATCAAGTAGTGAAACAACTCCTTTTTCATTCACGGGCAAATACGTGATATCAAACCCAAAATGCTCTTTTAGCTGTTCACATGCCATATGGATACTAGAATGTTCTACACAAGTCGTAATAATATGTTTTCCTTTATAATCATTTTCCCAAGCATATCCCTTGATTACATAGTTATTTGACTCACTTGCACAAGAAGTGAAAAAGATTTCATCTGAGCGAACATGGAAAAGCTGTGCAACGGATGCACGGCTTTGTTCCATTAGTTTCGCACTTTCACGACCTATATCGTGTAAGGAGTCACTATTTCCATAATACTTTGTAAGTAACATTGTATATGTATCCAACACCTCTTTACGAATTGGTGTCGTAGATGCATAATCTAAATAAATCACGTTATTGCTCCGCGTTCATAATGCTTGGATCTTTACGACTAATCAATTTTTCATAGGAACCTGGGTGCATTTTTTCAATACATTGGATACCAATTTTCAATGCTTTTGTATATTGTCCATTTCTGAAACATAACTCAGCACGTGTTAACTCGGAATCAATTTCAGGATAAGAAGAACGATAACGGTTTCCAAATACAATTGTATTTTCCACCATAATTGCCATTCCTACCAAATTGTTCACGTTGTTATATAATGTATAAATAAAATCAATCGCATCACGTAACTCATTATTCAAACGTTTTACATCCAAAGGAGAATTATCAAGAATGACATGAATATCTTTAATCATCGAATTCCCTTTGTATAAATCTTCTTCATATTGCACCGATACATTTGGCAAACGATGTTTTGACATCTTTACACGAATTTCATTTAAAATCAATTGTAGTTTGATGAGTTGTTTCTTCGCACGTTCTTCATCGCTACAAGCGCTGTTAAGCTTCTCCATCATCGCAGAAATATCACTGCGATAACTTGCTGCACTTTGTTCTAATTCTTTATAAGCAATTAAAATGGTCGTATATGGAACTTGATGTTCCCCAACAATTTTATCTAATTTACGTTGCATATCATTTAAAGCTTCTAATCTATGATCTGCATCTTTTAACTTTTCTGTCCAATTTTCAAATCCAAATCGTTCATAAACTCGATTGTATAATTCATGAATACTTTCTACATTTTGGTTTACTTCACGAATATCCTTAAATAAGATATCAACATTATCATCTACTTCACTAAAGGCACGCTCTTCCATACTGATTTGTTCAGAAAGTTGAGCAATCCTTGTTTCACAATCATCCAAATCCTCTTTTACATTTTCAGGATTTCCGTTACGAAGTTTATTCAAATCAGATTTTAACATATCACTGATAACATCTAAATTCTTACGAACTTCTAAATGATCAAGATAAACCCCTTTGTTCTTTGCCTGTGCAAATGCATACCCTACCTCATCAATTGCTCTTGGTAAAGCACCTTTTGCACGTTCATAAAGGGATGGTAAAACTTGTACGATATCTTCTAAATGACGAATGGATTCTCCAATTTCTTTTTGTTCATCTGCAGCTTTATTAAACTCTGAGGCAAACATCCATTCTTCAAATTTAGAAAACATCTTTTCAATCGTGATGACTTCCGTTTCTAAATACTCATAGCTTTGTGAGTAGGAAGTACGATTATCATTAATTACTTTCTTAATCGCACGGAATTGTTCTTTCAATGCATTGATATGTACTCGTTGTTCATTCTCTTGTTCTAGAATGTCATCCAACACCATATTGATTTTTTTTACATCCGCTTCACACAACTCTAAATCAAATACCAATGAATCCATTTTACGTTTTGCGCCTTTGACCTTATGACCATAAATCATATCATCAATTTCCGCAAGCTCTACACTGCAGTTTTTTAGTTTCTCTTGAATTTCATCAAAGTCTGCTTTACAGACATCTACCTGTGCACTCATATCTTCATTCACACGAGATAATGCAACTGCCTTATTCAATTTAAACGCAAGAGGGATTCCCTTCAACGAGTTATAATGAAGCTCTAATTCCTCCAATTGTTTCGTAGCCCGTTTTTTACGAATCACCAACATTATAATTGTAAGTAATATAATCGCAACAAGCGCAATCACAATATAAATCAAAACATCCAAGGAAACGATGTTTTTTATACGATTGATAAAATTATCCATATAGGCACCTCTTTCACTGATTTTCACTGTATATATTGTAACATAAAACACGCAATTAAGAAATTATATTTTCGTAAGTTTTCACAGTTTTCAATAGGGTCTATAAACACTTTTTTTGACAATTTATAGAATCATATGATTTCTTTAGTTCATGATTAGTAAAGAAAGTTCTGATTGACATCTATAGGCATGTTTGGTATAGTCTCAAGTTTTACACTTGGAAGATAGTAAAAAGGTCCCAAGTCCCCTAAGTAAAGGGGATGAGACCTTTTTTCGTTATTGATTTAGTTTCGTACTTTTTCTAGAATTCACTATTCTTGAAAA
>NZ_JBSPEZ010000013.1:0-82559 GCF_053848845.1 Amedibacillus sp. YH-ame6
AAAGAAAACATATTTATCATACAGAAATGTAAGAGAAAATTCCACACTTAATGAAGTGGATTATTCTGTAAACCTTAATTCCACTTTTTCTCATCATTGTGGAATTAACTTTTTCACTTCACGATATAAAAATATTTTCATTTTTTTATTGACGTGATATGTAGATTTTGTTATACTATCTAAGCAATGAAACGTGGCGCGTTGGAGAAACGGTTAACTCACTTGCCTTTCACGCAAGCATTCACGGGTTCGAATCCCGTACGCGTCACCATGTAAAAGATAAACTCGTGTAATGCGAGTTTTTTTGTATCTATTTTATTAGAATTATATGAGAATATACTAAGTTGGTGTATCGTGTGTTCATTTTGGTAAAAATAATATATACTATAGGTAAGAGATTTTTGAAGAAGAGGAGATATTATGAAAAATTTAAAGAGATTAGGTATTTGTAGTATTCTTGTTTTTTCATTGTTCATCACGGGGTGTTCGAACAATGGTGGAGCAAAGGATGAAAAAGTAAACTATGTAGAGCCTACGTATAACACGGAACATACAGATGTTGATTTTAATGAGTTAACATATGTTCACCCAGATACAGATGCACTAGACGCTCTTATTGTGCAAGTAAAAGAGATATCGCAAAAAGAGGATGCAGAAGAACAGTTATTAAAAGGATATGATGATATCTTATCTTCCGTTATGAAGTATGATACTATGCAAACTCTTGTTTCTATTCTTTCTGCAAAAGATGTAAAAGATGAATTTTATAGTAATGAAGATGAATTCTTAACCAATTATTATACAAAATTAGATAATAAAATGCTGGATTTAACAAAAACTATTTTAGATTCAAAGTATGCGAAAGCTTTTGAAAATAAGATGGGAAAAGATTTCATCAAACGTTATGAAATTAATAGTAAACTTAATTCACCAGAAATTGAGGAATTAACGGAACAAGAAACAGCATTAGTAAATGAGTATAAAAAAGCATCTGTGGATCCATATACAACTACTTGGAAGGGAAAAGAAGTAGGAGTCGATGATTTGGATTTTAGTGATCCTGATGCAGCTACACCATATTATGAAATATATGAAAAAAAGAATGCCGTTACTGGAGAACTCTATCGTAAGTTGGTACAAGTACGTGTTAAAATTGCGAAAAAATTAGGTTATGACAGTTATACAGAATATGCTTATGAAGTGCTAGGTTATGACTTTAAACCAGAGGATTCGAAGAAACTTCAAGACTATGTTGTAAAGAATATCGCACCACTTTATGATAAAGTATCAAGTGCTTATCAAAGTGATATAGCGAACGCAAAAGAAAATAATACAGCAGATTTTGATAGTGGAATTCCTACACTGGAAAAGGCAATAAAAAAAGAATTCCCTGAATATATGATGAGCGCATTAGACTACATGAAGAGAAATAATATGTACCTTTATACAGATGATGCAAATGCTATTCAAGCAGCTTATTCTACATTGTTAAATGAGTATTCAGCTCCATTTATGTTTGTAAATACAAGCGTTTACACGGATCCTTCTACTATATTCCATGAATTTGGACATTATTATAATTTTTTCCATTATGCAAAATTAAAATGGAATGATTCTAACGATTTGAATTTGGCAGAAATTCATTCCCAAGGATTAGAAGTGTTGATGTACCCATATTATGAAGACTTATATGGGGAAAATGCAAAACTAATGGAATATGATAATCTTTCTTCTATGTTGCAATCTATTCTTGCAGGATGTGCAGAGGATGAATTTCAACAAGCAGTTTTTGAAGATCCAACGATGTCTTTAGATGATATGAATGCATTACATGGAAGTATTAGTACCAAATACTATGGTTATCCTCAGATTTATGAATGGGTAGATATTCACCATCATTTTGAAACACCATTCTATTATATTAGCTACGCAACGAGTGCAGTTTCTGCATTAGAATTGTGGCAGATATCATCGAAAGATAGAACGGAAGCTTTAGATATTTATGATAAAATTACAAAACATCCAGAGAATTCTCATTATTTGGATGCCCTAAAGAACGTGGGTTTATCAAATCCGTTTAAAAGCGATATCATGTCAGATATTGCAATTGCGTTAAAAAAGGAAATGGACTTATAAGTAAAAAGGATGAACATCGTTCATCCTTTCTTTTTCCCTTTGTTATCCTTTTTTCTTTTTGCTTCTTCTTGTTTATCTTTTAATGTCGTAATGATTTTTGGTTGAATTAATGGTTTTACTCGTTGCATATCATCACCTCAAATATAGTATAGCATAGCAAATATAGAATAGAAAATAAAAGTATGAATATGACATACATATGTCATATTTGCTATGGTAAGATATAAACAGAAAGTGAGGAAGTAATTATGAACTTTATAACAATTACACAGGATACTTTAGAAACAGAACATATCTGTTGTGCAATAGCAGATAAACCAAAGGAGAATTGTGTTGCGTCTAAAAAAGCATGGTTAAAACAACGAATAGAAGAAGGTTTGGTATTTACTAAATTAAACGAACGAGCAAAGGTATTTATTGAATATATTCCTGCAGAATATGCATGGGCTCCTATTGATGCGGATAAGTATATGCATATTAATTGTTTTTGGGTTTCTGGTCAATATAAAGGACAAGGATATGCAAATGCTTTATTGGAATCATGTATAAAGGATGCGAAAGAAAAAGGTAAGGATGGACTTACTGTAATTGCCTCAGAGAAGAAAAGGCCATATCTATCTGATGCACAATATTTAAAACATAAAGGCTTTCTACCTATTGATAGTGCAAATCCATTCTTTGTATTATATTACTTACCATTTCATAAAGATGCAAAAGCACCTAAATTTAAAGCGTGTGTTAAGAAAGAAGAGATTGAAGATAAGAACATTGTTCTATACTATACCAATCAATGTCCTCATACCGCAAAATATGTTCCACTTATCGAGGAAGTCGCAAAACGCTATCATACACCACTTACAGTTCATAAAATTGAAACAAGAGAAGATGCTCAAGAAGCTCCCATTCCATCTACTACCTATGCCTTATTTTATCAAGGAAAGTTTGTGACGAATGAAATTATGAGTGAAAAGAAATTTGAGAATTATTTAAAAGAAATAGGATATACCTGTTCATAAAAAAAAGAGTTCACTATGCAAAGCGTAGTGAACTCTTATACTTTCTGAATCATCAAAAGACAAGGATTCCACTCATCCCATAAAGGTAATACTTCCACATCTTCAAACCCATTTGCCTTATAAAAAGCGTATGTAGAAAGATAGCCTGGATCTTTTACAGTAGGGGATAATGTTTTTACTTGTAGGTAATGGATACCATGTGTTTGTGCATACATCTTTACTTGTTTGATAAGTTCTTTACCAATTCCTTGTCGATGATGCATGGGCAAAATACCCATAACATACACTTCTAAGGTAGTCTCACTCGTTGGTTTCAAACTTACAAAACCAATCATATTTGTTGTATCATAAGCACTTATAAGTGTTAAGTTTTCACTCTCTTTCACATACTCGTCCAGTGCTGAGGGAATTCCAAACCATTGTGGTAACTGTTCTAAAATCGTACGAATAGAAAGTTGTTGTACAGATGTACATGTTTCTGTCTTATATATCATAATGATCACCTATTCTATATATAACATTCAATATCTTTTAATGCAATTGTATAATATGTATTGACTTATAATACTATACGCCATATAATATTATTGAAGAAAGGTGATAACATGACATTTCAATTAGGATCGGCATTGCTAGATGCATGTGTACTAGCAACGCTGCACAAAGAAGATACGTATGGATATAAGTTGACTCAAGAAGTAAAAGTTGTAATGAGTGTAAGTGAATCAACGTTATATCCAGTTTTAAGAAGATTGATGCGTGATGGATACTTGGCTACCTATGACCAAGAACATCTAGGACGTAATCGTAGATATTATCGATTGACCGATTTAGGGAAAGAAAAATATGATGAATATGTAGGAGAATGGAAAGATTTCTCGACAAAAATTACCAATATACTAGAGGGAGGTACCATAAATGAATAGGGACGAATACATTTCAGAGCTACGAAGCAAACTTCGTGGACTAAGAGAAGAAGATATTGAAGATGCGATTTTATATTGTGAAGAATATTTTGAAGATGCAGGAGTAGAGAATGAGCAATCAGTGATTGAGGAATTAGGGACTCCTACAAAGTATGCAGCACAAATACGTGCAGATTTTGCGATTAGAAATAATACACAAAGACAGCGTGTTGACACAAGGAGCAAAAACCCACATACTTCTATGAAGAATATCGTAGTGATTTTTCTAGGAATTTGTGCGTTACCACTAGCCTTGCCACTCGCACTTGCAGTTGTATTATTATTCTTTGCATTCATGCTTGTTATGGTTGCGTTGATGTTTGCAGCAGTTGCTACTGTAGCGGCAGTTCTATTCTCAGGAGTTCCACTTATCATTTCTGGATTTACGAACATGGCGAATCCAGGAAATGCAATGGTTGCTCTTGGCGGAGGATTGTTGGCAATCGGATTATCCTTGTTGTTGCTTGTTGGACTTATCAAATTGATCAGTGTTTTAATTCCAGCATTTTCAAGAGCAATTACTGGAATTTATCATAAGGCAAAGGGAGGTAAAAAATATGAAAAAGCATAGAGGTGCTAAAATCACAGTTATTATTTCCTTTATACTTATTATATGCGGTTCGTTGTTGTTAGGGGCTGGTGTTGTACAAGGTGGTAGTTTACGTTACTTAAGTGTCAATTCCAATACCGTATCTTGGTGGCCTTTTGGATTTGGAAATATTGGAGTTGGGTTCTTTGATGAAGCGTTTGACGATGATTTCATGGATTCCTCAAACTCTGGTACAAGTGAAAAACAACTAGGAGATGTAAAATCTTTATCTATTGATGCAGATGTTGCAGATATTGAAATTCATCGTGGTACGACTAATAAAATACGTTATAGAGTAAGATCTAACCAAAATATATCAATCGATGAAAATAGTGGAAATGTATCTGTTGTATTAAAGCATAAACGAGGCATAAATCACAATAATGGTAGTATCTATGTTGAATTAAAAGATGAAATATATGATAAAATTAAAGTTGATTGTGCAGTTGGTGAAATTAGCATAAACGGTACTAAGACAAAAGAATTAATCGTAAAAGCAGATTTAGGGAATATCGAATTAGAAGACATTTATAGTGAACAAACACAGGTTGATGAAAAATGTGGAGAAATCAATATCGATGGTGTATTGTTGGGTAGAAGTGAAATATCTAATAAATTAGGAAGTACGGATGTAAATATCAAAGGAAATCCTAGCGAATATCGTTATGAAGTCAAGAACTCTTTAGGAAGTACACAAATAATGGATAGTGATCATGATGGAAAAGCTGATGTAGCTGGAGGAAATTCAAGTGCCAAAAACTTTATCAGTATTAAGAACTCGTTGGGTGATATTGAACTGGAGTTTAACTAAACTATGAATGCTTTTGAAAGTGCGTGTGCATATTGTAAAAAACAATGGGAAGAAATAGAAGGTATTTCTATTTCTTCCTTTCCTAAAATAAGTCAAAAACAGCAGATTCAAAACGAAACCTATTTACAAGAGTTACTAAAAGAAATAGAAGGATTTTATGAAGGCCAAGATTTTGAAATGTTGGATGCTCATATGAAACAATGGTTTCAACGTGATGAAGTTTGGAATTTATCTTGGTTAAGTGAAGAAGAAAGAGAAATATTTTACCAAATTAGTAAAAGCTTTATGAGAGATGCGAGAAGTTTTGATAATAACCTTTGTATCGAAGACATTGGACAAGCATTACGAAATGTTTGGATCATTTTAATTCTTGAAAAAGTATGCAATCGTCCATTGTCTTATCATAAAGCAATTTTTGCCTATAGTATGTTATATCCTTATACCGATAATTTTTTAGATGATAAAGATATTGAAACAAAGGATAAAAAAGAATTTAATAACTGGTTAAGTAATCGATTGATGGGGATAGATACTACGTATCAAAAAGAGAATCAAAAGAAAGTGAACGAGCTTGTTTCTATGATTGAAAGTACTTACCCTAGGGATAGCTACGAGGATGTATACCATTCCTTGTTGCATATACAAGATGGACAAAAGAAATCGTTGCTACAGAGTGATATTGAGGATTATCAAACACTATTAGAGATATCAATTGAAAAAGGGGGAGCCTCTGTATTAGCAGATGGGTATTTAATGGATGGAACGTTGAGTGATGAGGAGTACAAGTTCTGTATTTCTTTTGGCTTTATGTTACAAATAGCAGATGATATCCAGGATATTCATGAAGATTATGAAAATGGATTTCATACCTTGGCAAGTATTCAACGACAAAAAAGAGATAGTGTTTCTCTTTGCAATGCCTACTTCCAATATGTACATTCTGTGATCCATAATATTTGTCCAAATAAGGATCGAAAATTAAGAGATTTTATTGAGGAGAACTGCCGTTTGTTAATTTTTTTCTCCCTTTTAAAGAATACGCAGTATTATACTCGTAGTTTCTTATATCAGGTACAAAAAAGAATTCCTCTTAGAACATCCTTCTTGCAGTCTATGAATAGTAATCAAGAAAAATGGGCATTTTCACATGAAGAATTCATCCAAAAATTCGATATGTATTTATAAAGTAATGAAATAAAAATACAGTAGACAGAAATATAATCATAGCTATATACTTTGTATTATCACTTTATAAAATGTATATTAAAAAAAATATTCTTGAAAATCAATGTTTTATATACAAAGATGAACAGAAATGAAGAGATAGCTTGTTATAGATGTGATTGTTTATCATAGTGCCTATAATGGAATTTCTCTGCTTAAGCGACGCCAGTGTTTGATTGTGGAAAATCATAGTTCAGCTACATTTTCCTGTGATACAATATGGAGTAAGGAGGGGAGAGTTATGAAGTGCATTTTTTGTAAACAACCTGCACGATTCTTAAAATCATACCATAGCGCTTGTATGGAAGAGAAACAGGAAATAATATTAAAGATAAAGAACATAATACAGAATGTTCAAGAACATGTAATTTGTGCAGTAGATGGGAAAGTTGAGTTGGTAAAATTAGTATCATCTAACTTGTTTTATAAGAACTATCTAAAACATGAGATAAATGATTGTACTGCAATTCGAACAAATGAAACTATAATTTATATTGAATCAGGATTAAAGTTTTCGAAGTCCATGAATAGTTATAAAATGGTTAGGACAGGTTATAGATATGAGAAAGTACCAAGCTGGAATGTAACAAATGTATTGGTTGGACAAAATGTACAACTAGTTTTTACAGATAAAAGTGTCTATATGTTGTTTGATGGTAAGGTGTTATCATATTCGTATAAAAAAATTGTTAATCTTGGCGTTGAAGAGAATCTTCGTTATACTTATTTCGATATAAAAACATCTTCTCCATATCCACATCGTTTTTTCATTCAATCATTTTGTAAAAATGACTCTATCAAAATACAAAATGTGTATTTATTCTTAAGCTGCTTAATGGACTATCACCCAATGTTTGATAGATAGAAGACAAAAAACCTTTGATTAACTCCTTGTTTAAAGGAAATTAGAGGTTTTTTTATGTAAAGATGTTATGGGAGGATGATGCAATCAACTGTAAAAAAGTTCTAATTTGATGATTTGTGTTTTACTTTAATAGAAAACTGTTACAAAACATAAAATAGGAAAAATAATCAATAAAAGGTGAGGTGTGATAACTATTACACCAAGCAATGTTGTATGTGACTATCGCAATTAGTTACTAGGTGATATAAATGAATAATTATCGTGGTATTATGAAACAATATAGCGAGAGAGAACTTACTTCTAGTGGTATAGAAGCCACATAAATTGAAAGAAAACTGATAATTTTGTATTTAAAGAGAACGTTGAATCTTGAATTTGATGAATTTATCGACGCTTTGTCGACACTATATATGTATAATGAATAAGGATTGAAATTTAATACTTTTGAAAATTCTAGAATAGAGGATAGAGACATGACTATATATGAACAGTATTCTGCACAATACAACAAACGTTGGCAAGAGAGAATAGTAAAAACAAATTTTGTAACCGCATCGGTTGTCCTTATTTTTGAGATTGCTTATTATTTTATTTTGACAAAGATTGGACTTAGAAATCAAACATCATTAGAATATATTCTTCAATATATTCTTTTACCTGCTAGTATAATTTTTAGTTCGTGTATTATGGGGTGGTTCGTTGTTTATCGTAGTAATCAAAGTTCAGAAGTAAAATCATTAGCAGCTATTCTTACAACAGTTGCATTGTGTACTGCTGCGGCATCTGTCCATAATATTTTTGCTACAACTCTATGTAGCTTTTTTATCCCGCTCTCTATATCTGTAGTGTTTGGGAGTCCGCGTATTACAAATGCTGTTGGAAGTTTTTGCTTATTGGGAGAATTGATTGCTATGTGCTTTGCTAACATGGATTTAAGAGGAAATGATCCGTATTTTTTATTGGATTGTTTGATGCTCTTTATTGTGTTTGGGATATCATGGTATGCCACCCTTCTCTTGATGAAAAACGAGCAGGAGAAACGTCATGTTATTGATCGCATGAGGGAAGAACAAAGCATGTTAGAACAGAAAATATGTAATGACGAATTAACTGGTTTATATAACATGCTAGGTTTGCAACTCTTTGCAGAAGCAATAATAAACGAAAAATCCGAAAGGTATCTCGACTCAACTCTTGCCTTCTTAGACATCGATAATTTTAAGCTAGTAAATGATACGTATGGGCATGAGGCAGGAAATATTGCACTTATTTATATTGCTAACTTTTTGAAGAACCACTGCCCAAAAAATGCTTGTGTTTCGCGCTATGGAGGGGATGAATATATTATATTGCTTCCTAATGTTTCTATTATAGAATGTGAAATTCTAATGAACAATATGTTAAGCAAATTGGCTACATCGTCCATTGAAGAATTGAATGAAATGACACTTTCGCTTTCTTGTGGTGTATCAACATATGATTTCTGTACACCTGTACTAAATGCAATCAAGAACAGTGATCATGCAATGTATCAAGCAAAAAATACTGGAAAGAACCGTTGTGTAGTTTTGTAAGAATGGAGAAGAAGAATGAAATTTAAATTGAAGTTATGGTGGGTTAGATAAGGAATTTTATATAGAACAAAAATAAGCTATTCATCAATATAATACGAAGATGATGGAACACTTACTACTTATTATGGAGGGGGGGATGCGGACAAATTCTTGGACAAACGTAATCTATTTACACTCTTGCGAAGGCAAATGATTTTGAACCATATTCATATCTATCAACAATATTCAAATATTTACCTAGTCAAGATCTAATGTAGGGTCATATAAAAACTAGCCAAAGCCTTATCCAATTATAGGATGAAAGCTTTGGCTTTTCTATACACCTTTTTATCTTGTATATCATAATACCTTGAGTCAATGTAAAATTTTGTTCATCGACAAAATCATTGATTTCTTTTCGAAATAAAAGATGCATTCATAGTTATTCTCTTAGCAAGTTTACTTTGCTTCTTGATTTTTAACTATGTACACATCTTTTGTAATACTCACAAAACGCCTAGTTTTGGTAAAAAATTTATGTAATGACTCTTTTTCTACGAGATTCCGTCACTATTTCTAGATAACTATAAAAACTTTTTGTATCTTTATTTAAGTATGGTATTAATTTATAATTATCTACAATTTTCACATTATGATAAGCAATTATTTGAAAAAAATTAAGTATATTTCTATTATTTAAACCATCATCTAATGACATTGATTGAGATAGTGTAATAATGCATTTGTCCTCTCAGGCGTTAAAAAAACTCTTAATTCCTTTGTTTATAAAGGTTTAAGAGTTAATTTTATACTGGTGCGGGCGACAGGACTTGAACCTGCACGCGCAAGGCACTAGATCCTAAGTCTAGCGTGTCTGCCAATTTCACCACGCCCGCATGTGCCTATTTATTATAGCATATTTTTCAAATGTTGCAATTACTTTTTTGGAAATTTTTAAATTTTTTAGTGAAAGCATTTCTGTTATCAAGATATGATATACTAATATATATTATATGAGGTGAATTTATGAAAAATTGGATTAACAAAGCTGTCTTTTATCACATCTATCCTTTAGGATTGTGTGGTGCCCCACGTTTCCATGAAGAAACGATAACCCATTCTATTATCAAAGTATTAGATTGGATACCACATCTAAAACAGATGCAAATAAATGCGGTATATTTAGGACCTGTATTTGAAAGTTATGAACACGGATATGATACAAGTGACTATCGTATGCTTGATCGTCGTTTAGGGGATAATGAGGATTTTAAAAGGGTGTGTGATGCTCTTCATGAAGAAGGTATTCATATTGTGTTGGATGGAGTGTTTAATCATGTGGGAAGAGAATTTTTTGCGTTCAAGGATATTTTAAAAAATAGAGAAAATTCTAAGTATTTGAATTGGTTTGTGAATGTTCGTTTTGATCAAAACAATCCATACAATGATGGGTTCAATTATGATACATGGCAAGGGTACCATAACCTTATAAAGTTGAATTTAAAAAATGAGGAAGTTGTACAATATTTATTAGAATCTGTTGGCATGTGGATGGATGATTTTCATGTGAATGGATTGCGATTGGATGCGGCAGATTGTATTGATTTAGAGTTCTTCCATCGTTTGAAGGGATATTGTAAGAGAAAAGATGAATCTTTTTGGTTGATGGGAGAAATCATTCATGGGGATTATACTGTATGGGCTAATAATGATACTTTAGATTCAGTAACGAATTATGAATGTTATAAGGGGCTATATTCATCTCATAATGATAAGAATTATTTTGAAATTGGACATTCTCTTAATCGACAGTTTGCGAAAGGGGGAATCTATGAACACTTACATTTATACAACTTCGTAGATAATCATGATGTTAACCGACTTGCGAGCACATTGAAAGATAAAATAGATTTAGTGAACGTGTATACCTTACTCTATACAATGCCAGGCATTCCTTCTGTGTACTATGGTAGTGAATGGGCGATGGAAGGTAAGAAACATGATGGAAGTGATGCGGATATTCGTCCTTCCATAGAGATTGAAAAGATGAAGGACATACCTCTAACTAAACACATTGCAAAGCTAGGGAGTATACGACAACAATATCCAGTGTTATTTGATGGGACGTATGAATCCATTTCATTAAAGAATGAACAGTTCGTATTTAAGCGTTATAATGAAGAAATGAGTCTTACTATTGTGTTGAACGTTGCGAATACTGATTGTGAAGTGGATATCGCATCTCAACGAATGGATTTATTTGATGTGTTAGAAGATACATCTTATCCTTGTATAAAGGATAACGTGCGTATATGTGTGAAAGCAAAAAGTTCATGTATTCTAATAGAAAAACAGAGTGTAACACCTCCAAAAACCCTCATTCAGAAAGAAGATAAGAAAACTTTGATAGTAGAGCAGCCTTTACAGAAACCACTTGTGGTAGAAATAAATGAAGATCTTCCTTTAGGGCGTTATGAACATTTTAAAGGGAAACACTATGCTGTATTATATGTTGGATACCATAGTGAAACTTTAGAGAAATATGTTGTATATCGCCAACTGTATGGAGAAGGTAGTGTGTGGGTACGTCCACTAAGCATGTTTAAAGAAAACGTGGAAGTAGATGGGAAACAAGTGCCTAGGTTTCGATATATAAAAGAGTAAAGGGAGAAATCCCTTTTTTCTAATTATATAAGTTTTCTATAGAATAAAATGATAAAAATATACTTTAAAGATGGATAGTTTATCTTTCAAAGAGGTGGGAATATCTTGTTTTATAAAAATAGTTTAGAAAATAAGTGACCAGAGGATAGAAAATATTTAAAAAGGATATACAAATATAATAACAAATTTCTATTTCATTTTAATAAATGCTATAATATATACAAATGAAAAATACAAAGCTTCAAAAACGATATGTATGAAATGAAAGATGAGAGAAGGAGTAAAGAGCATATGAAATCCATCCGAAGTAAAATTATTTTGCTTGTTGTAGGATGTGTGGTGGTATCCTCAGTAGCCATAGGAGTTATGAGCTTTTTTAATGCTCGTCATGTGGTATTGCAAGATTCTAAACAAATCATGAATCTTTTATGTGAAAATAAATCAGAAAATTTTAATGAAACCTTCAAACGAATTGAACAATCTGTTGAAACGTTGGCAATTTATGTTGATCAAGAAGTATCGAACGCAATAGAATCCCTTCAGACGACGCAAGAGTTTGATGAATTTTCAGAACATATGTTACCAACTACGCTTGCGGCAGCACAAAATACAGAGAATGTTATTAGTGTTTACTTTCGCTTTGATCCTACCTTTTCATCTACTCCCTCTGGCCTGTTTTATACAGTTGATGATGATGGATCCTTCAAGAAAGAAGAACCTACGGATCTTACCAAGTATGAAGAAGATGATACTGCTCATGTAGGGTGGTTTTATGGCGCAAAAAACACAGGGAAGCCGACATGGTTACCACCATATTATAATGAAAATATAGGTGTTGAAATGATATCTTATGTAGTTCCACTTTATTATCAGGAAACCTTTATCGGTGTGGTAGGCATGGATATCGATTTCGAGCATATAAAGAACGTTGTATCTGGCACTAAAGTATATGATAGTGGATATGCTTTCTTGACAGATGATAAAGCACATATTGTTTATCATAAAGAATTGAAAAGTGGAACAAATTTGATTGATTACAACCAGGGTGAATTTAAATCAATGGCAAAGGCATTGTTGAAAGAAAGTAAAGAAAACGATGAACTTATCGATTATTCCTATGGAGGTATTTATAAACAAGCTACCTTTCAAAGCTTGGAAAATGGAATGCGCTTTATAGTTTCTGCGCCAACAGATGAAATTGACGAGCAAGCAAATGCGCTCTTGAGTCAAATACTGATGGGAAGTTTTGTTATTCTATTTATTACGATTTTATTAGTGTATGCTTTTAGTAAACGGCTGGTGCATCCATTAGCGGAGTTAACAAGTGCAGCAAAGGAAATAGCAAATGGGGATTTAAGCGTTACTATTACTCATCATTCAAAAGATGAAGTTGGAGTTCTTTCTGAGGCTTTGCGACAAACAATAGCACAACTTCGTAAAAGCTTTGATAAAATTAATGCGCTTGCATATATAGATTATTTAACAGGTACGAAAAATAAGACAGCCTATATGGAACATGTTTTCGATATAGAGGAAAAGATGAAACAAGAATCGGTTCGTTTTTCTGTTATTGTTTTTGATTTAAATGATTTAAAGATTGTAAATGATACATTGGGGCATGATGCAGGAGATGGGTTTATATTACACGCAACAAAGATTATTCAAGATAGTTTTCAAGGTTTCCCACTATATCGGATAGGTGGAGATGAATTTGTTGTGGTTATAGAAAATCAAACAATACATAAAGAACGTGAAATGTTATCACTGTATTTAGAAAAGATAGAAGAGTATAATTTTGGGCAAGGAAATGTTAAGATATCCATTGCATATGGGGTGGCAAGTTATGAATCTGGCGTAGATAATAGCTTTAAAGATGTGTTTAAACGTGCAGATAATGAGATGTATGAGTGTAAACAAAAAATGAAAGGAAAAAAATAAGAGGAGAGTAGGGCGATTGCATTTAGTTGTAGATTTGAGAATACATGAAGAAAAGATATATAGGTTAGAAATGTAATCTTTTGGTTAAAAATGAAAGAAACCAATATTTCTTATTTCTATTCCGCATTATTCATATTATAATGAAACTAGTGAAGGGATGTAGGAAATGAAAATATTGGTAATGAGTGATACCCATGGGGAACTTGAAAAAACACGTAGGATATTAGAAAATAGTGAACCTGTGAATATTTTCATTCATCTAGGTGATATTGGATTTCCTTTACAAGAATTATCAAAATTTCACTTGGTGTGTGGAAATCACGATAAAGATTCCTCTTTGCCTTTGGAATTAATTATGGATTTAGAAGAACGTAAAGTGTTATGTATCCATGGAAATAGATTTGACGATGAGACCATTCTTGAAGTTTTATCACAAAAGAATATCAAGAGTGAGGATTTAATGGATTTTTGTATGGCCACCTTATATGGTAAAATTGCATCCTATGCAAAAAGAAAAGGGTGCGATACTGTATTTTTCGGGCATACACATCATCAGTTTTCAGGAGTTGTAGATGGTGTTACATTAGTGAATCCAGGTTCTGTATGTTTTGGTACACCACAAAGTGGATATGCTATTGTAGAGATACAACATATGGAAATGGTTACTAGACTTTATCATTGTGATGAAGAGTCTGGCTTGGATTCATAATAGAAAGAGGAGAATGTATGTTCACAAAATTATTAAAGAAATTAGGATTCACAAAAGAAGAGGCAAGTTGGATCCTTTATGATGTTGGAAATAGTGCACAAGTATTAACCACTTGTACTGTTATATTTCCAATGTTAATCGCTAAGATCACACCAGGGGATAGTAGTGTGTATGTGGGATGGGCAAATGCAGTGTATGCTATTATATTGGCACTGATATCTCCAGTATTAGGTACCATGGCAGATTATAAAGATAAGAAAATGAAGATGTTTAAATTCTTTCTTTTTCTTGGAATTGCGGGAGGTTTTGGTTTAGCACTACCTTTTATCGACTATAAAATGGCAATCGTAATTTTCATTATCGCAATGCTAGGTTACAATGGTTCTATTATCTTCTATGATGCATTTATTGTAGATGTGTGTGATGATGATCGTGTTGATAAAGTATCTGCTGCAGGATATGCATGGGGATATATTGGAAGTGTGTTACCTTTTATTATATTTATTATTCCTTTCGCTGCAGTTACTTTGTTTGGGGATGCGAATGGGGATTTAGTACTTGGTGGATTTACATTGTCTTATCGTTTAGCTTGCGGGTTAACAATGGGGATGGCGGTTATTTGGTGGTGGCTGTATTCACGTCCAATGTTGAAAAATGTAAAACAAACGCATTATCATGAACCAGTACCCAATGTAGTGAAAGAATCCTTTTCACATTTATATCATACGTTTAAAGATGTAAAGAAGAATAAAAATATCTTTCTGTTTTGTATATCCTATTTCTTTTATATCGATTGTGTAAATACGGTTATTAAAATGGCAGTAAGCCTAGCAACGGAAATGGGTATCAGTGATGTTATGAGCTTGGTTGTCGTTATCTTTATTAATGTTATTGCTTGCCCTGCATCTATCTTCTTTGGTCGATTGGTAGGTCGTTTCGGATCTAAGAAAATGATTTATGCAGGTATTATTGGATATGTTGGTGTAGTAGCGAGTGGAGTTATGATTAAGAGTAATCCAAACTTTATTTGGGCTGTGGCAATCTTAGTAGGATTATTCCAAGGTGGAATTCAATCCGTATCAAGAAGTTACTTTGCGAAGCTAATTCCAGATAAAGCAGATAGTAATGAGTTCTTTGGATTCTTTTCTGTATTCTCTAAATTCTCGGCGATCTTAGGACCAATCGCAGTTTCTGTGATTATCATGATGACAGGGGAAACGCGTTATGGTATTTTAGGACTTATTCCACTTATGATTTTAGGGGCTATCTTCTTAGCATTTGTGAAAGATCCAGAAAGCGAAAAAGAAATGAAGAAGAATTATAAAAAGAACAAAGCATAATACATATTGTATATAGGAATGAAAGAAAAGCAGACGCCACATATGGAGTCTGCTTATTTTGGTTGATAGACACTACCGATAAATAGAGGTAGACAATCTTTGGTTGTTAGAACATATAAGAAAGGGCGATTGAAATTCAATGATACTTTACCCTCCGGATTTCTTGCGGTTTCTATTAAATCAACTTTTGTATAACTTGTGGCTGTTACACCAAATTCGTTCACATCCATTTGTGTGCCTTGTAGGATGGAGGAAATATATATGTTATTTTTGAATTGCGCATTTTGTTCAAAGGCTTGTTGAACACCAAGGTGTTGAAACATGCTTTTTAAATTTAAGTCTGTATTGTATTTGAATTTAGGAAGAGCAAGGTTTATTAACTTACTTTCTTCTGCTTGTTTATTATCGAGTTCTTCTAACCAATCGCTTTGTAATACATCTTCTACTGTAGTTTGTTGTGTTGGTAGGAAGAAATACATTAGATTACCATCCTTTAAGGGAAGTTGTGTTCTTTCGTAGTCTTCTGTTTTTAAGTATGGACTATCTATTAACATATGCATGAAATCTGCTTTTATAGTAGTATTCTCTGCTTGATAGAAATTATCTTGTTTTGTAAGTTCTTGTGTGAAAGGTTGTTCCCATTCATTCAGCAGGGAGATCGTATTCATGATAGATAGTTTGGTATCTTTTTGAATAGGCAAGTCGATATTCCATGTTACTTTGCTTTGCTTATTGAGCCAATCCACCATTTGTTTATTTGTGTTTTCGTTATTGAAATCAACTGAGTAGGTATCCGCAAAATATTGTTTTTCTAATGTTTGTTTCCATGCGGAATCTAAGCTAAATTGAGCATCTATCCAAAGAGAATTTCCTAAAAGGATATGTTCGTTTTGTTTTAGGGATTGAATTAAATCTTTACTTTGTTTTGCTAAAGATTTATTTGTACCATCGAAGGTTAATCCTTCATGGATTTCTTTTAGAGTTGTATCTTGTGCGCCTTGTGCACTCATACTTAAGGCAAGATATGCACTCATAGGAGAATAACAAATGTTTTCTTGTTTGTTTAGTAGGAAGGCTGCACTCTTACTAGAAAATTGCTTCGCGGACTTTATCATATCCTTTGATAATGGTATTTCTTTCTTTGGCTCACTTGTTGCATTATTAACAGAGCATCCAAGCAATACACAGGAAACTAGTAGAATTGAACCTATATGTTTAGATTTCATAAAATCCCTCCATTCTACAATTTATACCCTATGGAAAAGGAAAATGTTTCAAAAAAAAGACGCTTTCGCATCTTTTCTTATTTTTGATTTTGTCGGATAAGATTTAATGTTCCACCTGCTTTAATAGTTTCGATATCTAAAGCTGTTAAATTATGAGCAACCTGATAAGAAAGGCCTTTTGTAAGGTTCATCATTGTGACAGGTGTGTTTTCCTTTAAGTTCATTAAATCGCTTAATTTTAATTCGTCCATTTCATCAATTGTATCGTAATCACTTTCCTTGATAAAGGTAAAAGGAAGGATACCGAAATTGATTAAGTTTGCACGATGAATTCTTGCAAAACTTTTCGCAACCACAGCTTTAATTCCTAAATACATAGGAGCTAGTGCGGCATGTTCACGAGAACTTCCTTGACCATAGTTGTTTCCAGCAATGATAAATCCACCACCATATTTTAAACAATCATCATGGAAGCTTTCCTTTACGTTCATAAAAATAAATTCACTTATTTTTTCTATGTTAGAACGATAAGGAAGAACTTTTGCGCCTGCAGGTGCAATATGATCTGTTGTGATATTGTCATCAACTTTAATCATAACTTGTTTTACAATTGTATCATCTAATGGTGTATTGATTGGTAATGGTTTGATATTTGGACCACGAATAACTTCTGTTTCTTCTGCTGTTTCTTTGTCAGGAATGATTACCATACGATCATCGATGGTAAAATTAGCAGGTTCTTCTGGTAATGTATAATCCACAGTTCTAGGGTCTACAATGTATCCAGCCAATGCACTTGCGGCAGCCGTTTCAGGAGAAACTAAGCATACTTTAGCACTTAAGGTACCACTTCTTCCATAGAAGTTACGGTTGAAGGTACGAAGAGATAATGCATTCGTAATAGGGGATTGTCCCATACCAATGCAAGGACCACAAGTACTTTCTAAAATACGAGCTCCAGCAGAAATCATATCCGCTAGTCCTCCATTTTGAGAAATCATGTGAAGAACTTGACGAGAACCAGGAGATACAACTAAAGAAACACTTGGATCTACTGTTTTACCATGTAACATATTGGCAACACTCATCATGTCCATATAAGAAGAGTTTGTACAACTTCCTATCGCAACTTGATCTACTTTTAAACCTAATACTTCAGATAAAGGTAATACATTATCAGGAGAGTGAGGCATTGCAATCATTGGCTCTAAAGCATTTAAATCAAGTTCAATTACTTGATCATAAACAGCATCTTCATCTGCCTTGATTTCTGTGTAATCATTTTCACGTTGTTGTTTCTTTAAGAATTCATAAGTGACTTCATCACTTGGGAAAACGGAAGTAGTTGCGCCTAATTCAGCCCCCATATTGGTAATGGTTGCACGTTGAGGAATGCTTAGGGTAGAAACACCATCTCCACTATATTCAATTACATTTCCAACGCCGCCTTTAACGCTTAAAATTTGTAATACTTTAAGTATGATATCTTTTGAACTAACACCTTTTGTTAAACTTCCACTCAGTTTCACATTGATGATTTTTGGCATATTCAAATGAAATGGCATACCCGCCATTGCGCAAGCAACATCTAATCCACCAGCACCAATCGCAATGGATCCGATACCTCCAGCAGTTGGTGTATGAGAATCACTTCCTAATAAGGTTGCTCCTGGTTTTGCAAAGCGTTCTAAATGAACTTGGTGACAAATCCCGTTTCCAGGACGAGAGAAACGAACTCCATGTTTCATAGCTACGGTTTGTAAATACTTGTGATCATCTGCGTTTTCAAAGCCACTTTGTAACGTGTTGTGATCTACATAACTAATGGATATATCAGTTTTTACTTGATCCACTCCCATGGCTTCTAATTGTAGATACGCCATGGTACCTGTAGCATCTTGTGTTAATGTTTGATCCATATGGATGGCGATTGGTTCACCACGATTCATCTCACCTTCGATAAGATGTGCTTTTAATATTTTCTCTGTAATTGTTGGCATAAATCTTCTTCCTTTCTCATATACAAGGATTATTATACCATGAAAAATGAAAATATTTCATTGATTTTATGAAAAATATGATATAATATTGAAAGAATATTGCAAAAGGAGGCCATGCTATGAATGATCTATTAAATTCGTTCTATCAAAAAGCTAGAGAACACAATGATATTGCCAACGATCTATATCGTACATTTGATGTAAAAAAGGGTCTTCGTAATGAGGATGGTACCGGTGTACGTGTCGGTTTAACAAAGATTGCAGACGTTGTCGGATATAAAATAGTTGAAAATGTAAAACAGGATGATGAAGGTAAACTCTATTATCGTGGTATCGAACTTCGTGATATAATCAAGGGTAGAAACTATGAAACGATATGCGGGTATGAAGAGACCTGCTTTTTATTACTTTTTGGCTACTTACCAAGTCAAAAAGAATTGGATGGTTTTTGTGAATTGTTGAGATCTCATTATGAATTGCCAAATGACTTTTTAGAATCTAAATTCTTACAAATGCCAGGTAAAAACATTATGAATCGTATCCAACAAGCGGTTCTTGGATTATATGATTATGATGACGCTCCAGATAACATCACTGTGGAAAACACATTGGAACAGGGAATTAATATTGTTGCGAAATTGCCATCTATTTTATGCTACGCTTATCAAAGTAAAATGCATAAATACAATAAAGAGTCATTGGTAATCCACCCTGCACAAGCACATTTATCAATTGCGGAAAATATTTTATACATGCTTCGTAAAGACCATAGCTTTTCAAAACTTGAAGCACAATTACTTGATATGATCTTAATCGTTCATGCGGATCATGGTGGAGGTAACAACTCAACTTTTACCAATGTGGTGATTTCTTCCACTGGAACAGATATCTATGCTTCTATCGTAGGTGCTATTGGTTCTTTAAAAGGGCCACGTCATGGAGGCGCAAACTTAAAAGTAAGTGGAATGATGCGTGCTGTTATCGATGAAATAGGATATTGTGAAAATGAAATCGAAATCAAAGCATTGATTTATCGTATTTTGCACAAGCAATTCTATGATTATTCTGGCTTAGTATACGGATTAGGACATGCAATTTATACGTTAAGTGATCCACGTAGTGAAGTATTACAAGGATATATCGAAAAATTAGCGGAAAAGAAAGGCAAAGAGAAAGAATATGCTTTCTATCAACGCTTTGAACAATGTGCGAAAGAAGTTATCCTAGATGTGAAAGGAATTAATGTTTCTAGTAACGTTGACTTCTATAGTGGCTTTGTATATGAAATGATGGGAATTCCTGAAGATTTGTTTACACCATTGTTTGTCATGGCTAGAACTGTTGGATGGCTTGCTCATAATATTGAAAATAAGTTGTACGATGGAAGAATTGTTCGTCCTGCGACGAAATATGTAGGAACAACAAAGAAATATATACCAATGGAGGAGAGAAATAATGAAGACGATAACAGTATTTAAAGGAGATGGCATCGGTCCTGAAATCTGTGATGCAGTATTAAAAATATTGGAGGCTGCAAAAGCCCCAATTACATATGAATGTTTCGAAGTTGGTGAAGCTGAGTATCACCGCAATGGAAAATTGATTCCAGATGAAGCATTCGCATCTTTTGAAAAAAACAAGATTCTTTTAAAAGCACCAATTACAACACCAATAGGAAAAGGATTTCGTTCATTAAATGTTACCTTGCGTAATCAATATGACTTATATGCAAATATTCGTCCAGCAAAATCAAATACTGCAGTAGTAACACCATTTCCAAATGTGGACATCGTTACTTTTAGAGAAAATACTGAAGATTTATACGTTGGAATTGAAGAACAAATAGATGCTGATACAGTTCATGCTAAGAAAATTATCACACGTAAAGCAAGTACAAGAATCATCCGTGATGCATTTGAATATGCAGTTGCGAATGATCGTAAGAAAGTTACTTGTGTACATAAGGCAAACATTTTAAAAATGAGTGATGGAATGTTCTTAGATATTTTTCAAGAAATTGCCAAAGAATATCCAAGTATCATTTCGGATGATAAAATTGTGGATAATGTTTGTATGCAATTGGTTATGCGTCCTGAAACATTCGATGTTATGGTAATGCCTAATCTTTATGGTGATATTGTTTCTGATTTGACTTCGGGTTTAATTGGTGGATTGGGATTGTTGCCTAGTTGCAATCTTGGAAATGACTATGCTATGTTTGAGGCAGTGCATGGTTCAGCACCAGATATTGCTGGTAAACATATTGCAAATCCTACAGCATTGTTATGGTCTGCATGTATGATGTTAGAACATCTTGGAGAACATGAAATTGCATTTAAGATTCGTAAAGCGGTAGATGAAGTACTTCAGGAAGCAAATGCATTAACTCCTGATTTACATGGAAATGCTAAGACAGAGGATTATCGAGATGCGATCATCTCACATTTAGAGAACTAGAATATATCTTATATTATATTGAAAGCGTTGGTTGTTTTGATTATTATATAGATACTAGGCATAGGTTGTGAAAACAACCATAAAGAAAGGGAACGAGGCGCTAGCTCGTTCCCTTTAGACGTTTGAAAGTAAAGAAACTAGCACATCATCTGTGCTAGTTTCTTATTTGTCCATCACCAAGAATAATGAATTTTTCATTTGTTAAAGACTTAAGTCCCATAGGGCCTCGAGCATGTAATTTCTGTGTACTTATACCTATCTCAGCACCTAAACCAAATTCAAAACCATCTGAGAAGCGAGTGGAAGCATTCGCATATACACAAGCACTATCAACTTCACGCAAAAATCTTTTAACATTAGTATAGTTTTCAGAAATGATGCTTTCACTATGATGAGTACTATATTTATTAATATGATGGATAGCTTCATCAAGAGAAATAACTCGTTTAATAGAAATTTCTAAATCGAGATATTCCTTGTAATAATCTTCTTCAATAGCAAGAATACACTCCTTATCCAGTTTACTAATATATTCATCCGCATGTATGACAACATGTTTTTCTTTTAGTTTTTGAAGTAATTTTATGGTGAAATCATCGGCTATACATTCATGAATCAAAACACTTTCTAACGCATTGCATACCGAAGTTCTTGTTGTTTTACCATTCAGTATAATAGCAGTAGCTTTTTCTAAATCTGCTTCTTTATCAACAAACACATGGCAATTACCAGTACCTGTCTCTAACACTGGTACAGTTGCTTGATCCACGGTAGTTTTTATTAAATTTGCGCCACCTCTTGGTATTAGAACATCTAAATACAGATTTAATTTCATAAACTTTGTTGCTGTTTCTCTAGAAGTGTCTTCGAGCAAAGTGATAATATCTTTGTTGAATCCACAATCTGTTAATGCTTTTCGCATCAGAGAAACAAGCACTACATTCGAATGTAGAATATCCTTAGACCCTCTCAACATAACTGCATTACCAGCTTTTAAACATAGAATGGCCGCATCAACCGTAACGTTGGGACGTGCTTCATAAATCATTCCAACAACCCCTAACGCCACTCGCATTTTACCAATCTGCAATCCATTAGATGTAGTCTTCATTTCGCTAATTTCACCAATAGGATCTTCTAGTTGCATAACTTGATAAATTCCTTCAATGATTTGTTCAATACGCGCTTGATCTAACTTCATACGATCAATCAAACCAGCATTCATTTGATTTGCGATTCCAGCCTCTATATCTTTTTTATTAGCTTCTATAATTTCTGCGCTATGATTGCGTAATTCATTTGCGATTGTTTCTAGTATTTTATTTTTTTCAAGTGAACTTGCGTTCATAATCTGCGCACTTGAAGATTTACAACGTTTCCCTAGTTCTTCTAATTGCATGATGATTCCTCCTCAATATCGAATAAAGTGCCTCGATAGTCATTGTTTAATATATCATACAGTATGGCAGGGCGTTCTCCATTACCAATAATCATAGGAATACCTCGTTCATTCGCAAATCTTGCGGCATGTATTTTCGTAACCATCCCACCAGTTCCATGTTTACTACCAGCACCTTTTGCCATAGATTCGATGGATTCATCGATAGTGCTTACCACAGGTATCAAATTTGCGTTTGAATTTTTTGAAGGGTCATCGTCAAAGAGACCGTCTATATCACTTAACAATATTAAAAGATCTGCATGGATAATAGAAGCAGTGACAGCACTTAATGTATCATTATCACCATATGCAATTTCATCTACAGCGACACTATCATTTTCATTTACAATAGGAATTACTCCATATTCTAAAAGAGTTTCTAATGTGTTAATTGCGTTTGTTCGCAATGTTTCATCATTGGTAACTGTTTTTGTTATCAATAATTGTGCGATTTTTTGTCCATATTGAGAGAAAAACTTATCATATATAAACATCAATTCACATTGACCAACAGAAGCAGCTGCTTGTTTTTCGCGCATCAAAGTTGGGCGTGATTTCATTTGTAGTTTACTTACTCCAGCACTAACTGCACCACTAGATACAAGAATAATATCCTTACCACTATTTTTAATATCACTCAACACCATAGCTAATTGATCGATCTTTTGAAAATTTAATCCACCATTTGCATGTGTTAAGGTAGATGAACCTACTTTCACAACAATTCTGTTAATATCTTTCATTTGTTTCATTTTCTTACAACCCCTTTGTAAATGTTTTCTTATATTATAGACGAGAATCTACACATAGGCAACTATTTCATTCATTTTAGAATATGTAGGAGGACTTTATATATGACGTAGGAAGGGTTTTTTTACTTCCTCATTTTGTAAGTTTTTATATGCGATGCATTTTCGAAAGGTATTTCCCATCATTTCATGTTCACGATAAAAGCGTAATTGTTCCATATCATATGTTACATAATATACGTCTTCACTCATATCGTCTGCCATCATCATTTCCATATCTAAACAATTTCCATCCCTGTCCCAAGCAATAGGAGAATATGCGCAAGAATTTCCAGCATTGTTCCCTGGCGCATTTGCCATCACAATTCCTGTCATGTTCTCGTATGCGCGTGTTTGTAGTGCACATAGGCGAGGTTTCATAGATCCACAATTGTTTGGTACTACTATAATCTCTGCACCGTTTAGCATCAATTCTCGGGCACTTTCAGGATATTCCCGATCATAACATATCATCACTCCCAATTGTATATTATTTAATGTACATACAGGAAAGGAAGTTCCATTTTCTATCATTTTCTCATCCGCAAAATCACACGTATGAACTTTATCATAGCGCAATAGGATATCTCCCTTAGAATCAATTATAAATGCCGTGTTTCTAGGTTTCTTTATTCCTTTTGTAAACGTCGTAATCACAACACTGATGGAAAGTTCTTTCGCTTTGGTACGAATACGCTGTATATAACAGGAATCTTCTTCTAGAGCTTCATAAGTAGAAATAGGGAAATGATAACCAGTTAAAAAGCATTCCGGAAAAAGAAGTAAATCTACCTGTTCCTTGGCAGCTTGTTCCATATAGAAAAGAGCTTTGTTTGTATTTCCTTCTAAGTTTCCATTTTCTGATAAAAGTTGAGCAACACCTATTTTAAAGTTTTTCATAATATCACCATATTCATAGTAACATAATTTTCAACTACCTAGTAGTAAAAGAGTTTTACTTGCGCAATAGGAATGATATACTATATTCAATAAGAGAGGTCGTGGTTTTATGAAATTACGAGATGTATACACGTGTCCCTTGGAGTTAACACATGATATGATGAAAGGGAAATGGAAACCAATCATCGTATGGCGTTTACGATTAGGACCAACTTCCTTGTCTAAGCTAGAACATGATATTGAAGGAATATCGCAGAAGATGTTGTTGGAACAGTTAAAAGAACTAATGGCTTTTTCCATAGTAGATAAAGAAGTATACGAAGGATATCCTTTACGTGTGGAATATTTTCTTACTTCGGAATTAGGAAATGAGATGTTACAAGCGTTGAGTATTCTTCAAAAGATTGGAATACATTATATGAAGACCCACGGTATGGAAGATGTATTAGAAGAGAAAGGGATTCTTTGATACACACAAAAAAGTGGGTAATTTACAAAGTTATCCTCCTTGTTTACACTATAGGTAGAACGAGGAGGATTTTTATATGATCATAACAAGTACAGGAATAATAAATGGTAAGATTGAGGATATGTATGGGAAAAGAGGCACACAGTTTAACGAAAATGGAATGCCAACATACTCTTTGCCTTTTAAAATCGAAGGAGCACCAGCAGAAACAAAAAGTTTTGCGATTGTATTAGAAGACAAAGACGCGATTCCAGTATCTGGTGGTTTTGTATGGACACATTGGGTTGCGGCAAATATTACTAGAATAGAGATTATGGAAAATGAAAGTCAAAGTGCGCTAGATTTTGTGCAAGGACTCAATAGTTGGACAAGTATACAAGGGGGAGAACAATCGAAAGAATTGTCGCGTTATTATGGAGGTATGGCACCACCAAATGCGCCGCATGAATATGAACTTCATGTTTATGCATTAGATACATTGTTGCAATTAGAAAATGGATTCTATATGAATGAAATGTTTCATAAGATGAAGGGACATATCCTAGAAGAAGGTGTTTTATATGGAGTATACGAAAATTAAGAAGATTGATCATGTAGTGTTAACAAGCAAACATGTAGAAGAATGTCTTGGCTTTTATAGAATGTTAGGATTTAAAGTTGTAGAGGAAGGTATGCGTTTTGCCTTATATGCTGGAGATTTTAAATTGAATGTGCATATAGAAGGACAAGAGTTAAAGCCCAATGCATATCTTGCAAAACCAGGGACATTGGATTTATGTTTTGAAATTGAGGACTCTTTAGATGAAATGATACATGCGTTGGATAAACAAGGGATAAAGACTTCTGAAATAGGAATCAAACATGGAGTATTGGGGGAGATGCATTCCTTTTATGTGCGTGATCCAGATCAGAATTTATTAGAATTCTGTAGTTATGAATAGCTTTCTATTTGCATTTGAAACTGTGTTTCCTTTATGCGCAATGTTGATGTTAGGTTTTTTAGCACAAAGGCTTCGTTGGATACAAGAGACAAGTGTACGACAGATGAATCAGGTTTGTTTTTATTTGTTTTTACCAATGTCTTTATTTTCAAGTGTATATCATAGTTCGTGGGAAAATATATCGTGGAAGTTGATTCTATTTGCAGTGGGTGTAGTGCTGCTTTCTTTCCTAGTTATTTTATGGATGGTACATCACTCATCAATGAAAAATATTCGAAAAGGTGTTGTTGTACAAGGGACTTTTCGTAGTAACTTTATTTTGTTTGGACTACCATTAACCATTTCTTTCTTTGGTGAACAACATGCAGGTACGACTGCTATATTAATTGCGTTTATAATACCTTTGTACAATGTTTTATCAATTCTTGTTTTACAAGGGTATGGAAATAGCAAATGTAGTGGAATCACCTTATTGAAGAAGACATGTAGCAATCCTTTGATTATTGGGGCAGCATGCGCATTTGTGTGTGTCACATGTAATGTAAGATTATTGAAACCGATAGAAGTTAGTGTTGAGATGATTGCGGATAGTGCAACGCCACTTGCCTTATTTCTACTAGGGGCTAGTTTTGTATGTGCTAAGGTTCGTCATAATCTTCATGTATTGATGCTTGTAAGTATTGGAAAACTTTTGATCTTACCGGGATGTGTGGTAGGACTTGCATGGTGGTTTGGATTTCGACAAGAAGCATTGATTGCTTTACTAGCGATGAGTGCAAGTCCGACGGCAGTGTCAAGTTTTACAATGGCACAAAGTATGAATATGGATCACGAATTAGCAGGACAAATCGTTGTGTTTACAACGCTATTTAGTATTCTGTCTTTATTCTTATGGATTAGTTTTATGAGAATGATAGGAGTATGAGATTTTTCTCTTATACTTTTTTATTCTTTTTAGCACTATAATGTTGACAGTGCTAAAATAATGTTTTATACTATTAGCAGACTTATATAAAGAGTGCTAATAGGAGGTTGCGAACATGGCAAAAAACAAACAGTTTAAAGCAGAATCGAAACGACTTTTGGATCTAATGATCAATTCTATTTATACGCATAAGGAAATTTTCTTACGTGAATTAATTTCCAATGCAAGTGATGCAATTGATAAGCTATATTATGAAGCATTATCTAATAACATCAGTGGAATTAATCGTAGTGAGTTTAAGATTCATTTAGATGTAGATAAAGAGAACCGTGCATTAACCATTAGCGATAATGGGATTGGTATGACAAAAGAGGAGTTAGAGGAAAACCTTGGTACCATTGCGAAGAGTGGTTCTTTAGCTTTTAAAGAAGGCTTAAATGAGGAAGACGCAAAAGATGAAGCTGTAGATATCATTGGACAATTCGGTGTTGGATTTTATTCTGCATTCATGGTAGCTTCTCGTGTAGAAGTGCATACCAAAAAGTATGGAGAAGAAAAAGCATATATCTGGAGCAGCAACGCAGTAGATGGATACAGTATTGAAGAAACTACCAAAGAAGAACATGGTACAACTATCACATTGTATTTAAAAGACAATAGTGAAGATGAAAACTACGATGAGTATTTACAGCAATATGAAATTGAACGTTTGATTAAGAAGTACTCTGACTATATCCGATTCCCAATTGAGATGATGGTAGAAGAACAAAAACGCATCGAAGTTGAAAATGAAGATGAAAAAGAAAATGAAGAACCAAAATATGAAACTGTTCATGAATTAAAAACTTTGAACTCTATGATTCCTTTATGGAAACGTAGTAAATCTGATATTACGAAGGAAGAATACAATGAATTTTATCAAGATAAATTCAATGACTTCCACGAACCACAAAAAGTCATTCATACGAGTGTAGAAGGTGCAGTATCATTCTCAACACTATTATTTATTCCTGGAAAGGCGCCTTACAATTACTACCAACAAGATTACAAAAAAGGTCTTCAGTTATATAGCCGTGGTGTGTTCATTATGGACAATGCAGAAGAGTTGATTCCAGAACACTTCCGTTTTGTTAAGGGATTGGTTGATTCTCAAGATCTTTCATTGAACATTTCTCGTGAAATGTTACAACACGATCGTCAATTAAAAGTTATTGCAAATCGTATTGAAAAGAAAGTAAAATCAGAATTGTTGTTGATGTTAAAGAACGAACGTGAAGAATATGAAACGTTCTGGAAGAATTTTGGATTACAGATTAAATTCGGTGTATACAACGATTTCGGTGCCAATAAGGAATTGTTAGAAGACTTGTTGTTGTTCTATTCTTCAAAAGAAGAGAAACTTGTAACACTTGATGAATATATCAATCGTATGGAAGAAGGACAAGATTCTATTTACTTTATGAGTGGAGAGAAAATTGATGCGATTAACCAATTGCCACAAGTTAAGAAAGTAAAAGAAAAAGGTTATGAAATCTTATATCTAACAGATAACGTAGATGAATTCGCATTGCAAATTCTAGGTGCTTATAAAGAAAAGAAATTCAAAAATATCTCACAAGGTGATTTGGATTTAAGCAGTGAAGAAGAAAAGAAAGAATTAGAAAAGAAAAGTGAAGAAAACAAGGATATGTTAACTGGTATCAAAGAAGCATTAGGTGATAAAGTTAAAGAAGTAAAAGTATCCTCTCGTTTGATTGATGATCCTGTGTGCTTGAGTAGTGAAGAGGGAATGTCTTTTGAAATGGAAAAGGTATTGAGCGCAATGCCAGATGCAAATCCATATGGTATGAAAGCGACTCGTATTTTGGAAATCAATCCAGATCATGAGATCTTCAAAGCATTACAAAAAGTTTATGCTCAAGATAAGGATGCTGTAAAAGATTATGCAGACTTATTATATGATCAAGCGTTGTTAATCGAAGGGTTCCCAATTGAAAGTCCAACAGAATTTTCTAAGAAAATCTGTGAATTTATGATTCGCGCAAGTAAATAAAAAGAGCAAAGGACATATGAAACAACATGTGTCTTTTCTTTTGCAAGTTATTTTCTATAATACAGGAACAAAAAAATAAAAAGTTCATAAGAGGGGAATTTTTGCTAGGCAAATAACATAGTGTATGGTACTATGTTAGTTAGAAAAAGGGAGGATTTAATATGAGAAAACGTAGTCTTGTAAGTATGGTTATATTATCCATTATTACTTGTGGCATTATGCAATTAGTATATTTTTACCAAGTAATGTCGGATATCAACTATGCTAGTAAAGAGAATGATACAGCAGGTACAGATTTGCTTCTTACGATCATTACATGTGGTCTTTGGGGAATTTACTGTTATTGGAAGTATTCTAAGAAACTCGTAAATCTTGGAGGAGAAGATAACTCCATCATCAATGTAATTTTAGCCGTTCTTGGTTTTCAAATCATATCATTGATTATTTTACAAAGCAGTATCAATAACTTAATCGATCGTCAAAGTTCTTATTAGTGTTATGAAGAAGTATCGTGATCGTATTGCATTAGGTATTGGGATTTTCATTCTATTATTCTTTATTGGAAATGCCTGTCCCATTGAACATATGTTTGGAGTACCTTGTCCTGGCTGTAATATGTTTACTGCTTTATATTGGCTTTTAAGAGGCAATATAGAGACTGCGACGTATTATCATCCAGCTTGGTTGTTTTTCCTAATATACGCAGGTATATGCGCTTTTCTGTTTTATAAATATAAAGTAGATATGAAACAAACCATTGCCTTTAAGAGTGCTACTACGGTATTCTTGATTGTGTTTATTGGTATCTATGTAGTACGTATGATTACGGTATTTCCAAATATGCCTATGCAATTTAATGAACAGGCAATCTTCGTAAAGCTATTCCATCTATTCTAGGTGGAATTTTCTTTTTATATAGAGCTTCATCATGTATAATATACCTATAGATAGGATGTGCGTTAAATGATTAAAAATATCGTATTTGACATTGGAAATGTATTGGTTACATTTCATCCAATGGCTCACTTTTTACCCCATTTTAAAGATGAAGAAAAGACAAAACAGCTCTGCCATCAGGTGTTTTCACATGATGCTTGGGGATGGTATGATCAAGGGTTAAAAACTATGGATGAGCTCCATGAAATCTACCAAGAAACATATCCTATACAATATGAAGATATCTCCTACATATTACAACACTGGCTTCCTCTTATGAAATTTATGCCGGAAACGTTTGCCTATATGAAGGAACTAAAGACAAGAGGATTTCATTTGTATTTACTCTCTAATATAAGTAAAGATTCTGCAGATTATTTGAAGGGATGCATGCCTTTTTTTGAAATTGTGGATGGAGAAATACTATCTTATGCATATAAAGTAAATAAACCAGATGTAAAGATTTATCAAGCTTTATTTGATACATATTCTTTGATTCCTGAAGAAACGATATTTTTCGACGATAACTTGCCTAATATCGAACAAGCGAATCGATTGAAAGTGCATGGTGTATTATTTGAAAATTTAGAAGATGCGAAAAAGAAAGCAGAAGAAATAATTGGGAGTTTAAAACTATGTTAAAAGAAGGACAGATTGTAAAAGGTACTATTAAATATATAGATGAATTTGGGAATGGTGTTCTTGTACAAGGGAAAGATCATGTCTTATTACGAAATGTATTTGTGAATGAAGAAGTTTCAGCAATTATCAAGAAGCGTATTCAAAAAGGATATGTTGCACAAATTAAGCAAATGATAAAACCCTCGAAAGATCGAGTGAAACCAGAATGTGGAATTTATGAACGCTGTGGTAGTTGCCATTTGATGCATATGAAAAAAGATGTACAAAGCAAGTATAAAAAGAACATGATTGAAGAGCTTTGTAAGAAGGCAAAACTATCTATCAAGGTAGAAGATGTTTGTACTATGAAAGATCCTTACCATTATCGTAATAAAATCATTGTAGGCTTTCAAAAAGATAAGCAACGTCATATACAGGCAGGATTCTACGAAGAATTTTCTCATAGAATTATACCGTATAAAGATTGTCATTTACACCCATCCATATGTGATGAAATTATACAGACGATCACTCGCTTGTTAGAAAAATTTCGAGTGGAATTATATAATGAAGACAAACGAAGTGGTATGTTAAGACATGTGTTGATTCGTTATGGAAAAATTAGTAAACAAATTATGGTAGTTTTAGTTGTTCAATCCAACGTGTTTCCAGCACGTAAGAATTTCATACAAGTTTTACTTAAGGAGCACCCAGAGATTACCACCATTATTCAAAATGTAAACTCTAGAAAAACAAGCGTTGTGCTTGGAAATGAAGAACGCGTACTTTATGGACAAGGCTATATAGAGGATACCTTATGTGGATGCACCTATCGTATTTCCGCAAAATCATTTTATCAAATCAATCATGAACAAACCGAAGTTCTCTACAAAATGGCCATCGAACGTTTGCATTTACAAGGAAATGAAAAAGTATTAGATGCGTATTGTGGGATTGGAACGATTGGCATGTATGCATCTCAATTCGCAAAAGAAGTGATTGGTGTCGAAATTAATAAGGATGCCATTGCGGATGCGAAAGTAAATGCAAAACTGAATGCAATTCATAATATACATTTCCAATGCGATGATGCGGGGAAGTATATGCAAAAGATGGCAGCTAAGAGAGAGAAGTTAGACGTTGTCATTATGGATCCTCCAAGAAATGGGAGCAGCGAGGCATTTATTCAAAGTGTGGCGATGTTAAAAGTAAAAGAAGTATTATATATTTCTTGTAATCCTGAAACGCAAATTCAAGATATAAAACTCTTTCAAAAGATGGGATATCAAACAGAAGGGACTATGCAACTTGTGGACATGTTTCCTTTTACAGAACATGTAGAAAGCATCGTGAAATTAGTGAGAAATAAATAGAGGAACAAATTAGAATTTATAGAGGTGGATAGAATAAATGAAAACAATTACTATTTGTGGCAGTATGAAATTTTCAAAGGAAATGAAAAAAGTAGCTTTTGAATTAGAAAGCATAAAAGGATATAATGTTTTACAATGTACTTATAACGAGCTAAATGTTGATATTACTGCAATAATGTTGGAAAATCTTAAACAAGCACACTTTAGAAAAATTGATATGAGTGACATGATTTATGTAGTAGATGTAAATGATTATATTGGTAATTCGGTTAGGTCAGAAATTGAATATGCAAAAAATCATCACAAAGAAGTTGTGTTTTATAGTGAAAGTGTTTTGTAAACAATCCTGCAAATTCCAGTTTGTTTAATAAAGAATAAGTTTAAAATGGAATAGGTGATTTTCAATATTTTTTGATTATAGCTAGAATGCATAATTAAAAAGACGCATTTCTTCAATGAGATAAGTCCAACGATATGACGTCTAAAAATGACATACAGTCCATGTGGAAAGTGTTGTGAAATTGGTAAAGATAAAATAGAATTACAAATTAGAATTTGTCGGAGAGAATGTGAAACTTGTATGGTATAGAAAATAAGCCTAGATGCGAAATAGATATCGTTTCTTAATAAAAAAAAGATTTGTGTTGAAATTAAATATTCTCGAGTGACGGATATGGCTGTTAAAAGAATATATGAAGTTTTGGAACATAGTAATATGCAACCAATACTAGTAACAGCATTTAATGTTAAAGAAAGTAGGAAGAAGTTTTTTCAAGAAATGTATCCAAATTTAATAGTAATTACTCAAAAAGAAGTATAAACTACGGAAAAATTTTTATATTCTAAAACATTACGAAGCGTTGCGGTAATAATATCTGCAAATGGTTATAGTGAAAATGTATATTGGGCTGCAAAAGGATGTTTAAGCGAAAATGGAAAACTTATTATTTTGCTAAAAATAGATGATTTGATAGAAATGAATAAAATTAAAAATAATCTAGAGAACCCTTTGAATTATTTATTAGATAGAGTAGATGGATTCCTTTTAGATTTGGAAAAATAATTTGATACTTTCTATATGAAAGTTCTATAAATTCACCTTTGTAGTATAGATGTAGACAACAATTAAATTAAGAATTTGTTAAGGAGGTAAAGTATGGATAACAACGAAATTCAATTATTTGAAAACAAAAAAATCAGAAGTGTCTGGGATGTTGAACAAGAAGAATGGTATTTCTCTATTATTGATGTTGTTGAAGCACTTGCAGAAAGTATTGATCCTAAGCAATATGTTAAAAAAATGAGAAAACGTGATCCTGAATTAAATGCTAACTGGGGTACAATTTGTACCCCAGTTAAAATGGTTTCAAAGGATGGAAAGAAAAGAGCTATTCAAGCAGCTAGTATAGAAGGTATACTACGAGTTATTCAATCAATTTCTTCACCTAAAGCGGAGCCTTTTAAAATTTGGTTGTCAAGAGTGGGGGCGGAGCGTATTGAAGAAACTATCGACCCAGAATTAACAATAGAACGAGCCCTTGCAACATATTTACAAAAGGGCTATAGTCGTGAATGGATCAATCAAAGGTTACAAGCAATTCAAGTACGAAAAGAGTTGACGGATGAGTGGAATGATAGAGGGGTAAAAGAAGGAAAAGAATATGCTATTTTGACGAACGAAATAACAAGAGCATGGTCTGGAATGAACACGAAACAATACAAGAAGTTGAAGAATTTGAAAAAAGAAAATTTAAGAGACAATATGAGCACGACTGAACTTGTTTTGAATATGCTTGCTGAAACATCAACTACTGATATTTCAAAAGAGGAAAGACCAGTAACTTTTGACGACAATAAAGATATAGCTCGCCGAGGTGGAAGTGTTGCAGGAATTGCGAGAAAGGCATTGGAAGAAGAAACAGGAAAACCAGTTATTACTTCGATGAATGCAATTGACTTTGCAAAGCTAATAAGTGATGTTATAAGTAATGTAGAAGAAGAAAAAAACGAAAATGAGGTAATAGTCATATAATATAGTGTATTTTAAATTTTTTCGATTGTAGCCAGAATGCACTATCAAAAAAGCATTTCTTAATGGGATAAGTTGCTTATGTGGCGTCTAAAAGTGACCTATAGTCCATGTAGAATCCGTCGTGAAATTTGTAAGAAAGCAATAAAGGTAGAGATTAGAATTTGCAATAGAACATATTTATACTGGAGGAATTAGTAATGCAAGATTTTTTGAAGCATTAGCAAGTGAAAGTAAAAATATAGTATTACCAGAAGCATTTAACTATTTTGGAAAACTTATTGGTGGTTGGGCTATAGGCTTTATAGAAAGTAACTTACAAATTCACTTTGCAGTACAGATATAGGAAATAATTTAATGTAATTTCTTGTTTACACTAAACATTATAAAGGAGAGTTTCAATGGAGATAAATACAATCAATGAGTATATTGCTCAGTTTTCACAGGAAGATGCGAAACGTATGCAACTTCTATATGCAACTATTAAAGAAGTTTGCCCTGAAGCAGAGGAGAGAATGAGTTGGAAAATGCCAACGTTTGTATATTGTGGCTTTAATCTGGTTCATTTTGCGAAGGCAAAACATCATATTGGCTTTTATCCTGCGAATACTGGTGTGAGTATGTTTCAAGATTGTTTAAAAGATTTTGTATGTACTAAAGGATCAATTCATTTAGATGATAAAAAAGATATTCCTATCACACTTATTAAGGAGATTGTGGAATTTCGTATGAAGGAAAATGAGCAATATGCAATAGAAAGAGAAGAAGCTAAGAAGTCAAAGAAAAAGAAGGAAGCAAAATAAAAAGTGCCGAGGGGCACTTTTCTTGTTTTATTAGGTGAAACGTGGGTTTATAATCTTTTCAATAGTGGTGATACTTTCTTATATCCTATAAACACCACAGCACTGACCATAATTCCTTTGATCAAATTAAAAGGGACTACACAGATCATAATGAGTGCAAACAAACCATCTATGTTAGAATTTACTGCTTTTCCCATTGTCAATATGATATCTAATGGAATTTTTGCGAACATTGTATATGCTGGAATCAATACAAAATAATTCAAGATAGCACCGACGATGGTCATAAGAACAACACCTAAGCATAAACCAATGAGAGCATGTTTTTTGCTTTTGTCTTTTTGATAGATAATGACAGCTGGTAAAACAAGGGAACATCCAATTAGAAAGTTCGCAAATTCACCAACTCCTGCGGTAATAGTACCGTTGATCATTAGATTTAAAATAACCTTAAGTCCTTCAATACAAACAGCAGCCCATGGTCCCAATGCAAATCCACCAATGAGTACTACGACTTCACTGAAGTCTAATTGGTAAAACGTTGGTGCGATTGGTAATGGAAACTCGAACATCATCAGAATAAAGGATAAAGCTCCTAGAATACTGATTTTGGTAATTGCATGAATGTTCATGCGGTTTTTTGTTGAAACATATGCTGACATGATATTTTCCTCCTCTACATATCGTTCACATATCCTTTTTTATAACAAAAAAAGGTCTTTCAACAAAACCTTTAGGGAATTACATAAAAAAATACACTTCTTTCATCCAGACTTTACTGTCGCCACCGGAATTACACTCGGTTCCTGCCATACATGGCTCGCGGGGTTTACCGCCGATTGGGAATTTCACCCGACCCTGAAGTTTTTGTCACGGATATCATAACAGGAATTTATTTTCTTGTCAACGCAGATGATTTATTTACAAGTATGTTTGTTTTTGTCATACCAATAGATAAGCTTTCCACAATGAGGACAAGTATGTTCTATCGTTTTTTGATGCACCCATGCATCTATACCGATGCTTTTCATCAAAGTAAGATCATGAATTACTTCTTCATGGTGACCAATACCATTTTGATAATGACACTTTTTAAAATTTAAAAGGCGTTCACAAGGCATATCTGCACATTCACTACAACGTGTTACTCGATGGTGTTTTGCACAAGCACGAAAGCCATTGGCGCATGTTTCACAGTCTCCTCTAACATGGGCGGATAAACATCCATGACAGCTTGTTGGATAACAAGGACAAGTTCCACAAAACAATCCACATATGGCAGCGGTATCTTGGTTAGGTTTCATTTTATCACTTCCTGTTGTCATTATAACATAAGAATATATTGACTTTGTATTGGAAAGTTATATAATATATTTAACTAAATAGTTAAATATCGATAGGAGGCGATTTCATGTCAGATGTATTTAAGGCTTTATCAGATCCAACAAGAAGAAAGATTTTACAACTTCTAAGAGCACAGGATCTATCAGCGGGAGATATTTCAAAAGAATTTGAGATGTCCAAACCTGCCATATCCAAACATTTGGATATATTAAAAAATGCAGATTTAATAGACTGTGTAAAACGTGGTCAATTTGTTGTATATTCAATCAATACAACGGCCTTACAAAATACACTGCAAGATTTTTTAAGTTTTTTTGAACATACCAAGAGTGAGGCTGTAGAACTTAAACAACAAAATGAAAAGTTATAGTTTGTATTTATGTTCTTTACGCAAGAGTGTATGAGAGCGAGGGGAAATGGTTATGAAGAAGAATAGAAGTGTATTAAATGTTTGCACAGTTGTGATGATTGTACTTGGCGTACTTTCTAATTATTTTGATTTGCTTCGTTATGTTTTTGTTGGTATGGTGTTATTGATTCAATGGTATCTGTTTCATCATGCGGATGTTTTTTCAAATTATGAAAAAGGAAGCCCAAAATGGAAGACGTATCGTTACTTGTCAGCTTTTTCGATGTTGATAGTGGTTGTGGTGTATTGTTATAGCTACTTCATTGCTCCTACTTCTATGAATGAAGATCGAAATTCTTATTTGTTTTTGATTTTGTTGGTAGGCGTACTTGGAAATCTTTCACCTAAGATTGGCTATAATAGAACATTAGGATTGCGATTGCCATGGACTTTACAAAATGAGCATACTTGGCGATATGCGCATCGTATGGTTGGATACTGTACAATTCCATGTTTGATTGTTATGATGGTTGGATACTTTTTAGATAGTAAAGAATGTATGGCGATGGGAGTATTGTTATGGTGTTTTATACCTGGACTTTTATCTTATCGTTTTGATCAAAGGAGAAAAAACAATGAAAAACAGGCTTTATGATATGAAATTTATGGTGTTTTTACCTTTTGTAATTAGCCTTGTCTCCACGTTCATCTTATTGTTTTATTTGCCTATGGATATGCCGATGCAGTTTGCGGGAGATGGAAGTGTGAATTGGAGTATGAATAAATATCTTGGTGTATGGCTAATTCCAGCAATTGGGTTTGTTATTTGTAGAGGATACCAAAAGGGAAGTGGATTGGATCTACGTGTTGTATTATTATCATGGTTACTCAATATTTTAAATATAGCTTTTTTAGTGTATACTGCATTTCTTAGGTAGATTGTGTGAAACTATCTTAAATTTGCGTATCTCATGGAATTTCCTTAATTGAAGTGATATAATGAGTCCCGATGGAAGGAGATTTTATCATGAGATGGTTACAAAATTTTATGAGAGGGAGATACGGTCCTGATCAGTTATCTTTTTTTCTATTAGCATTATACTTGGTGATCACCATTGTGTCTTCATTCTTACGATTACCGATCCTAACATATTTATCTTTGATTCTAATGTTTTGGTGTTGGTTTCGAATTCTAAGCAGAAAGACGTACAAAAGATCTGCGGAAAATACAAAATTTTTACGTATGGTGTTTCCAATCACAAGTCGTTTTCGCTCCTTAAAGAAAAGGTTTCGTGATCGTAAATTCTATAAATATTATAAATGCCCAAGTTGTAAACAGGAACTGCGTGTTCCAAAAGGGAAAGGTGAAATTACAATCACTTGTCCAAAATGTAAGACAAAGTTTGATAAACGCACATAAAAGGATATGTTCATGGAAGAACATATCCTTTTCTTTATCTTTAGATTTCGTCTGTGGAAACACGATCACGGAAATATTGACGTCTTTCTTGAGGTGTTAAACCTTTTTTACGAAGACGAATCATATCTGGTGTGATTTCTACTAACTCATCATCATTGATCCATTCTAATGCTTCTTCAAGAGTCATCAACTTAGGTGGCGTTAAACGCATTGCTTCGTCATTTCCAGAAGAACGAATTGCGGTAAGCTTTTTGTTCTTTAATGGATTGACATCTAAGTCAACTGTACGTGCGGATACACCGATGATCATTCCTTGATAAACTTCTGTTTGAGGAGTGATGAATAGGGTACCTCTTTCTTGTAGGTTCCATAATGCATATGTCATAGCTCCACCAGTTTCAGTAGAAACCATAGCCCCATTTGCACGTTGTTGGATATCACCTTTGTATTCTGTATATCCATTGATTCTACGAACTAATGTACCTTCACCACGTGTATCATTGATGAATTCACTACGGTATCCTAACAATCCACGAGTTGGTGCTTCATATGTAATACGGCAGTAACCATTTTCTTCTACCATATCAATCATTGTACCTTTACGTAGATTCAATTTGTTGATAATCGATCCTGAGTATTCTTCAGGGGCAATTGCGACAACTTCTTCTACTGGTTCTACGGTATGTCCATCTTTATCTTTATGTAAGATAACTTCTGGTTTTGATACAGCAACTTCATAACCTTCACGGCGCATTTGTTCTAATAGTACAGAGATGTGAAGTTCTCCACGTCCACTGACTTTGAAACAATCTCCGCTATCCGTTGGTTCTACTTTCAATCCAACATTGACTTCTAATTCTTTTTCCAAACGATCTTTTAGATTACGGCTGGTTACGAATTTTCCACTCAATCCTGCAAATGGAGATTTATTAACGATGAAGTTCATACTTAATGTAGGCTCTTCGATATGGATACCAGGCAATGGAAGCTCATGGTCTTTCAAACATAAAGTCTCTCCTATAGAAATATCAGAGATACCAGCCACAACGATGATATCACCAGCATGTGCTTCTTTTACAGAAACTCTATTCATTCCACGATATACAAAGATTTGTGTTGTATTGGCATTACGTTTGTTTCCAAAGGAATCACATACCACAATGCTTTGTTGTGCACGTAACACACCTTGATAAATTCTACCAATTCCTAAACGACCGATATATTCATCATAAGCAAGTGCAGATACTTGTACTTGTAATGGTTCATCATCCAAATCTGGATATACATCACAATGGTTCAAGATTGTCTTAAACAGTGGTTCAATAGAATCACTAGGTGTTTCTACATCATATTGTACAATACCTTGTTTTGCGATACCATAAAGGATTGGGAAATCCAATTGTTCATCACTTGCGTTTAAGTCTAAGAATAGTTCATAGACTTCATCCACAACTTCTTGAGGACGTGCATCTTTCTTATCAATTTTGTTAATTAACAAAATTGGACGAAGTCCTAACTCCAAAGACTTACTTAATACAAAGCGTGTCTGAGGCATTGGACCTTCACTTGAATCTACCAATAAGATAACCGTATCTACGGTTTTGATGATACGCTCTACTTCACTAGAGAAGTCGGCATGGCCTGGCGTATCCACAATATTGATTTTTACACCATCATGGATGACACTGCAGTTTTTGGAATAGATCGTGATTCCACGTTCTCTTTCCAGATCATTGCTATCCATCACGCAGTCAACGACTTCTTCGTTGCTACGGAACACATCACTTTGACGTAAGAAGGCATCTACTAGTGTAGATTTTCCTGCATCAACGTGGGCAATGACGGCGATATTTATAATTTTTTCTTTTTCACTCATTTTTATTCCACCTTTTAACCTTATAATAATATACCGAAACCGCAACAATTACAATTTTTTTCGCATAATAATGCATTATTTTCACCCTTATTTCAATATACTAGAGAAAGTAGGTGATAAAGTAATGAAATTGTTAAAACTTGTATGCCCTTTCTTATGTTTCACATTATTGCTTGGTTGCTTTTCTAATACCATAAAAACGAATCGAAACCAAAAACAGGAAATAGGAGAAAACATACAGCAACTAAAATACGAAGAAAAATACTTAGAAAGTATCCAGTATCCAAAAACGGATATAACGAAATTGGATAAGAAAATCCAAGCATGTATTGAGACATATCGTAAAAGCTTTCATAAACAAGTAAAGAATTTTAAGGAAGATCGAAAAGCAGAATTTAACGTATCGTATGAATCGTATGTAAAAGCGAATCGTTATGTTTCGATAAAATTTATGATATTTGAATCCATCTATCAGAATCATGAATATATAGAAACGATTGTATTCGATCAACAAAAAGATGAATTCTTGCATTTGTACGATATTTATAATGAGGATAAGATGCAAGCGTTGTCCGCTATGGCGAAATCTTATTTCGAGGAACGCTTTCCTCAAGAATGTGATAATGATGTATTTCGTTCTCATATATCCGCAATTGAAGATAATTTTGATACCTTTGTATTAAAGAAGGATCGTATTGTATTCTATTTTGAAGAAGGGAAGCTATTTGAAAATAGCGCTACCTTTGAAGTTGGATATCAAGATATTGATGATGCCGTGGATTTAAAGAATGAAACAGTACCAACATTCGTTCCATATCCGGACATTTTAAATGAACCTGTAAAAGTGATTAATCCTAATAAACCTATGGTGGCACTTACCTTTGATGATGGACCAACAAGAAGATACACAACTGCGATATTGGATGCTTTAAAGGAAAATAATGCAAGTGCTACTTTTTTTATACTGGGAAGTCGTGCGAATAACGCTCCAGACGTATTACAACGAATGGTACTTGAGGGGAATGAAATCGGAAACCATACGTATTCTCACAAGCAGTTAACCACACTATCCAAAGAAAAAATAGAAGAAGAAATTGAGGTAACCCAAGAAACAATTTATGAAATCACACACCTATATCCAGTGCTTATACGTCCTCCATATGGAAGCAAAAATGATACTGTTATCAGTTGTGCTCATGATAAAAGAGTTGTTGCGTGGACCTTAGATACAAGAGATTGGGCAAGTAAAAATGCAAAAACAATTGTAGACAATGTAATGAATACCGTAAAAGATGGAGATGTTATTTTGATGCATGATTTATATGCATCAAGTGCACAAGCAGCCACTATTGTCATTCCAAAATTAAAAGAAGCTGGATATCAACTTGTGACCGTATCCGAGTTGTACGCCTATCATCCTGATTACGCAAAATAGATATGTTTTATTATGTATGAAATTAAAAAACAAAAGGAAACCTTATAATAAAAGTATTGCGATTGTAGGCAATACTTTTGTTATGAAACAAAGTGAAAGTTTTTAATTGTTTTTACATATGTTTCATTGAGTGGTATAATAGAGGTAGCTTAAAGGATTTTTTTTAGTTTATGTAGTACAAGTTTATATTAGCCTGGAAGTAAAATGTGTAAGTCTGGGAGAGGCATTGGCACATGAAGAAAAGAGGAGGATGGTTTTATGAAAGTGGAATACTACAAAGAGTTCAGTCATGAACTAAATCGTGAAATGCAGTTTAAGGTGTATGGGGAAAGTGGGATACCTTGTTTAGTATTTCCAGCACAAGATGGACATTTTTATGATTTTGAAAATTTTGGGATGATTGATGCCGCAAAAGATTATATCGAAGCAGGAAGAATTCAGTTTTTTTGTTGCGATAGTATTGATGCGGAAACTTGGTCAAATGAAGAAGGCAATCCACGTGAGCGTATGGAACAACATGAACGTTGGTATCATTATATTGTTGATGAGTTAGTGCCGTTAATCTATGATATCAATAGACAGAAGGAACATGGAATCATGACATGTGGTTGTAGCATGGGAGCTATGCACGCGCTAAATTTTCTATTAAGAAGACCAGATATATTCCAACGCGTACTTGGTATGAGTGGGATTTATCACGCAGATTTCTTTTTCAAAGATTATCACGATGAGTTAACTTATCAAAATTCACCATCTGATTATCTTCCAAACATGCAACAAGATCATCCATATATGGAGTATTACCATAGTGCTGAAATTGCATTATGCTGTGGTAGAGGTGCTTGGGAACAAGAAATGGAAGCTAGTTTAAAACAGATGGAACAAATCTTCCAAAACAAACAAGTAGATGTTTGGATTGATTATTGGGGATATGATGTATCTCATGATTGGTATTGGTGGAAAAAACAGTTGGATTATTTCTTACAATTTATGGTATAGCTCTGCAAATGCAGGGCTTTTTCTTTGACTTTAGAGTTCACACATTTTCACGAATTTCAAACATTTTTTTCTTACACTGATTTACTATACTATATACAGGCAAGGAACAATGCCTTGTCCGTATGTACTCATCATTCTCCCTAATGATAATTCATACAATTTTCTATCCCCTTAAATAATTTTGAAAAAGTTGGCACCCCTTAGCCAACTTTTTCATTCATGAAAACCTCGAGAATGCATATTTATTTCAAGAAAATAGAAAAAAACGCAACTTCTTCTCAATGTATTGATGAAATTCATTGATTTTGTTACGATAAGGACAATAAAAAGAAGGGAATGCTATCTATGAAAGTAAAGACGTATCGAGATCCGTTAGTATTGGCCATTGATGTCACACAACAACGTGTGAAGGCACTTATTTTATGGGAAATGGAAAAGAAAAAACAAGAGTTATCTTCTCTTGTTCATAACATTCCCTCACTAGATTCTCGAATTATCTTTGAGGAACTGAATGAGTTAATAGAATTAGGATTGGTGAGTAGAGTGGTGCATGTGAAAAGAAAGCCACAACAAATCATTGAATACGCACTAACCAATCGTGGAGCACAGTTATTGAAATGTCTTCGCAAGATGATGAATGTGGGAATTGAAATTATGATGGATTATGGGATGAATGAGTACTTAATGGAAGAAGGGTATATTGAACGAGTGGACTTGGTTGAAGATGATCTCTTGCCATGTTCTGTATAGTTCATTTCCAAATATTCTCTATAAACAGAAAAAAAGCGCTAGGGATACGCTTTTTTTCTTGATACTAAATTATTAAGGGGATAGAATGTATAGAAAATAATTAGGGGGTTATTTTCTATCAGGCGAAGAATATCTTTGCCTACATAGTATTATACCAAAAAGATAAAGGAAAAAGATAAGTAAATTGTGGGAAAATATGTGATTTAATCCTTTAGGAGGTTTGTTAGCCCCAAAAAGCTCTCAAGAAATTCCTTTTTCTGTTCTTCAGGAATCGAACGAAAGCCTTCTAACAGCTTATATTCTTTTTCATCCTGTGCTAACAAATGCGCACAATTCTTTTCTTTGATATCTAATATAAAACGGATATCTATATCTAATATTCTGCATAATGCGGATAAAGTGTCTAAATCTGGGAAAGATTTATTTGTACAATAACTGGATATTGTTCTTTGATCCAAGTTTAATTGTTCCGCCAGGTCTTTTTGATGCAGTTTTTTTCGTACCATTTGTGCCCGTATGATACCACCTATATTTATCACGACAACACCTCTTCCTGTACTAAGTATAAATGAGAAATGGAAAAACTTGGCAGAATACCAATAAAAATGGTAAAATATTATTACACCAATAACAATAGTATTTTTATGTATAATGAGGGAAGACAATGAGTAATGAACAAAAACTAATTTACATGTTGGATACATGTTGTACCACAAGAGAAGATTTGGACCTTTTATTATCATGGATTGATGAAGAAGGAATCGATGAAGTGTATAAGATAGTACACTATATGTTTGATGAAGATGAGCATATAAAACCAGGAAGATAATGGGCATATTCATGCTCATTTTTTTCTTGTATGAAACTTTTTGTTTAATATATCGAATATTTTATCAAATCTACTTGAAAATCTATAGAAGCATGATATAATCTTTCTGTTTCAAATATCATACGAAAAGTTTAGTGATACTAAACAGAAAAGGGAGGTATGTATGGACATCGGTCAAAGGATAAAGCAACTACGTATACAAAATAATCTTACGTTGGAAGAATTAGCGTCTAGAAGTGAACTTACTAAGGGGTTTTTATCCCAATTAGAAAGGAATCTTACCTCCCCCTCTGTTTCTACATTGGAGGATATTTTAGAGGCGCTAGGCACTGACCTTGCGTCTTTTTTTAAGGAAAGTAAAGAATCAAAAGTCGTCTTTAAAAAGGAAGATTATTTTGTGGATGAGCATGATGAATATTGTATTCATTGGATCGTTCCAAATGCACAAAAGAATGAAATGGAACCCATTGTTTTAGATATTTATTCCCATGGGCAATCCAAAGAAATTGATCCCCATGATGGAGAAGAGTTTGGCTTTGTTTTAGAGGGGCGAATTACCCTTGTAAATGGAGAACAAGAACTTCCAGTAAAAAAGGGAGAAACGTTTTATATCAATGGCAAATATCGTCATTATTTAAAGAATGTTGGCAAAGTGGATGCGAAAGTATTATGGATCACTACGCCACCATTATTTTAGGAGGAACTTAAATGGAAGAGAAAAAGTTGATTCAATTTAAAAATATAGTAAAAGATTTCGATGGACAATTGGTACTAAAAGGAATAAATTTGGACATTCATGAAAATGAATTCGTTACCTTACTAGGACCAAGTGGATGTGGTAAAACAACTTTGCTTAGAATTCTTGCGGGATTTTTGACACAGAGTGAAGGGAAAGTTTTGTTTGAGGGAGAAGATATTTCACAAGTACCTCCTTATAAAAGAGAATTGAATACCGTATTTCAAAAGTATGCGTTATTTCCTCATATGAATGTATATGACAATATTGCATTCGGTTTAAAAATCAAGAAGATGAGTAAAGATGTTATCGAACAAAAAGTATTGAAGATGTTAAAACTAATCGGATTAGAAGGCTTTGAAAAAAGAGATGTTACATTATTATCTGGTGGACAACAACAACGTATTGCGATTGCACGTGCACTTGTTAATGAACCTAAGATATTATTGTTGGATGAACCTTTAGGAGCTCTAGATTTAAAACTTCGTAAAGAGATGCAATATGAATTGAAAAAGATTCAACAAGAAGTAGGGATTACCTTTATTTATGTAACACATGATCAAGAAGAGGCATTGACAATGTCCGATAAGATTGTGGTTATGAAAGATGGAGAAATTCAACAAGTTGGTTCTCCTACAGATATATATAACGAACCAGAAAATCGCTATGTAGCGAATTTTATAGGAGAGTCTAATATTATTCCTGCAACTATGTTAGATGATTATAAGGTTCAATTCGATGATATTACATTTGAATGCGTGGATTTTGGATTTAAGAAAAATGAAGCGGTGGATGTAGTATTACGTCCTGAGGATTTAGATATTGTAAAAGTAGCAGATGGAAAAATGAATGGACTTGTAAAATCTGTTCTATTTAAGGGTGTTCATTATGAAATCATGGTAGAAACAGTGCCAGGGACAACCGTAACGGTACGTATGAACGTATCGAAAGAACATGATGTTATCTCCGACAATAAGAAGGAAAAAATATCTGCTAATGATTTCTTCGTAGATATTGAAGATATCAAAGAATTAAACGATGCGGAAATTATTGCACGTGCGGATGCACAAGCATGGAGTCCTGAAGATGATGAATATATTTCTATTTCTAAAATGGAATACGATATTCAAGAAGAAATTGGTACTTATCCAGTGACATTCTCTACAAATTCAGGAACTAGTGTTACCATCAATGTCTTTGTTGTACAACAAGAATATGTAGAAAATCCTAAAGCAAACGAGGCTATCTCTGCATTTAACTTCTTTAAAACCGTGGATGAAATCAAAGAAAGTTCTGCGATTGATACCGATTTAAAAACTTGGGCGAATGCGCAGAGTTGGAAGTTAAGTGATGAAAGTGTTGTGGAAATTTCCAATGTAGATTATGATTTTGATCCAGATAACATTCGTACAGGAACCTATAAAGTTACGTTCTCTACACAAGGACGTGAATTTAAGATTCATACAACGGATATTGCGAGTGAAGGTAGCGAAGTAGGGCTTAGCTTTCAACCAGAAGATATTCATGTCATGAGTAAGATGGGATACTAATCATGAAGACATTTAAGCGATTAACGTATCCATACATTATATGGATGGTCGCGATGATTGTTCTTCCTATGTTGTTAATTATTGTATATGCTTTAACAAAACAGGGAAACAGCGTCGCTACCCTACAATTTACATTCAACAACTTTACAAAGTTTTTTACCGATGCCGCATTCTTAAAAACCCTATGGGTATCTTTGCGCATTGCGTTTATTACGACCATTCTATGTATTCTTATAGGTTATCCAGTAGCGTATGTCATCGCAAAATCAAAACAAAGAAATTTATTGATTTTATTAGTTACTCTACCAATGTGGATCAATATGTTGGTACGTACGTACGCATGGATTGGAATTTTATCCGATAATGGACTCATCAATAATCTTTTGTCACTTGTTGGATTGGGTCATGTGAAATTATTGTATACCGAGTTTGCGGTCATTCTTGGAATGGTGTACAACTTTGTACCATTTATGATTTTACAAATTGATTCTTCCTTAGCAAAAATGGACAATTCTTTATTAGAGGCAGCGAATGATTTAGGGGCTAGTCATTTCCAACGCTTTCGTCATGTGACACTTCCCTTATCGTTACCAGGAGTGATATCTGGTATCACGTTGGTATTCTTACCAGCAGTATCTAGTTTCGTAATTCCTAAGTTAATGGGTGGTGGAGGCTTTATGATGATTGGTAATATCATAGAGAACCAGTTCATTACCGTTGGAGAATGGAACTTTGGTAGTGCGATTTCTATGATTATGGCAGTTATTATTATGATTAGTATGTATGTGACGAGAAGATTGGATAAAGGAGACGACGCTTCACACTCCAAAGAAGGAGGAAGTGGCTCATGATATCAAATAAACTTGCGAAAAGATTGATTCTTGGACTCATCTTCTTATTCTTCTATTTTCCTATTTTATATATGTTAATATTTTCTTTCAATGGCTCTCGTTCTTTGACGAGCTTTGATGGGTTCTCACTACAGTGGTATCACAAGATGTTTAGTGATCGAAATATGATGGAGGCAATTTATTATACGTTAGTAACAGCGGTTATTGCGACGTTTGTATCAACGATAGTGGGTACGATTACCGCCATTGGTTTATCTAGATCACGTCGTGTGGTACGTGAAGTAGTATCACAAATAAACAATTTACCAATCATGAATCCTGAAATTGTTACGGCAGTAGGATTGATGCTGTTCTATGTATCCCTTCGTATTGAAAAAGGTTTTCTTACCATGTTGTTGGCACATATCGCCTTTTGTATTCCTTATGTAATCCTAAGCGTTATGCCAAAACTTAGAAGTCTTGACCCAAACCTAGCGGAAGCAGCCATGGATTTAGGTGCTAAGCCATCACAAGCAATGTGGAAAGTCATCGTACCACAAATTATGCCAGGGATTGTATCTGGTGCATTGATTGCTTTTACGATGTCGTTTGATGACTTTACAATTTCCTATTTTGTGAGTGGAAATGGTGTAAAAAATATCTCTACACTTGTGTGGACAATGAGTAAACGTATCAATCCAAGTATCAACTCTTTATCAACTATTATCGTACTCATGATTACCATTACGTTAATCTTTGTGAATATCTTACCGCTTGTACGAGATAAAGCCAAAAAGAAAAACAAACCTATCTCCAATAAAGCATTTGGTATTGTTGGATTGTGTTTCACACTAGTCATTGGTGGAATGTTGTTTGCCTTAAAAGGTGGTGTATCACAATCATCTCCAGAAGATGCAATCGCAAAATATGGAAGTGATGTTTTAAAGGTTTATAATGTTGGAGAATATATTGATCCAGACATCAATACTGCATTTGAAAAACAATTTGGAGTAAAAATCATATACGATACATTCGATTCTAATGAATTGATGTACACGAAATTACAAGGTGGAGAATCTTATGATATCCTTGTGCCTAGTGATTATATGATTGAACGTTTACTTCTAGAAGATAAGCTACAACCACTTGATAAAAAACGTATTCCCAATATTACGAATTTAAGTGAACGTGTAAAAAATCTTGCGTATGATCCAAAGAATACGTACAGTGTTCCATATTTCTGGGGAAGTGTTGGTATTGTCTACAATAAGAATAATGTGGATAAAAAAGATCTAGAAAAACAAGGATGGAATATTTTCCAAAATACAAAGTATAAGGGAAAAATTTATATGTATGATTCAGAACGTGATTCCTTTATGATGGCATTAAAAGCATTGGGTTATTCTATGAATACAGAAAATCCTAAGGAATTAGAAGAAGCTTATGAATGGTTAAGCAATGTCGTAAAAACCATGAGTCCTGAAATCGTTACGGATGAAGTTATCGATTCCATGGTAAATGGTAATAAAGATATGGCATTGGTATATAGTGGAGATGCGGCCTATATCTTATCGGAAAATGAAGATATGGATTATTACGCACCAAAACAGGGAACCAATTTGTGGAGCGATGCTATGGTCATTCCAAAAGATGCGAAAAATCCAAAACTAGCAAATGAATACATTAACTTTGTATTAGATTATGAACAAAGTATGAAGAATACATTGTTTGTTGGATATGCATCAATGAATGAAGAAGTTCTTGAGGAAGTTAGTGCTCCTGATGGAGAATTCGATGGAAATAATGCATATTTACCACGAGTAGGTTATAAGAAGGATGAAATCTTTGAGTACAATGATGTCACAAAGAAAATCATTTCTGATTATTGGGTGAAAGTGAAAATCGCGAAATAGAGGTGAGTTTTATCAATAAACAAATCAAATTATGGATCAAACGTTTCTTGGTGATTCTAGTCATTGTGTTTATGGTAGTATTGATGATTTTATAAGAAAAGCTGTCTGTTCTTTATGAGCAGGCAGCTATTTTAATGTGGAGATATCTCGTGTGTTCATGAAGGTATCCATACTATAGAGAAAGAGTACTTCATCTACATGATGTTCTTGTATGTACTCGCTGATATTTCCTTTGTAGTATCTCAAGTCTAATAAGGTGATTTGAGATACATCATTTACCAAATATGGCGCAAAGCTTTGCGCAAAGGAATCTCTTACAATTAAGATGTGTTCTTTTTGTGTATTTGTGGTTGTTACATTTACTTCCGCATGATTTCCATCCATAAAGTAAGTATAAGCATCACGTTTCTTTGCGTTTTCATCAATGTATAAGGTATCTCGTTGTAATCCATCGTATGTTACTTGTACGTCCACTTGGTTCTTATACGCATAAAGGGTATCTCCTGGATACCAAGAGGCTTTTGAACGAGCATATAAACTTCCTAGAAAATTGGATTTGATAAGTTCTTTTGTACCTAGTGGTGCAGGCTCTTGGTTACGTTCTTTTTGAAAGGCAACATAGCCATAATAGCTTCCAAGTGCACTCCAATGATGATCACTTTTATAATAGATATCTTCCAAACTATGATTTCGTAGGGTTTGAAAGACATCCACATAGTTGATTTGTTTGGTAAGGGAAGATTGGATGTCTTTGACTATCACATCTTCATCAATATCATAATGAGGGTTTGGCAACTTGTTTTCAAGTATGGTACGCGTAGAAGGTACCAACATCAAATATATAGGAATATCCTGATTGTGTGCGAAGGTATTAAGTACCTTTATGTTTTGTTTCCAAATGCTTTCATCTAGACGTTGTTGTTGGTTTAGTAAATAAGAATCTTTACCAAAGTATACATCATGAATGGAAGAGTAACCCAAAGCATAATCTTGAAATGTATTCAAACTGACCAAAGAATCTCGAAATAGAAATTGATCATTAAAGGCATCTTCACTCTTCTTTTGAAATGACTTATCCCATATGGATGTATTAGAAAGAGAAGGCATTTTCGATAAATATCGATTTTCTAAATCTGAAAAGGATTTCTCTGGAGTTACTAAAAACATACATAAAGGCACACTTAAAAAAAGTAAAAATATGCATATCGTCATATGTTGTACAATTCTTTGTGCTTTCATAGAGACCTCCTTAGAAACGGAAATATAAAAATGGATTGTAAATATCTGATGCCATTCGAGAAGTGCATAACAAGAGAAGTAACATCGTTATAAATAGTGTTATATATAAGATGTAGGACTTGTTTTTCAAACGCACATAAATCTTATGTACTAGTGGAGTACAACCTACTAACGCAAAGACGATAAGCAGTATTTGTGTATTCCATAAATAAAGTGTGAAAGCATCCATCAAACCTTGACTTTTAAATCCGATAAACACTTGCATATAAGATACTGCAGAAGCAATATCCTCACAGGCAAATAGAATCCATCCAAAAGCGATGATGATAAAGAAGTAAAGTCTAGATAAGAATGCATGTGAATGTAACCATTTCCCAATACCATATTTTTCAAGAATAATGAAAATCCCACAGTACAATCCCCATAAGACAAAATTCCAACTAGCTCCATGCCATAACCCCGTTAGAAACCAAACGACTAGTAAGTTACCTATCGTTTTAGACATTCCTTTACGATTACCACCAAGTGGAATATACACATATTCACGAAACCAAGTGCCTAGGGTCATATGCCATCTTCTCCAAAACTCACTCATGCTCTTTGAAATATAAGGGTAATTGAAGTTTTCAGGAAAATGAAATCCAAACATCTTACCAAGCCCGACTGCCATATCACTATACCCACTAAAATCATAATATAACTGTAGTAAGAATGCGAGTATACCAATCCAAGAGGTAAGCATGCTCATTTGGGACAAAGAGGAAACTTGATTCCAAATAGAACCCAAAGGATTGGCAAGGAGTACTTTCTTAGATAATCCACAGATAAATCTTTGGATTCCTTCATAGAACAAAGAAGAAGACGTTGTTCTATTCGTAATCTGCAAAGAGATATCACGATAACGTACAATAGGACCCGCAATCAATTGAGGAAAGAAGGTTACATACATTCCAAAATTCATGAAATTTGTTTGTGGTAAAGTTTCTTTGCGGTAAATATCAATTGGGTAGGTTAAGGTTTGGAAGGTATAAAAGGAAATACCAATTGGCAAAGCAATCTGCATAATATCCAAGGTTCCCGTTTGAAGCAGGCTGGATATATTCCAAAGGAAGAAATTGAAATATTTAAAGAAAGCTAACAATGCAATATTGAAGATTACGGAGGCAATGACATATGTTTTTGCCTTCTGTTTTGAATCAAGATTTCGATAGACAAGTTTACCAATTTGGAAATTTACCAAAATTGATACTAGCATTACTATAATATATACAGGTTCTTGCCAGCCATAAAAAAACAAGCTAACAACAAAAAGGCATCCATTACGATACCTTTTTGGTAAAACATAGTACATAAGTAACACGAGTGGTAAATATGCAAATAAAAATAGTAAACTTGAGAATAACATTAGAAGTCTTTCTTTAATTCCTTCATAATATCTTCAGCTTTTTCAGCGATTACGATAATGAAATAGTTTCCACTTTCATATTCTTGACGATTTTTTACCAATTCATATTGATCAGGCAAATAAGTAGACCATGTATCTTCATTTGTTTTCATACGTTGATCTAGGGCTTTTTTAATTACATCTTTTTTTCCATCTTTCGCTTCTATCATAATGATTTCTGTAGCTTGTACATTCATCATAGGAATTGCGATAGCATATTGTTCTACATCCGCTACATCAATTTGAAACAAGTCTTTTAAAACTTGATCATCTACTTCCATAGTCGCAGGCAATTCATCTGCCTTACTTTCTAAAACAGTACTTACTGCTTTCTTTACATCAACATCATTTCCTTTGCTGGAACATCCACTTAAACATAACATTCCAACGACAAAACATAACAATATTTTTTTCATAGTATCCTCCATACTTAAGATGTCTATATTTTAACATGGTTATACTTCTTAGGCTACTATACAATTATAAAAACAAGGAGATTATATAAGGGATAGAAAAAAATAGCATATTAGATATCAGAATTCATTGACCTTGTAATATTTGTGGTATAAAATAAAAGCAGTTATACGACTGACGGAAGTGGAATTGACCACATGAAGTATAATCGTAAGTGAGCCGACCGTCTGGGTGAAGAGTCCAGGAATGTCGGCTCTTTTTCTATGGAAAGGAAGAATTTATATGAAAGAAATGGAATTAAAGTACGGTTGTAATCCAAATCAAAAACCTGCAAGAATTTATACGAAGAATAATGATTTACCAATTCAAATTTTAAATGGAAAAGCAGGGTATATCAATTTGTTGGATGCTTTGAATAGTTGGCAATTGGTAAAGGAATTAAAAGAAGCTACGGGTTTACCAGCAGCCGCAAGCTTTAAACATGTGTCTCCTGCAGGAGCTGCTGTTTACGTGCCAATGGATGAAACTTTGAAACAGATCTATTTTGTGGATGGAGTGGAGTGTACACCAATGGCTAGCGCATACATGCGAGCTCGTGGAAGTGATCGTATGTCTAGTTATGGAGATTTTGCGGCACTTAGTGATGAGTGTGATGAAGCATGTGCAACCTATTTGGCTAGAGAGGTTAGCGATGGCGTGATTGCACCTTCATATTCAAAAGAAGCACTTGAAATCCTTAAGAAAAAGAAGAAAGGGAACTATTTGGTAATACAAATAGATCCAAGCTATGTTCCAGAAGAAATCGAACGTAAAGATGTATTTGGAGTTACTTTTGAACAAGGAAGAAATAATGTGTCCATCAATGAAGACCTATTAAAAGAATTACCTACTAAGAACAAAGTGTTGAGTGAAGGTGCTAAACGAGATTTAATGATAGCACTTATTACATTGAAATACACTCAATCTAATTCCGTTTGTTATGTAAAAGATGGACAAGCTATAGGCATTGGTGCGGGTCAACAATCCCGTGTACACTGTACTAGACTTGCTGGAAATAAAGCAGATAATTGGTATTTACGTCAACATGAAAAAGTATTATCTCTTCCATTTGTAGAAGGCATACGAAGAGCAGATCGTGACAATACCATTGATGTATATATATCGGATGATTATGAAGATGTACTTGCGGAAGGGACTTGGCAAAATTTCTTTATGCATAAACCAGACGTATTTACAAAAGAAGAAAAGAAGGCTTGGTTATCTACACTTACCGATGTATCTTTAGGTTCTGATGCATTCTTCCCATTTGGAGATAATATCGAACGTGCACATCGCAGTGGAGTATGTTATATTGCGCAAGCAGGTGGATCCATTCGTGATGACAATGTAATTGAAACATGTGATAAATATGATATAGCGATGGCGTTTACGCACCTTCGTTTATTTCATCATTAATTTAGAAAAAGTGGGTTTCCACTTTTTCTTTTGCGAAATACTTAGTAAACATAAGGGAATGTGGTAAAATAATTTCATATGGAGGTTATTTATTTATGAAAAATGTTTTGGATCATACGCTGGCACATCAGCGATACTTTGAAGAAATGACAAGAATCCCACATGGTTCTTTTCAGGAAGGTGCGTATGCGAAGTATTTGGTTGCGTTCGCAAAAGAACATCAACTTGCCTATAAACATGATGAGATGAACAACGTGATTATTTATAAAGATGCTTCAAATGGATATGAAGATCATCCTGCACTGATTTTACAAGCACATACGGATATGGTATGTGAAAAGAATAAAGATACAGAATTTGATTTTTATAAGGATGCTTTACAACTTGTGATAGAAGATGGCTTTTTGAAAGCGAAGGGGACAACATTAGGCGCGGATGATGGAACTGGTGTTGCTTATATGTTAGCCATACTTGAAGATAAAGAGGCAAAACATCCTGCACTTGAATGTATCTTTACCGTACAAGAAGAGGTAGGCTTATTTGGTGCTATGGCAATCAAAAAAGAAGATATTCACGCAAAGAGAATGATCAACTTAGATGATGGTGGAGAGAGTGCTACTTGTACAACGAGTGCTGGGGGAGTAAATGTTATATTGAAAAAAGAACGTATCTTGGTTCCTGTTAGTACACAAGGATATTCCTTAGAAGTAAAGGGTTTGTTTGGTGGACACAGTGGGGGAGAAATTGATAAAGAAAGAGGCAATGCTAATAAATTATTGGCACGTATTTTATATAAAATAGATTCCACTTGTGGATTACAGATTCATAGTATCAATGGAGGAATCAAAGACAATGCCATCCCTCGTGAAGCAGTTGCGATATTTGTGAGTGATGCATCTTATGAAACCATGGAAAAGCTTGTACGTACCTTTGAAAAAGAAATCAAAAAAGAATTAGAATTTAGTGATAAAGGTGTACATGTCGTATTCCAAAAAGAAGAAGTTTGTGAGGCAATGGCAACGGTAGAAAGTGAAGCACTTGTAAAATTATTGTGTGTCTTACCAAATGGTATGCGTGCACGTAGTATGGATATCAAGGATTTGGTAACTGCTAGCAGTAATGTAGGGGTGATTGAAAGTGGAGAACATATCATCATTAATTGTTCCGTGCGTGGAGCTTTGGAGTCTTTTGTGGATATGATCGGTGATGAAGTAGAGATTCTTGGAGAAGCATTCGAATATGAAAGCGAAAGAGAAGCTCGTTATCCTGCATGGAGTTATACGAAAGAATCCCCAATGCGTGAAACGTTACAAAAAGTATGCCGTGAACTGTATGAAAAAGAGTTAGAACTTGTTGCGGTACATGGTGGATTAGAGTGTGGGGTATTCAAAGCATTGGATGAAGATATGGATATCGTGACAATGGGGCCTATTATGTTTGATATTCATACACCAGATGAGAAATTAGATCTTGCTAGTTTTGATCGTACCTTTACGTTCTTAAAAACATATCTTGAACAACTATAATAAAGAGCGATGACTTAGAAATCTTAAGTCATCGTTTTCATATTCATATGAAGAAAAGGGTATAAAAAGTTCACAACCTTACAAGCTATTGTGAACTTTGTTTATATTATGAACGCATCGGGAGTAAAAATAATAAAGCTTTTTGATCGATGGTGATTTTTGGGTTTTCCATCGTTGAGATTTCTCCATCGATGTTCATTGTAAAGGCATTATTTGCGAGTAGTTCAACTTCTTTACAACGACGAAATATTACGATGTCAGGAATATCCAAATGCTCTCCATTCTTATATTTCTTAATAAGACTTAATACTTTTAAACGAGATACACGTTTGACACATATAAAATCTAAAAGCCCATCTTGAACATCTGCTTGAGGTGCGGCATGATATCCACCACCATAGTATTGCGCATTGGCAATGACCGCAAAGATATATGTATCATTGGGAAAGACTTCACCATCTACTTTATATGAAAATTGATGATCCATAGAAGTAAAAAAACAATAGGCAAGGGATAAGTTATAAGCACCTTGTCCACTGATCAACGGCAGATTTTTGAATTTGCTTACATTTTCTGCGATAGCACTATCCAAACCCGTTGAAATTAGGTTGATACTAACGATATCTTTTATTCTCATCAAATCGATAACTTCTTCTCTTGCGAATATTTGACGTTCGATATCTAGAAAATCATCCATCGTATATTCCTTAAATGTTTTTATAAAATCATTGCCTGTTCCAATAGGGAGTACACCAACGGCACAATGCGGGTGTCCATAAGCACCATTTACAACCTCAGTTAATGTTCCATCACCACCACACGCATAAAAACGCAAACGAGTTGTATAAGTCTGTGCCATGGTTTTGGTATAGGTAGTTGCTTCTCCTAGCGCTTCGCTGATGTGGATGATCAAATCATTTTGTAAGTTGTGTTTTTTAAACACGGTAGTAATCATTGCACTTAATTGTTTTGAACGATCTACTTTACCTGCGGTAGGGTTTATAATAAATATATATTTCATAAAAAAAGTATAGCATATTCTTACATGAAACAGTACACTTATATGATTGTTATAAAAAAAGCTAAGGAATATCTTAAGATTTCTGAAATATCTGAATTTATTTAACGGATTTTAATGGGCTATGGTATAATGTTATCGCATATATTTACAAGTATGTTTCGCATATAGTATTCGTTTATGCAATAGTTGAAAGGAAGTTACGATTCATGATTATACGTTCAATTGATTCCATCATTGCGATGTTGGATGCAGATTACATAGAAAATGGAAGTATTGAAGATAAAATTATGGGAGTTTGTATTGATTCTCGTAAAGTAGTAGAAGGAAATTTATATATCCCTATTCGTGGAGTAAACAACAATGGGCATGTATATACTTCTCAAGCAATAGCACAGGGTGCAAAAGCAGTTTTATGGGAAAGAAGAGAACCAAATCCTCCTGTAGAAGTACCTGTGATACTAGTAGAAGATACAACCAAAGCATTACAGGATTTAGCAAAAGCCTATCGTAACCAGTTGGCGATGAAAGTTGTAGGTGTAACTGGAAGCAATGGAAAAACAAGTACCAAAGATATTCTTTCTTCTGTACTTGCGAAACATTATCGTACACAAAAAACATTAGGAAACTATAATAATGAAATTGGAGTGCCTTTAACTTTGTTGTCTTTTTCAGATGATGTAGAAGTGGGTGTTGTGGAAATGGGCATGGAGAATTTGGAAGAATTGTCATTTCTAACGCATATTGTAGAACCTGACATTGCGATTATTTCAAATGTAGGAACTGCGCATCTTGAAAACTTAGGTAGTATGGAGAACATTGCAAAGGCAAAGCTTGAAATTACAGAGGGTTTAAAAGAAAATGGACTCTTTTTATACAATGGAGATCAAACGCTTTTACAACAAGCAGTGCGAGATGCACAGTTGCCTGGACATATCGCGATACGTACCTTTGGACAAGGGGAACAAAATGATTATATCGTGAGTGATGTAAAACAACTTGCGGATGGACTTGATTTCGCTATTAACAAAGAGAAGTTTCATTTGGATATGATAGGGAAACATCAAGCGATGAACGCAACCGCTGCATATATTGCCGCAAAAAGCCTTGGGTTAAGTGTAGAGGAGATTCAAGAAGGATATGCTTCTATTGAAAAGACTGGGTTACGTAATGAACTTGTAAAAGTGAAACAATGTTTGATTCTAAATGATTCTTATAAATCCAATCCACAAAGTGCGATTGCAGCTTTAGAAACGATGGAAGAATTTGCATATGATTATAAACTTGCTATTTTAGGAGATATGTTAGAATTGGGTGATACGAGTGATCTTATTCACTATACACTTGGAAAAGATTTACAAGCATTTCATGTACAGGAAGTATTAACCATTGGCGATATGGCACGTTATATTGCACAAGGAGCAAATAACTATTTAGAAGATGTAGAAGTGCGCCACTTTCAAAACAAAGACGATTTATATACGTATGTAAAACCATATATGGATAAAGAATGCATGATGCTAGTGAAAGGCTCTCGTGGTATGAAATTAGACGAATTGGTAGATGCACTTGTGAAAGAAGAGGAATGACAATGAAGAAAATTAAATTAGCGATTATATTTGGTGGAAAATCTAGTGAATATCCAGTATCTTTACATTCTGCTGGAAGCTTGATTCGTAAGATTGATAAAGAACGTTATGATTTGGTTCTTGTGGGTATAAGTCAAGATGGAAAATGGTATTTATATAATGGAGATGTAGAAAGTATTGATCACGATACATGGTTACAAAATGATACTACTTGTGCATGTGTATTGTCCTGTAGTGAAGCTTATAAGGGATTCTTGAAACTAAGAGAAGATGGAACATTCGAAACAATCGCAGTGGATTGTATCTTCCCAATTCTACATGGTAAAAATGGAGAAGATGGAACGATTCAAGGATTGTTTGAACTCAGTGGTATTCCTTATGTTGGATGTGGACATATGAGTTCTTCTGTTTGTATGGATAAAGAAATGACACATATTATATTAGAACATGCAAGTGTACCTTGTGCTCCTTATATTTGTGTATACAAAGAAAAAGATATGGATTATAAAGCAATCTATGAAAATGCTGTAGAAACATTAGGGTTACCAATATTTGTGAAACCATGCAATGCGGGAAGTAGTTTTGGAATTAGTAAAATTCAAGAGTTTGAGGGATTTGAAAAAGCTATGGAAGATGCGTTTTATCATGATGGAAAAGGTAAATTGGTACTTGAAACAACGATTGAAGGGTTTGAAATTGGTTGTGCAGTTATGGGGAATCATGACATATTTGCAGGGAATGTAGATGAAATTGAAACCAGTGCACCATTCTTCGATTATGAAGGAAAGTATCAAATGGTAGATTCTCATATCTATTGTCCAGCAAGAATTAGTGAAGCGTTAAGAGAAGAAGCACGTGTATTAGCAAAACGTGCCTATAAAGCTTTAAACTGTACTGGTATGACACGTGTGGATATGTTTAAAACACCAGAGAATAAGATTGTGATTAATGAAGTGAATACAATTCCAGGATTTACCGATACATCACGTTATCCTACAATGATGAAAGAAGCGGGGATTATGTTCCTGGATTTGATTGATCGTTTAGTAGATTTAGCAATGAACAAACAATAAAGAGGTGAGGACCGTGCTTGAGAGTGATACAAGATCATGGCTTGAGATTCATTTGTCCAATATCGGACATAATATCAAAGAAATACAAAAACTGATTCCATCATCAAGTAAGATTATGGCAATCGTTAAAGCAAATGCATATGGGCATGGAGATATTGCTTGTGCAAAAGAATTAGAGGAATGTGGCATTGATTTCTTCGGTGTCAGTAGTGTGGATGAAGGGATTACCTTACGTGAGAATGGTATTCACTCCCCAATTTTAATCCTAGGATATACGCCTCCTGTACATTTTCATTATCTTCATGAAAAAAACTTGTTACAGACCTTTGTATCTTTGGAGTATGCACAAAAAGTAGATGCTTATTGTGCACAACATCAAGTGTGTATCAAAGGGCATGTAAAAGTTGATACAGGTATGTCAAGGATTGGAATTGTTGCGCAAGAACATGAATACCATATTGAAGATATCAAACAAGTGTATCAACTACAACATATAGAAACTTGTGGAATCTTTTCTCACTTTAGTGTGAGTGATGGTTTAGAAGAAGACAATGTAGCCTATACGAAACAACAGAAGATTATGTTTGATCGTGTTCTACAGGATTTAAAAGAGGCAGGGATCGAGGTAGGAACACGTCATTTACAAAATAGTTATGGAATTTTAAACTATCCTGAACTATCCTATGATTATGTAAGACCTGGTTTGTTATGGATGGGTGTTACTAGCGATGATGCAGTTAAAATCAATACCGCTCCTAACTTTTTACCAGTCATGGAGTGGAAAGTGAATGTATCCTTAGTGAAAACCATCCAAAAGGGTGTTAATGTGAGCTATGGAAGGCATTTCAAGGCATCTAAGCCAACAAAAGTCGCATCGTTATCTGTTGGGTATGCAGATGGTTATCCTCGCTGTGTATCAAATAAAAATAGCCATGTGTTGATTCATGGGAAAAAAGCAACCATTATTGGAAACATCTGTATGGATCAGATGATGATCGATGTAAGTGATATTGATGATGTAAAAGAGGGAGATGTAGTGACCTTGTTTGGGAATGATCAAGAAGAACATCTAAGCATTGATGAACTTACTCGATTAGCAAATACCATCAACAATGAAACTCTTTGCTGGATCAGCGCAAGAGTGCCAAGAATCTACAAATAGCCGATCAAGGCTATTTTTTATGAAGGAGAGAGAATATGCAAAAAAAGAATTATTATGCGATAGATATTGCGAAATTTGTAAGTGCATTGCTTGTCATATGCATTCATACAGCACCACTTGTAGATATTAATATGGATGCGAACTTTGTCCTTGTACAAGTATTATCACGTGTGGCAGTACCATTCTTCTTTATCACTTCAGGTTTCTTCTTTTTTCAGAAAATCGATTTGCAAAGAGAATGGAACGATTATGAAAATATACAAGTATTAAAACATTATTTAGGAAGGCTCTTTAAAATCTATGTCATTTGGACGATTCTTTATCTTCCATTTACCTACTGGATTATGCGTTCAGGGGATGGTGTTACATTTGCGGCGATCTTACGTTATGTGCGAGATTTCTTCTTTATGGGAAGCTTTTATCACTTGTGGTTTTTACCAGCACTTATGTTTGCGGTATTTGCTGTTTATTATTTGGTTACCATGTTAAATGTAAAGAAAACGATTTGGATTACCCTTCTATTGTATTTGATTGGAATGATGGGAAATGTATATCCAAAATTATTAGAAGGAATTCCAGTTGTGGACTTTATATGGAAATACTATGTAGATATGTTCTCTACTACTCGAAATGGATTGTTTTTTGGAATGATATTTATAGCACTTGGAGCATATTTCTCTAAACATATGCTCTATGTGAAGAAACCAGTGTTATTTGTAGGTTTTTTGATTTCTCTAGCGTTATTGTTTGGGGAATGTTATCTATTGAAAGCAAATGGTTTTATGAGTGATTTAGCAAGTATGTATGTGATGTTAATCCCATGTGTAAGCTTCTTGTTTTTATGGTTGAAACGTATCGATCTTCAAAAACAAAAAATATACCGAACACTTCGACAGATGTCATTGTTGGTATATGTATCACATATCATGTTTGTCAGCGTCCTAATATGGGCAATGCCAGAGTTGAATTCCTTATTAGGATATTTCATTTCTGTTGCGGCAAGCTTGGTATTCTCTTATGTGATTCTTTGGATATCTAGAAGAATCCATATACTAAAAGCAGTATACTAAGGACGAGGTGAATGTATTGATAAGAATCCAACAGCTAAAACTATCTCTAGATGAGGAACTAACAATTCTTCCAATAAAGATTGTAAAGAAATTACGTATTCCAGAAGAAGAGTTATTATCCTATCATATAGTGAAAGAAAGTATTGATGCACGTAAAGCAGAAGATATTCATTTTACATATACCGTGGATTGTAAAGTAGCAAATGAAACAAAGCTATTAAAGTATAAAATGAAAGATGTATCAAAAGCTGTGAAAGAACGTTACCATATGCCAAAAAAAGGTGTAGTTGGTTTAAAGCATCGCCCAATCGTCATTGGGTTTGGACCAGCGGGTATGTTTTCTGCATTGTTGTTAGCACAACTTGGGTATCAACCTTTGGTGTTGGAACGTGGAGAATGCGTTGAAAAACGTGTGGAAAGCGTAGAACGTTTCTGGAAAGAAGGTATTCTTAATCCTTCTAGTAATGTACAGTTTGGAGAAGGTGGAGCAGGTACATTCTCTGATGGAAAATTAACCACTCGTGTAAAAGACACAAGAATTATTAAAATATTAGAAGAACTGGTACGCTTTGGTGCACCAGAAGAAATTTTATATCAGGCACATCCTCATATTGGTACAGATTATTTGAGAAATATTGTGAAACAAATGAGAGAAGAAATTATTCGATTAGGTGGAGAAATTCGTTTTGAAACAAAGGTAGAAGATTTCGTAATCGAACAGGGTGAACTTGTAAAAGTAATTGCCAATGGAGAAGAAATCCCTTGTGAACAAGCTATCCTTGCGATTGGTCATAGCGCAAGAGATACTTTTGAAACGTTAATGGATCGTGGATTTTGTATTCACGCCAAAGCATTTGCGATTGGCGCAAGAATCGAACATCCTCAAACCTTAATCAATCAAGCACAATATAAACAACATGCGAATCATCCACGCTTAAAGGCTGCGGACTATCGTCTTGTACATACAGCAAGCAATGGAAGAGGTGTATACACCTTCTGTATGTGTCCTGGTGGTAGTGTTGTACCTTCTACATCCATTGAAGGTGGAGTTGTAGTGAATGGAATGAGTGAACATGCGCGGGATCAAGAAAACGCAAACAGTGCAGTTCTTGTACAAGTGCGTACTTCTGATTTTGATGATGATCCTAGAAAAGGAATACAGTTACAAAGTGACATAGAGAAAAAAGCGTATCAACTAGCAGGAAGTAATTATCATGCACCTGTACAACTTGTAAAAGATTTCCTAGCAGGAAATCCATCAACTACACTAGGGAGTGTAACACCATCCTATGCGCTAGGGGTTACACCTTGTAATTTACTTGACATCCTTCCAGAATATGTAGGGAAAGCAATGCAGGAGGGAATCGTAAATTTTGATCGTAAAATCAAAGGATTTGCGATGGATGATGCAATTCTTACTGGTGTAGAAACAAGAAGTTCTTCTCCACTACGCATTGAACGAGAAAAAGATACATGCAACTGCATTTCTGTAAAAGGAGTATATCCTTGTGGAGAAGGCGCGGGATATGCTGGTGGTATTGTATCTGCGGCAATCGATGGATTGCGATGTGCAGAAAAACTAATCGAACTATATCAATACGAAAAAAAGTAACGTTATGTTACTTTTTTTGTACCCTTTAATCGATACGAACCTTTGACATTAATTGTTTCATATGTTGGATGAACTCATTGAAATCCTGCATTTGTAATAGTTCTCTTACATGTACAGGTTCACTTAATATTTCAATAATTTCTTCGAAGATTTCAGAGAATACTTTTCTGGAATCTTCATTGATTCCAATTAAGGCGATGATATGTACTGGATGTGATCCCCATGGAATTGGTTCTTCACTTATCGCAATGGATATAAAACTAGACTTTGTATTCTTCGATAAAGAATGAGGAACTGCAACATCTTCAAAGGCTGTGCTCGACATATGCTCTCTTGCGAGTACATCCTCATAGAAGGATGTTTCCGTATAATCGAGCTTTACAACATCTCTACACATGATTTCTAGTGCTTCTTCTTTATCCTTAAAGGACGGGTTTTTATAGAAGAGACGTTGATCAAAGAAATTCATCAAATATGCTTTTAACGCATTTCCTTTCTTTGTTTGGCTGATGCGTTCAATCGCATCTCGTATTGCGCGAGTATCTTTTTCTGTAAGGAAGGGGTGTATAGTAACAGAAGCGTTCGCAAAAGGCATGTCGATCGTAGATATAATTAGGTCTGCGTGTAATAAACCAGGGTTGTAATTGTTAATGGAGATGGCATATTTCATATTGATACGTTGATCAAATTGTCGCATGATTTTATCTAATACATTCTTATGAATGGAATAATAATCTGCATAAATGAAGGCACACGTCACTTTGTTTTTACTTTGTACATTATTTTCAAAGTAGCTTCCAATATGAAAGGCAATAAAGGCAATTTCATCCTCGTTTAAAACTACTTGATAATCTCGTTTAAATTCTTGTGCGATGAAGACTGCAATATCATAAATCAATGGATACGATGTTTTAATTTTAGCGGTTAAAGGGTTCTTGGCATAATATTCATTTTCTACGCGATTAAATAAGTTTTTGACATGTACCGTAAACTTCGTTATAAAGTCTTCATCAAAAGCATCTAAATAGTAATTACGTTCCACTTTTCGTATGACATTATGGGCAATATCAATAAATTTTTGTTCGATGTATTCACTAATATTTTCTGAAGTAATAAAGGAATAATCCAATATCGTTGTATGATTGGATATAATCAATACCAAATTGTACAACTCTGTATCATTGATTTTAACATCATAGGCTGTTTCTATGAAACTTTGAATTTGGGTGCTCACTTGATATTGTTTACTCTTTTTCACTCTATCTAAATCAATTTCATCTTTCATAATGCATCCATTGCGGATACGATCAATCATGATGATGAGATGCAGTGCTGTATTGTTTAGGGTATAATCATTCGCAAATATATCATTTTGTGAAAATATATCTCTTATATTTTTTCGAAAATCCCAAAAATGATAATGGAAGGTCAGTAGTTGAACTTCATCTTTCAGGATAAAGTTATCATAACTATCAGAAGATATGAGGTGACTCATGAAGGTACGCTTGTTCATTTCATTTCCTTCTACCAACAACATATTCTTATTGCGAATCAAATGTAAATTGTGATCGCGTAGAATGCTTCGGATTTCTTTTAAATCAGTTTCAATCGTCGCACTACTAACAAATAGTTCATCGCTTAAATCAAAGATATCATATCCTTCTTTGATACAAATTAGCTTTTGTAGGATATAGTTCTTCCTTGTTTCTGGAGTTTCGATGGTACGTGTTGGTGTATGTTCTTGTATATCTGCATATAAGCCTTGATCCATACAATATCCACGATAGTTGGAAAGGATGACTGAGGCATTATAAAACGCATTAATATTTACTACATACTTACGAATCTGACGAGTGGATACGCCTAGTTTATCGGCTAGTTCTTGTGCAGGTACATATCGTTCTTCACGCTCATCTCGTAACAATATGACCAACTGATCTTGTTTTTTTATTTTCATATGTTCACCCCAATGAAAAGACAGTATTGTCCTATTATGCTACCTACAGTATATAAAAGAAGCTTCCTTGATACAAATGGAATTAGTTCCCATCTAGAGGAACTTTTTTTATTTGAAGGAATTTTTACAATCCTATATGCTTGAAGTGTAAAGAGAAGAAAGGAGGTCAGAAACATTTCGTGAAAGACAGAAAAAGAGATACATCCCCTCAAACTTGTACGCTCATACAGTAAGTAGATATATCTCAAATATAGTTTATCATCAATCGTAATGAATTTCACGAAAAATTTCACAAAAAGGAGAGATTAGAATATGAAAAACATTTTATTAGTATGCGGAACTGGTGCTTCCAGTGGCTTTATGGCAAAAAATATCCGCGTTGCCGCAAAAAACGAAGGATTTGAAATAGGTGTGAAAGCACGAAGTGATTCTGAAGTAGAAGATTATATTGAGGAAATCGATCTATTATTGGTAGGACCACATTTAAAGTATATGCTTCATGACCTAGAGGAAATTGCAGATCCTTATGATGTTCCAGTAAGAATCATTGATGAAAATGCTTATGGATCATTGGATGGAGCGGCTGTATTAAACTCTATCAGAAAAGAACTAGACATTTAAATAAAAGAGGAGAAATTTTATGAAATCATTTATGAATTGGATGACAGATGTATTTGCGCCAAAGATGAACAAAATTGCAAGAAACCCATGGCTTGCCTCTGTACAAGAATCAATTCTTGCGGCAATGCCACTTATCTTAATTGGTTCCTTTGCGACTGTATTTAATATTATTAGAGACTTTGTACCACAAATGCCAGATATTTCGATGTTGAGTAGTTTCTCATTTGGACTACTTTCCATCTTCTTGGCATACTTAATTCCATCTACCATTATGGAAAAGAAAAAACACAAGAAAACAGCAAAACAAGCAGGTATGGCAGGAATTGCCTTCTTCTTAATGATTGTGTATCCTACCTTCGATGATGCTGGGAATATCCAAATTGTATTCTCAAACTTAGGTACTGGAGGTATGATTGCTTCCCTTGTAGCGGGTCTATTTGTTGGAGCTGTAATGAATCAATTCGCAAAACATTCTTTCTTTAAAGAAGATAGTGCATTACCAGACTTTATTACCGTATGGTTTGATACGTTGATTCCTATTACAATCTGTCTTGTCATTGGATTTATCTTCACATTCACATTAAAGATTAGTATCTTCGATGTAATCTATGAAGTATTCACACCATTTATTTCTATTGGACAATCCTTCTGGGGATTTGTATTACTAAACTTCATTGGATATGCATTCTTATATACCTTTGGTATTTCTACATGGGTAATCTATCCAATTACATCCGCAATTTGTTTACAAGGAATGGGTGATAACATGGCTGCAGTTGCGGCAGGAAATGCACCTACCTTCATCCATACAAGTGAAACTACCAATTTATTCCTACTTGGAGGTGGTGGTACTACCTTAGCACTTGCGGTTATGTTATTAGTGCTTGCGAAATCAAAGAAATTACGAGTGATTGGAAAATCAACATTTGTACCTTCTTTATGTAATATCAACGAACCATTGATTTTCGGTGCACCAGTTGCCTTTAACCCGTTGTTAATGATTCCTATGTGGATTATTGGATTAATCTCACCAATGATAGTTTACGCGGCTTTAGCATGGGGTTGGGCTCCAATTCCTGCAGAAACATTTGGATTTTGGTATTTACCTAGTCCAATTGTTGGATACATGGTCACAAAATCATTAAATGGAGCAATTCTTGTTATGGTAATCTTCGCGATTTCATGGGTAATCTATTATCCATTCTTCAAAATTTACGACAAGCAAGTTTGTGAAGAAGAAAGAGCTGAACAAGAAAAGAAAGAAAAACTAGCTGCGAAGAAAGCAGCACATAGAGAAGAAATAGAAGAAAGTGTATAAGGGGGAATTCCTATGAAAAAAGTAACACCAGAAGAACTAAACAGTGCGGCAATGCAGATGATTCTGCATGCCGGCAACTGTCGAAATTTATTAAATGAGGCAGTACATGATACAGAAGATGGCGTTGATGTAAATGCTGTGAATGCGAAACTAAAAGAAGCAAAAGATGAAATCACGATTGCGCATAAAGTACAAACGGATATGATTCAAAGTACGATAGAAGATGAGGAACTACAAACAACCTTACTCTTTACACATGCACAAGATACCTTAATGACCATCAATTCAGAAGTGAATATGACCAATCATATCATTCGTATGATTCGTAAAATAGAAGAAAAGGTGGGCAAATTATGATAAAAACTCCAACCGGCTTCCCTAAGGATTTCTTATGGGGAGGGGCCATTGCGGCAAATCAAGCAGAAGGTGCATGGAATGAAGATGGAAAAGGTCCATCTATCGCAGATATCGAAATTTTACCTGAAGAATATAGTCGTACAAGTATTGTAGGCTTTAAACATAGCAAAGAAGAAATAGATGAAGCACTACAAGATAGTGTAGGATACTATCCTAGAAGAAGCGCAATTGATTTCTATCATACATACAAAGAAGATTTGGCTCTTATGAAAGAAATGGGTTTCAAGTGTTTCCGCACTTCCTTCAACTGGACACGCATTTTTCCAACAGGAGAAGAAACACAACCCAATGAAGCAGGTCTACAATTCTATGATGATTTGTTAGATGAAATGATTTCACTTGGTATAGAACCAGTTATGACCATTTCTCATTATGAAATACCAGTGAATTTAGTTACGAAATATAACGGATTCAAAAGTCGTTATGTAATGGAATGCTTTGTAAAATATTGCGAAGTACTATTTAAACGATATCAATCCAAAGTAAAATATTGGATTGTATTCAATCAAATCAATTCCCTTGGTGGATGGGGAGAATTCTCCTCTCTTGGACTTATGGAGGGATATACTTTGAGTGATGTATATCTAGGTGTTCATCATCAATTTATCGCAAGTGCAATGGCTACAAAAATCGCGCATGAAATCAATCCTAATCTACAAATCGGATTGATGACAGGGGATGATACAAGCTATCCAGCAAGTTGTGATCCAAAGGATGTATTCGCAGCAACACAAGCAAATCAAATGGGTGTATATTTCTATAGTGATGTTTTATTAAGAGGATATTATCCAGAGTATGCGTTACGTTTCTTTAACGAGAATCAAATTGATTTCGAAATGAAAGAAGAAGATATGAAACTGTTAAAAGAAAACACAGCGGATTATTTATCCTTCTCTTACTATTTTACACGCACAACAAAAGCGGGTATGAAAGAACCACAACCCAATCCTTATTTAGAAAAATCCATTTGGGGATGGGCAATTGATCCTCTTGGATTCCGTAATTCTTTGAATCAGTATTGGGATCGCTACCATGTGCCTATGTTTATTGCGGAAAATGGACTAGGCGCAATTGATGAAGTTGTGGATGGTAAAGTACATGATGATTATCGTATTTCCTATTTAGAAGGAAATATACGCGCTATGAAAGAAGCTATTAAAGATGGTGTAAATGTATTTGGTTATGCATCTTGGGGTCCAATTGATATCATCAGTTGTTCACAAGGCGAAATGAGTAAACGTTATGGATACATTTATGTAGATATCGATGATCGTGGAAATGGCACAAAGAAACGCTTACGTAAAGATTCCTTCTATTGGTATCAAGAAGTCATCAAAACAAATGGTGAACAATTATAATGATTAGAAAAGGGTGTAGCGAAAGCTTCCCCTTTTTTGGAAAGGGGTTGTATGAAGAAAACGATTCAGAAAAATGCTGTAATTGTAGTAGAAACACTATTTTCTACTTGTATATGTGCGATTGGGGTTGCGTTGTTTGTAGAGGTAGGGTTAGGAAGTGATACCATTGATGTATTTGTGGATGGATTACATCGTACGTTAAATATTTCCTTAGGAAGAGCAGATCAATTATTTTCAATTTTCTTTTTATTTTTTGCATTGTTGGTAAATCGACGTTATATCGGTTGGCCTTCAATTTTATATACTTTGTTAATAGGGTTTGCGATTGATTTTTTCAACGTGTTTATTATCTCTATGAATCTTAGTGAACAATCTTTCATCATACGATTTTTATGTATCATTCTTGCACAGTTAAGTTTTGGCATGTCCTATGCGATCTTTCAAACTGTAGAACGTGGGATGAATATGGTGGACGCGGTTATCTATTTCTTTGTTGTACGTTTTAAATTATCTTATGTATGGATAAGAACTTCATTGGATATTGTATTCTTTCTCTGTGGTTTCTTATTAGGTGGAGTCATCGGTATTGGAACCGTATTATCTGCATGTCTTACGGGGATAACAACAAGATGGTTATATAAACGCGTTGTGCAATACAAGAACAATTCGAAGATGTATCGTTCCCTCTTTGAAAGAAAGGAACTATTAAAATGAAATGTATAGCAAGTGATTTAGATGGCACTCTTTTATTAGAAGACAATACCATGAGTATGAAAACAAGAGAGATGTTAAAAGAACTCGAAGAGAAACAGATATTGTTTCTAGTTTGTACAGGAAGAAGCTATATGGATTTTCGAAGTGCCTTTCCAACAGATATAAAGGTACCAGCCATATTATTAAACGGAGCTTTATACGTAGATGCTCTTGGAAATGAGATTTTATCATATCCGATGCAAGATGAATATATAAAGAACATAGAAGAAACCATAGTAAACCATCATTTATCGTGTCTTTACTTCACCTCTCGTGGAATTTATGGAAGTGGAGAATTGCAAGGTATGATGGACTGTGTAAAAGCATATTATCATCCAGATTATCAGGGAGAGTATTTCATGGAACCTGTTCATATTGTGGATAGCTATACACAAATACATGAACCTATTTTAAAAATGGAAACCATGTGTGTAAATATAGCATTTATTAGACAAGTGAAGGATGAATTACACATGTTTGAACATTTGCAAGTATCCTCTTCTTTGCCGTATAATATTGAGATAACCGCAAAGGGTGTAAATAAAGCCTCTATGCTTCAAAGAGTGCTATCTTACCAACACCTAACAGAGGAAGATTTATTATATTTTGGAGACAGCAATAATGATTTAGAAGTCTTTCAAGAATTTCCATATACCATCGCAGTACATAATGCATGCGATGAGATAAAAAAAGAGGCGTATGAAATTTGTGGAACCTGTGAAGATGATGGAGTAGCTCAATATATAAAAGAAAAAGTATCACAGATGGCGTAAAGCCCTGGGATACTTCTTTTTTAACATCAAGATCGCTTTAGATAATAGATGAACACTCGTTAATACAATGACAATCTGTATCCAATAATGACCTTCAAAACGATCGAAATGCAAGAATACTATAGTCGCAAAATATATTACAAAAGGATGTACTAAATAATAATACTTATAGTATTCACGATATGGAATCGTTTTCTTTGTTTTAAAGAATGGCTTTGTGTGAATGAGAGTAATAAAGAGATAATACACCAAAGGGATACAAGATAATAAAATATTACTATCTAAACGATCGATGGTTTGTAGAATTAAGGCTTCTGCCACTAACAATACACAACACAACAAGAGCTTTAAAAAAGCATAGGATACATAGGTTTTTTCTTTTGTGCCGATGTAATATCCAAGCGCAACATAAAACAAACCAAAGAATAAGAAATTGCGGGTTGTATAGAAAATCTGGAAGTAATATGTAGATAGAAAGTGTTGTAACTGATCAGGTAGAAAACCAAAGTAAGTTTCCGTCGCACCTAAGAGTAAGAGAAGGAACGAAATTACCAATAATGGTTTCATAGGGAAACGCTTCATCCATCCTCTTAAGACAATCATCGCGAGTAACAGTGCAGGAAAGTACCAAAGGTGATAAAAGGTGCCAGTATAGAAGAATCCCACAAGGATAGCTAAAGGGAATGCTGCAGGAGGTAATTGTATGTTTAGCGTTTCTAACGCTTCTATTCCAAATGGCAGATAAATAATACTCCAAACAAGATAGAACTTTAAGGATCCTTTGATATAGTTTCGTATATACCCAGGGCGTTCCTGTTCTTTTTTTGCGGCGAAATAACCAGAAGTAATAAAGAACAGAGGTACACAAATTCTTCCAACGATGTAATTAAATGCTAAATCTAAATGATCATTATAACCAAGGAATGGTCTCATATGTACTAGTACAACAACGATAGACAAGGCAAATCTAGTAATATCTAGATTATCATAATGTACTTCTTTTTCATCTGCATTATGTTGGGCGTTTCTCTCTACATATGCAAATGCAATCGACAATATCAATGCGACCAATAAAATGAAGACGGGTTCTGCATATATGCCTTGTAATACATTGAAATAACGCAATAACAAGAGAAGCGCTATGATGATAGGAGTTGTAATAAATAAGTATTTTTTCACGTTCGTCACACCTTTATATCCAATATTATAACATACTCATAGCATTTTCTATAGAGGAAGGGCATAGATTGAAATGAGAGGTGAACGCTGTGAGTAAACGTTGTCGTTTAGGGATATATGTTCTTGTTGGATGTGTGGGTGTTTTTGTATTTGCGCTGCTTATAAAAATTCTATGTTTTAGTGGATTGTTTGTACCGTTACTAAAACTTGAGGGTAAACAACAAATGGAGATAGAAGTAAACACTGCCTTTGTAGATCCTGGTGTAAAGGCACGTTATCATTTAACAGACTATAGTGATGATATACAAGTAAATAGCACGTTAAACACACGCAAACTTGGAACATATGAAATTACTTATGAATCAAAGGAACATCAAAAAAAAGTAACACGTGAAGTTCGTGTCGTGGACACAGCGCCTCCAAAAATTCATCTAAAGGGAGACAATACTGTACGTATATTTATGAATGGTGAATTTCAAGAAGCAGGGTATGAAGTGAAGGATAATTATGATCAACAACTGCAAGAAAAAGTAACGATAAAAAATCATGTGAACAACAAGAAAAAAGGCACTTATAAGATTGAATATGAGGTAAAAGATAGTAGTGGAAATGTTGGGAAAGCTGTTCGTAAGGTACAAGTATGTGATGATCCTACAAGTGTGAAACTTTATTATAATCATGATACTTATGATAATAAAATGGAAGAGTGGTGGTTTCGCAAATCAAAAGATCACAAAAGAACCACTGCGGCACAAGATGAACAATTTCTATTGAAATATAATACCTTCTTTCAAGGACCTGATGAGAAAGTGATTTATTTAACTTTTGATGAAGGAGGCAATGATATTACCTATATCAAAGAAATTGCCGAAGTACTAAAGAAAAATGATGTACAGGCAACGTACTTCTTAACCTTGAATTATATTCGAGATAATCCAGAATTTATGAGAGAACTTGTCAAAGATGGAAATCTAATAGGTAATCATACGTGGCATCATTATGATATGACGACACTTGCAAATGCGAGTGGTGTAGATAAGTTTGTGAAGGAAATAACAGAAACAGAAAAGACCTATATGCAAGTAACAGGAAAACCTATGGTGAAAGTATTTCGTTTTCCAAAAGGTGGAAGCAGCGAACGTGCAATGAAGATGGTGAGTGATTTAGGTTATCGTACGTATAACTGGAGTCATGCATATTATGATTATGCAAGTGATGTAAGTGGGGAAGAGGCATTAAAGACTATGATGGATCATTATCATAATGGAGCCATTTATTTGTTGCATCCAAGCAATAAAGGGAACTATGAAGCTATGGATACATTCATTAAAAATATGAAAGATTTAGGGTATACATTTAAAACAGTTGATACAATTTCAAATACCAATAAAAATAATAACTGACAAAACACTCAATATTATATATAATGAAGCACAGGAGTGATTATATGAAAAGAAAACATATTTATCTAATTCTGTGTTTTATTTGGATGGCCGTTATATTTTGGTTCTCTGCTCAAGTTGCGGATGATTCCCAAGGAATGAGCAATAAACTAATTGAACTAATAGATCGCATCTTCAATATAAATCTTGTGGAAAATGGTGGATGGCTATTTGATGTGGCAAGCTTCATTGTACGAAAACTTGCGCATATGAGTGAATATGCAGTCTTAGCAATCTTATTTGCCCTATATTTTAAAGAGATAAATGTACAACATTATGGTGTATATGCAATCGTGGCAGTTTTCCTATATGCTTCGACAGATGAATTTCATCAGCTTTTTGTGAAAGGCAGAAGTGGACAATTTAAGGATGTGTTGATCGATACCTTTGGTGGAACACTTGGCTTTATGCTTTTACAAATATATTATAAAGTACTCATAAAATATAAAGAGAGACGCAAGATAAAGCAACTTTAGAAATTGTGATGTTATATGTTCTTAAACAAAAAAAGTGGATTTTCCACTTTTTTTGTTTACTCTAATGTTTAACCTTAACGTACCGCTTTTTTGATGTTTTTAATAATTACATTGCTTGCGTGATGTTCTAATTTTTCACCCATAGTTTTGAACACTAACATATTCAAAAGGGCGGTTGTATCTACTACATAATGAACATTTACTTTGCATTTTCCATCTACTTCTTCAAGACGTAGTGTAATATCCGTTTTTTCACTATCATATTTTGTATTTTGTGTTACAACATGTACTGTATATGTATCTTCGTGTAATGTAGCAGTACAGTTTGTATCAACTTCACCCTCTCTTTGAACCCAATGTAAATCATCTTCTATACGAAGTTTTGAAAATCCTTCCGTTACAATATGTGCAGGTTTATGTAAAACTTCCCAAACACTTTCTATTGACGCATCAATAACTTCACTAAAATTCATTGCTTTTTCCATGATGTTCTCCTTTTTATCATCTATTTTCTACATAGTAGCATAAGATTATCTTGTGCGGTAATTTTTTTGAAATTTTTCATATTAACTAAGAATGGTGGGATTATTGAAGGTTTTATGGGGTTATAATACAAAGTAAATAAATGATAAATAAGGGAATTTATGTGAAAATTTGACATTCTCTTTGTTGTACTATAAAATGAAAAAATACTCAAAACTGTGAGTATAGGAATGAGGTATATATGAAAAAACTATTAGCAGTTATGTTTGCATGTACATTGTTACTAACAGGATGTGGTAGTGATGAAGAACCAAACATCAGCGAAAATACAGGAAAAGAACAATTGATTGTCGCAATGGATACGGAAAGTGCGCCTTACAATTATCTATCCGAAACACAAAATGACAATACGATAGCATTTGGGAAATCTTATTTTGCAAGTGGTTATGATGTACTAGTTGCTAGAGATTTAGCAAAATCTTTAAAGAAAGAACTGGTTATTAAAAAGATGAGCAGTGCAAAGTTTGAAGAAGCACTAGATTCAGGTGAGGTAGATATCGTTATTAGTGGAGTATTAAAAGAAGATGAAAATGATAACGTTACATACTCTTCTGCTTATGGTGAATCTGGTGTATCCATAGTTGTGCGTAAGGATGATAAAAGTGCAACCTTTACGGATATTAAACAGTTTAAAAAATTAAACGTAAGTGCACAAGCTGGTATGGCAAGTGATCGTGTCATTGATCAAATTAAGGATGTAAAACATCAAGAACCTAAAGCCAATACAGCAGAGCTTTTAAAAGCATTAAAAGATAAGAAAACAGATGCAATCGTTTTAGATAATGCTACTGCTGCACTTGTTGCAAAACAAAATAGTGATGTAAGTATCGTATCCTTGAAAAAAGGATTTAAAGTTAGTAAGTCTTTGGTTATGGCAATGGAAGAAGATAGCAAAGATAGTGAACTTTATAAAGGAGTAGAATCATTCCTTAAAAAACTTAAAAAAGAAACAAAAGAAGAATATATGAATATCGCAAACAATGCTGCACCAGCATTCTTGAAATAGACGATCCCTTTGGATTGTCTTTTCTTAATATGAAGAAAGTAGGGAAACTATGTATCAAGAACTATATGAACGTTTGTTTCTAGTAAGTAAACAAGCAGGAGTTGTTGCAAAGATGATGCAACAAGGGATTTTGAATGAAGGTAAGAAAGTGGACTCATTAGAAGGGGAAGATGCGCATCATAAGGCAATGCGTGAAGCAAAAACAAAAGCAGATGAAATCGTACAAGAAATGATCCTTACTTCCTTGTTGCCAAAATACAAAGATATCCTTACCTTAGATGTAGAAGAGGATACAGAAAGTATTCAACTATTTACGAAACAAGATTATGCAATGACCCTTGTATTAGATCCAATCGATGGAACACTTGATTACTTACAACAAAGGGATACCTATTCGATTTGTAGTGCTATCCTACAGAATCAAGATATGAAAGTTGCGCTCGTGTATTTTCCTGCTAGAGATGAGATGTATAGTTATTGTGATGGAGTGGGAACTTTGTTTTATAAAAAAGTATCATGTATGGATATCAACGATGGGGAAGAACTCAATTATATCCCCAATGAGCATACTCCATCTATAATCTATAAGAATAGCCGTCTTTCAAAAGATATTGTACAACATCTTATAGAACAAGGATATACCGTCGTGGATGATCAAGAACAATGTTTGGGATGTCCAGATGCAATTTATAAATGTATGAGAGGAGAAGCACTTGCTTATTTTTCAGACACTAGAAATATTCGAGATATCCTTATGGGAGCGATTCTTGGAAAGATGAAATATGGGCATTATTATACGTATTTAGGAGAAGATGCGGTGTGGAAAAGTCATGGCAGACAGAAGGAAATTGTGTTTTCCATTTATGAAAAAGAGAAAATTTTTAAATAATTTCTCTTTTTTTTAGGATTTTTGAATTTTATCTCGTATATACATAGTGTAAGGGTTTAATAGGAGGCACTATGGAAAGTATAAAAACATACATCGATGAAAAAGCAACAGTAAAGGATATGAAACAAAGATTAGAGTATTTGCGATATTACAGTGCAGGAGTTCGTTTGCAAAGTATTCTATATGGAGAGTATGATAGTACCTTGCGCATTGAGGATGAAATTGGAGATTATTTACAATATACGAAGAGTGTTGTACAGATTGATCGAAATGCTAGCAATCATGAGCGAGAGAATGTTGTATTACAAGCTATGCATAGGCAACAAAAACATAAAGAACAACTACAGAAAAGAGACTTACAAGCATATATTTTGTTAGAGGGAATTGCGCAGATGAAGAAGAGTGAGCGAGAACTGCTTTTCGATGTTTATGTAAGGCAGCGTAGTAAACAACAAGTCATGAAAGAATTAGGTGGCATTGTGGAGAGTACATATCATCGAAAATTACACAAAGCGATGTTACATTTAGCGCTTATTTTTCATTACGAAATATATAAAGATCACTAACAATTTTGTAATAGAAGGAAATCTGGGTATGCTAGTTAAGTAAGTTATGCTATAATTACATAAGTGTTTTACACAAAGAATAAAAAGCATGAAAAACGGAGGGATCGAATTGAATAAGAAAATTACCATCAATATGTTATCAAGTGCAGACAAAATTGAGGGACAGGGTGTTGGTAGTGCCTATCTTGAACAGGTCAAACTTGTGAGTGAGGGAGCTCCTGAGATGTTTGATGTACGTATCAATAGTATAAAAAAAGCAGATATCATCCATACGCATACAGTAGATCCACAGAACTATATCAAAATGAAAAGTAGTAAAAATGCAGTGGTTTGTTACGTGCATTTTTTACCTGATACATTAGATGGAAGTATTCAGTTACCAAAAATAGCTTTTTCTGTCTTTAAGAAATATGTTATCAGTTTTTATAAATCTGCGGATTACTTAATCGTAGTAAATCCTACATTTATGGATGAATTAGAAAAATATGGAATTTCAAGAGATAAAATGGTGTATATTCCAAACTATGTATCTAAAGAAGAGTTTTATCCAAAACCAAAAGAAGCGTGCGATGTATTGCGTAAGAAGTATGAAATTGATTCAGATGCCTTTGTGGTCATTGGTGTGGGACAAGTTCAAATGCGTAAAGGAGTATTGGATTTTATCGAGGTTGCGAAGAAACTTCCTGAAGTGCAATTTGTTTGGTGTGGAGGATTCTCCTTTGGAAAGATAACAGATGGATATGAAGAATTAAGTGAAGTGGTAGAAAACCCACCAGCAAATGTGAAGTTTACTGGGATTGTACCAAGAAGTGAAATGAACGATATGTATAACATGTCAGATGTATTGTTTATGCCTTCTTATAATGAATTGTTTCCAATGGCAATCTTAGAAGCTGTAAACTTACATATTCCACTTGTGTTACGTGATCTTGATTTATATCGTGATATTTTATTTGAAAAGTATGAGCGTGGAGATGATAACGATACCTTCGCACAAGAAATTGAAAAATTGTATAACGATAAAAAGAGTTATGAAGCATGTCAAATACGTTCTAAGGAAATCAGTGAATTCTATTGTAAAGAAAATGTATTGCAAATTTGGAAGGATTTCTATACAAAGGTATATGAAGAACAAGAAGATGGCGTGATTCAAGCAAAGAAACGCAAACCTAAAGAAAAGAAAAAATAAGAACCTCGTGAGAGGTTCTTTCTCTTACGAGGGGATTTCGTAAAGCTTACACTATTGTCATTTTCTTACTATTGGGAATGTGATATAATAACTACGTTAGAAAACGAAATATAGTCATTTTATAGGATTATATATATGAGGAGTGCCATAATGAAAAATTCTTTTCGAAGTTATGCTCTCAATTTGCTCATTATACTTGGGTTTACCGTATTGGTTCTTTGGTTTGCACTAAAGGATAATTATCACAGTGTAATGGCTTTGATAGCAAATTTAAAATGGTACTGGCTTGCCATCATCTTATGTTGGGGGATTCTCTATGCATGGGTGATAGGAATGATACTTACTGTATTTGCCAGACGTAATAGGAAAAAATATACATATCTACAAGGATTTCAAAATGGATTGGTAGGAATCTTTTTTAGCGGAATTACACCTAGTGCTACTGGGGGACAATTTGCTCAAGCGTATATTTTTAAGAAACAAGGAATAAAGTATAGTGATGGTGCTTCAATCTTATGGGCGGATTTTATTGTTTATCAAACTACAATGATGATTTATGTGACCATATTATTTGCACTTCGTTATAGCCATTATATGGATATTATTGGTAGTTGGTTTTTAGGTATTCTTTTTGGGTATGTTGTGAATGTGTTTGTCATTGCGATTCTTTGGACAATGGCGTTATTTCCTAAGTTATATGTGCGCTTAAGTCAGATCGTAGTAGAATTGTTAGTGAAATTGCATATTGTAAAAAATAAAGAAAAGACTTTGTCTACTTGGACCATTCAAGTAGAAGGTTTTACAACTGAGATAAAGAAAATGCGGCATGAGAAAAAAATGATTATTAAGACTGTGGTTTTAAATGTGATTCGTATGACGATACAATTTGTATTGCCATTCTTTATTGCCAATGCGATTGGAGTTACCATAGGATGGGATAAGTTTGTAGACTGTCTAGCTTTATCTAGCTTTGTCTTGATGGTGAATGCCTTTATACCGATTCCAGGAGCAAGTGGAGGAACAGAACTTGTCTTTACGAAATTATTTATCTATCTTGTAGGAAGTTATGCAAGTGCAAGTGGTATTATGATCTTGTGGCGTTTTTCTACCTATCATGTTGTCATGCTTGTAGGTGCTGGTGTGTTTATCTATTTAAAGCATAAATATAATAATGAAAAATATAGAACAGAAACAGAGGAACTAGATGATGACATTACAGAGCAGGAGGTGTTGTCATGAAGATAGGGATTTTTACAGATACGTATTCACCAGATATCAATGGGGTTGTATCCTCCATTGTGACATTACAAAATGAATTAGAAAAAAATGGACATACTGTGTATGTGATATGTAATCATAAAGCATTATCCACGAAACGAGAAGGTAATGTTTTACGTTTGCCAGGTTTAGAATTAAAATGGTTATATGGGTATAAGCTTTCTACTCCATATCATATCTCAGCGAAAGAAGAAGTGCGAAAAATGCATTTGGATGTGATTCATGTGCATACGGAATTTGGGGTAGGGATGTTCGCAAGAATCGTTGCGAAATACCTCAATATACCTGTGGTATCAACTTACCATACGATGTATGAAGACTACACGCACTATATCAATCGCTTTGAATTTGAAGGTGTAGATCAAGTATCTAAAAAAGTAGTTTCTACATTTTCTCGTGCGATTTCAGATAATGTACAAGCGGTTATTTCTCCTAGTGAGAAAACAAAAGAAACATTATTGAAATATGGGGTGAAAACACCTATTTATGTAATACCAACAGGATTGAATTTTGATAAATTTAATCCAGATCGTATTGATATGGAAAAAGTAAAAAAGATTCGTGAAAGCTATGGTATTGCGGAAGATGATAAAGTTATCACCTTTGTAGGAAGAATTGCACAAGAAAAAAGCATTGATATTCCAATTGAAGGATTTCGTTATGTAGATGACCCTAAGATTAAACTATTCATTGTTGGTGGTGGACCACAATTAGAAGATTTAAAGGGTATGGTAAAGAAATATCACTTAGAAAAACAAGTCATCTTTACAGATAAAGTATTATCAGAAGAAGTACCTGCATATTATGCATGTGCAGATTGTTTTGTTTCGGCATCTTTAACAGAAACGCAGGGAATGACCTATATTGAATCTTTGGCATGTGGGCTTCCAGTCTTTGCACGACCAGATGATGTACTAAAAGACCTTGTGGTTGAAAATGATAGTGGGTTCTTATTTCAATCACCACAAGAATTTGCGAAAAAACTTATGGACTTTATGAAGTTACCAAAAGAAGAACAACTTGCTTTTCATGGACGAGCAATTTCAAAAATTGCAAAGTATGATTCTAAGGTATTTTATTCAAAAGTAATCAGTGTATATTATCAAGCAATTGATGATTTTCAGGATGCGTATGAAGTTATTAAAGTCAAAGCATTGGATGATTATGTTCGTATTTATGTTATGAATGAAAAAGAAGATGAACCTAAGAAGATTTTAATTGATTTGGATGATTACTTCTTATATAAGATTCGCGTTCATACAATGTTGGATCGTATGACTGTTTCTTTGTTTGAACAAAAAGAAATCTTATTGGAAGCGTATCGTGGTGCGATACGAAGACTTCGAATGCGTGATTATACACGTAAGGAAATGAAACAATACTTCTATAAATATCCAAGCTTGAGTGAAGAAGATAAAGATAAAATCCTTCATGAATTAGAAGAAAAAGGATATATCAACGATACTCTATATATGAGCCAAAAAATAGAAAAGATGCAGTATTCACTAACTGGTAAGGGAAATATTCGTCGTACCTTAATCAACAAGGGTATTTCTGCGGAGGAAGTAGATCAAGCACTTGCGGATTTTGGGGATGAGGAAGAACGTGAAAAGGCTGTGAAAATGGCAGAGAAATTGTTAATGACAATCAAAGACAAATCCAGTAAAATGAAAAAACAAACCATCATTCAAAAGCTTATTAACTTAGGATTCGATAGTGATATAGCGAAGACGACAGGAGATACCTTACGATTGGATGAAGAAGACGATAGTGAAGCTTTGGATAAGACAATCCAAAAAGCAATGCGAAGCTATATGCGCAAATATGCGGGTAGAGAATTGCGTGGACGTATATTAGCACATTGTATGCGTAAAGGATTTAATACAGCAGCTATCAATAGTAAATTAGATGAAATGGAGTGGAATGAGCACAATGAAAATTAATGAATTACAAGATGGATTCAAAGGCAAAGTCAGTGTTCTACTCATTCATGTAGGACGTGGAGTTACCAATAAAGGAGCACCTTATTTATCCTTTACTATGCAAGACAATACAGGCACAATCGATGCGAAGTATTGGAACGTGAGTGAAGAAATTTTATACAGTTATAAGCAAGGACTCATTGTGGAAGTTGAGGGAGATGTTATCTCTCATCAAAAACAATTACAGTTCCGTGTACAAAAAGCAGATATTCTTGAACAAGATACACAAGATATAAAAGAATACGCACAAGAAGGACCAGTTCCTAAAGACGAACTAGTAACACGTGTACAAGCGTATCTAGATGCAATTCAAAACGAAAAGATCAAAACACTAGTACAAGAAACAATTAAGAAATATGAAAAAGATTTTTACGAGTATCCTGCCGCTACAAAAAATCATCACGATTTTGTTGGAGGATTAGCGACTCATGTGTTAGGGATGTTGGATTTGGCAAAACAAGTATGTAGCCAATATCCATTGTTACATCAAGATGTGTTGTATGGTGGAGTCTTCCTACATGATATTGGAAAACTTCATGAATTAAGTGGGGCAATCATTACAGAATATACGACTGAGGGAAAACTACTTGGGCATATTTCTATGATGCAAGCGGAACTTGATCATTTGGCAAAAACATTAGGTATTGAAGGAGAAGAAGTTACGTTATTGAAACATATGATTTTATCTCATCATGGGGTATATGAATATGGTTCTCCAGTACTTCCAATGATTCCAGAAGCTGAAATACTACATCTATTAGATAACATTGATGCACGTATGAATACTATGGAAAAAGCATTAAAAACAGTAGAATCAGGAGAGTTCACACAGCGTGTCTTTGCGCTTGAAAATAGAAATTTTTATAAATCAAAGCTCTAATAAAAAGATAGTTCTTATCACTAGGAACTATCTTTTTAATCGCTATTTTCCATTAATTTCTTTTTAATATAGTAATGCTTTGTATCTTTTATGAGCGATAATAATTCTTCTTTTAAAGGTTCCCAATACAACATATCAGAAGGACTACAATAAGGAAGTACTTGTTTAACAAGTAAATTCTCTAAATATTCATTGGTACAGTTTTGATGGCGATCGATAAAGTATTGATAGAAAGAAACAATATAAGAAGGATAACTTTCTTTGTTTTTAATTGGTTCTAACATTTGAGCACCTTCATATGGACCTTGTTTTACAACAATATTCATAAACAATGCGGCAGGAAGATAATATGCTTTATCAAGTGTAATTAAATGCGAGAAACATGCATACGCTTCTTCTACATCGTTTTGATAATAATGCATGATTCCTGCAATGAGTAAACCTTGTTTTTGTTTTGTAGGATGGAAATTTTCAGAATGTTCTTGAATCAATTGAAAGAATTTAAGTAAATATACACGAATGGTATCGTTGGTTTGGACTTTGCGATATAACAACAATAGAACTTCATAAACATCTAATAAGCGTTGGTAATTCTTTTCTTTAATAAAAAGTTCTTCCAACCGCAAGGCAATGGCATGAGAATCTAAATAACGTTCTTCAAAGAAATATTGACGGCATTGATCAATGCGTACAAAAGGGGATGTAGATTCTTCCATATGCATTTCATAAAATATTTTTTTACATAAAGGAATATTCCTTTGATGATAGAAAGCATTTTGATACAACATTGTCTTTAAAATTTCTTGTATTGGTTTTGGAAAGATTTTATAAATCTCCCTATATTTTTCAAACATATCACGTTCAAGCATTTCACGTGTGTCAAAATATTGAAGAGAAATATCTAATAAACTGTAGATTTCTCTTGCGAGAAAGTCTTTAGAACCATGAAAATCAGATTTGATTTGTTCGCATAGGTTGCGATAGTCTTCCATCTGATACATAGTCAAAGTACGAACGAGTTGTTGAAACTTAGGAAGTTCATTGTTCCAAAAGGAAGGGAAACATTCATAAGTCGCATCAATTTGATATAAAAGATAAGTATAGATCGAATTTCGTTTGATTACTTTTCCATTTTCAATACGACTATAGGTATCGGCTGAACATACAGAGGCATTATTATATAGAATGAAATCACTTTGTTTTATTTTTTGAAAACTCCTGTAATATTTTAGTACAATCGATATATGTTGTTTGATCTCATCTTCTATGTGAATAGGTTTATACATGAATTCCCTCCTTTATAAATATTATTTATTATATCATATCCAGAATGTGACAAACTATAAATTCGTTATTTCCTTTGATGTAAGATTTGTTTCATGTTATATTATTAGCGAGGTGTTGAAGTGTGAAACAAAAAGTGATGATAGTATAAAAAAAGACAAACCTAAAAAGAAGTTAGTGAAAAATTTAAAGCATTTATCAAAACTCAAGAACAAGGTGGAAGTTGAACAGAAGATATATCAT
>NZ_JBSPEZ010000014.1:0-80211 GCF_053848845.1 Amedibacillus sp. YH-ame6
GCATAACCCGTAAGGGAGTGAGCCGTCGAAGGTAGGACCGATGACTGGGGTTAAGTCGTAACAAGGTATCCCTACGGGAACGTGGGGATGGATCACCTCCTTTCTAAGGAGAAAGTACAAAAGAAGCACAAACGAAAAGCAATGAATTTCCTGTTCGGTTTTGGAAGACCGAAAAATCTTCCTAAGGAACCTTTTTCTTCTAAAGAAGGAGGAGGGGAATCGATCTTTGAAAACTGAATGACATCAAAAAAAGATATTGAGGTCTAAAACGTAAGTTGAAGACTAAGATATTCACATGAGAAAGCAAAAAAAACAGTTAAACAAACAGTAAAAAAACTCAAGCGAAAACCAACTCTTGAAAGAGAGTATAAATAAATAAAAAATGCTTAGTGATTAAGCGAATAAGGGCGTACGGTGGATGCCTTGGCACTTGAAACTGAAGAAGGACGCGACAAACGGCGAAACGCGACGGGGAGTGGTACGTACACGAAGATCCGTCGATATCCGAATGGGGAAACCCGGCATGCGTAATAGTGTGTCATCCATGAGTGAATACATAGCTCATGAGAGAGGTACCCGGAGAACTGAAACATCTAAGTATCCGGAGGAAAAGAAAATAAACAATGATTCCCTAAGTAGCGGCGAGCGAAAGGGGAAAAGCCCAAACCAGACTTAGGTCTGGGGTTGTAGGACCACAAGAAAGGCAAGAAATTTGCTAGGAGAACGATATTGAAAGATCGACCGAAGAGGGTGCAAGTCCCGTATTCGAAAGTGAATGGAAGCTGAGTGGAATCCTGAGTACGGCGAGACACGAGAAATCTTGTCGGAAGCAGGCGGGACCATCCGTCAAGGCTAAATATAAACAAGTGACCGATAGTGAACCAGTACCGTGAGGGAAAGGTGAAAAGAACCGCGGGAGCGGAGTGAAATAGAACCTGAAACCGTATGCTTACAAGAAGTCAGAGCCCGTTAAAGGGTGATGGCGTGCCTTTTGTAGAATGAACCGGCGAGTTACGTTAACGTGCGAGGTTAAGTCGAAGAGACGGAGCCGAAGCGAAAGCGAGTCTTAATAGGGCGAAAGTACGTTGATGTAGACCCGAAACCGTGTGATCTAGCCATGACCAGGTTGAAGTTCAGGTGAAACTGAATGGAGGACCGAACCGACCCCCGTTGAAAAGTTGGCGGATGAGTTGTGGCTAGGGGAGAAATTCCAATCGAACACGGATATAGCTGGTTCTCCCCGAAATAGCTTTAGGGCTAGCGTCGAGAGAGAACAATGTGGAGGTAGAGCACTGAATGTACGATGGCCCCATCCCGGGGTACTGAGTATAATCAAACTCCGAATGCCATATTGGAATGCTCGGCAGTCAGACTGTGGGTGATAAGGTCCATGGTCAAAAGGGAAACAGCCCAGACCGCCAGTTAAGGTCCCAAAATGTATGCTAAGTGGAAAAGGATGTGGGGATGCACAGACAACTAGGAGGTTGGCTCAGAAGCAGCCACCCTTTAAAGAGTGCGTAACAGCTCACTAGTCGAGTGACCCTGCGCCGAAAATGTACCGGGGCTAAGCATACTACCGAAGCTGCGGATTCAATGTAAATTGAGTGGTAGGGGAGCGTTCCATACTGCGTAGAAGCCATACCGTAAGGAGTGGTGGAGTGTATGGAAGTGAGAATGCCGGTGTGAGTAGCGAGATGTAGGTGAGAATCCTACACACCGATAGCCCAAGGATTCCAGGGGAAGGTTCGTCCGCCCTGGGTAAGTCGGGACCTAACGCGAGGCCGAAAGGCGTAGTGGATGGAAAACAGGTAGATATTCCTGTACCCGCGATATGAGCGAAGGAATGACGGAGAAGGCTAGTGTGACCCACTTAATGGATTGTGGGCGAAGCGTATAGCAGGTGCATAGTAAAATGCGTGCACATAATGTAAAGCGTGATAGGTAAGGGAAAGTCCTCGGACAAGTACTGAAGCACATAATGCCAGCTTCCAAGAAAAGTTTCTAGTAATCATATAGCGGCCCGTACCAAAACCGACACAGGTGGGCAAGGAGAGAATCCTGAGGTGAGCGAGAGAACTGTTGCCAAGGAACTCGGCAAAATGACTCCGTAAGTTAGCGATAAGGAGTGCTCTTGTAAAAGAGAGCCGCAGTGAAGAGGCCCAAGCGACTGTTTAACTAAAACACAGCTCTCTGCGAAGTCGCAAGACGAAGTATAGGGGGTGACGCCTGCCCGGTGCTGGAAGGTTAAGAGGATGTGTCAATCGTAAGATGAAGCATTGAATTGAAGCCCCAGTGAACGGCGGCCGTAACTATAACGGTCCTAAGGTAGCGAAATTCCTTGTCAGGTAAGTTCTGACCCGCACGAAAGGCGTAACGATTTGGGCGCTGTCTCGGCAGCAGACTCGGTGAAATCTTAGTACCTGTGAAAATGCAGGTTACCCGCAACTAGACGGAAAGACCCCATGGAGCTTTACTGTAGCTTGATATTGAGCTTCGATCAGAGATGTACAGGATAGGTGGGAGACTATGAGACGTGCACGCCAGTGTACGAGGAGTCGCCGTTGGGATACCACTCTTGTCTGATTGAAGTTCTAACCTACGCCCCTAGACGGGGTGAGGGACCGTGTCAGGTAGGCAGTTTGACTGGGGCGGTCGCCTCCTAAAATGTAACGGAGGCGCCCAAAGGTACGCTCAGATTGGCTGGAAATCAATCGACGAGTGCAAATGCAGAAGCGTGCTTGACTGTGAGACCAACAAGTCGAACAGGGACGAAAGTCGGGATTAGTGATCCGGCGGTGCCGTATGGAAGGGCCGTCGCTCAACGGATAAAAGCTACCCTGGGGATAACAGGCTGATCTCGCCCAAGAGTTCACATCGACGGCGAGGTTTGGCACCTCGATGTCGGCTCATCGCATCCTGGAGCTGAATTCGGTTCCAAGGGTTGGGCTGTCCGCCCATTAAAGCGGTACGCGAGCTGGGTTCAGAACGTCGTGAGACAGTTCGGTCCCTATCTGTTGTGGGCGTTGGAGATTTGAGGAGAGCTGTCCTTAGTACGAGAGGACCGGGATGGACCTACCGCTGGTGCACCAGTTGTCATGCCAATGGCATAGCTGGGTAGCTAAGTAGGGAAAGGATAAGCGCTGAAAGCATCTAAGCGCGAAGCCTACTCCAAGATGAGATCTCCCATACACATGATGTAGTAAGACCCCTTGAAGACGACGAGGTTGATAGGTCAGAGATGGAAGCGTAGCGATATGTGGAGTTGACTGATACTAATAGGTCGAGGACTTAATCACAAAAAATGATGTCATTCAGTTTTGAAGGAAAGAACCCTTCAAAAAAAGAAGTGATCTGGTGGCGATGGCGAAGTGGACACACCTGTTCTCATCCCGAACACAGAAGTTAAGCACTTCAGCGGCGACAATAGCTGGGCCTGCCTCAGTGAAGATAGCACGCTGCCAGGTGATCGACATCCGCAAGGATGTCTTTTTCTTTTTCTATAAGATTCGACAAATTCTAAGCAGTATACATACTATAATGGTAGGTGTCTTTACTGGAATATTTTAAACAAACATGATAAAATCATGGTTATGTAAGAAAGGTGTGAGCATATATGAATGAAATGATTATGGAAATTTTACACGATTCACTGCCTATGCTACCTTTTTTATTTTTCACTTATGTGTTGATGGAATATCTTGAACATAAAAGTAGTGATACATTTCAAAAGCATTTACAAAGTGCTAAGAAACTAGGACCACTGATTGGTGCTATTCTTGGAATTGTACCACAATGTGGCTTCTCTGTACTTGCTTCTGGATTGTATATGAACCGTACGATTTCATTAGGGACTCTAATCGCTGTATTCATATCAACAAGTGATGAAGCAATCCCTATTTTAGTGGCTCATCCAGAACAAATCAACGTACTTTTTCAAGTCGTTTTTATCAAATTAGTGATTGCAATTATAGTGGGCTACTTTGTAGATGCCCTTATTCGAAACAACAAACTGCGTCAAAATCATCCTCTTCATGATATTCATGCAGAGTGTGAAAAGGAAAATGAAGGACATTCTTCCATTGCCTATATCGCTTTTGTACATACAATGAAGATTTTTCTCTTTATTTTTATTGTAAATGTAGTATTATCTGTAGGTATTTACTATATAGGTGAAGATACGTTAGGTACACTTTTGGCAAGCGGAAGTTATTTACAACCAGTACTAGCGGCCATTGTTGGGTTTATTCCTAATTGCGCTGCGAGTGTGATGTTAGCGCAACTCGCAATGGATGGTGTAATTTCTTTTGGTTCATTAACTGCAGGATTGATTACAAGTGCAGGTTTGGGTCTTCTTGTGTTGTTCAAAATGTACGACAATAAAAAAGATATTCTACGGATTTTAAGTATCCTTATGGTTACGGCTATTGTAAGTGGAATTATTCTTCAGTTTTTTGGTTAAGAATAGATCAGTTGTAAGAATAACAAAAAGCAGCGATGCTTTTTTTCATAGAGGAACTATTGTATAATACAGTAAAAGGGGTGTCGTAATGGATTACAAAGAAGAGTTCGCAAAACTTGTGGAACAAAATCGCCTAGAAGAAGCTAGGCACATATTAGATAAATTAAAATATGATGCGAGTGAAGATCCCTTTTATTATGCCAATATGGGATGGATATTAAATCATATGGAACGCTATCAAGAAGCTGAAATCATCCTTAGAAGAGGGATTGCCCTATATAGTCAAGATGGTTGGATGTATAGTCAATTAGGGTTTTGTTTGGATCGTCAAGGAAAGATAGAAGATGGTCTAGAAATTTTGTTGCAGGCGATTCAATTGGGCTTTGATGAACCATGGATTCATGGAGAAATTGGTTGGTGTTATAAAGAACTCAATGACTTCAAAAAAGCAGTTGAGTTTTTTGAGAATGGATTGATGGAAGAAGAGCATAATGTGTTTATTCTTTCGCAAGCAGCGATTGCCTATATGGAATTAGGGAAATATGATACTGCAGAAGAATATTTTAAGAAGAGCTATCTATATCAAAGAGATAATGATGGTCTTTATGATTTAGCAAATTTTTATCATAAGCGTAAGGATTACAAAAAGGAAATTGAATATTTAGAACAAATGGAAGATATAGAATCTAATCCAATGTTGCTTTTTGAGGTCGCTGTTGCGTATTATGAACTTGGTGAGTATAAGCTTGCATTAGAAAAATTAGAGAGCTCCATGGCTCTAGGAAAAGACGATACAGGTTTACGAGCATTACTAGGAGATATCTATGTTGGATTGCATATGAAAACAGAAGCAGATCAACAATATAATCTTGCGCTTGGTTATTATGAAAAAGCATTGTCAAAAGAAGAAGAGACCTATTGGATTTATCAAGAAATGATTTGGATAGCTCATAAACAAAGAGATAGTAAAAAGAAATTAGAGTATTTAAATCGTGCAAGTGAAAAACATGAAATGACCATTTGGTTGATGTATCACTATGCTCGTTGTTATAGTGATTTAGGAGAATATAAAAAAGCAGTAGACGCTTGCCGATATTGTAAAGATAGAGGTGAAAACTCTAAAGAATTCTATGATTTGTTTGCTTGGAATCTAGGTCGTAGTGATCAGGAGGAAGAAGCGATTCGTGTCCTAAAGGAATGTATGGAAAAATATGAAGGCGATGATTGGAATTATGGAGAACTTGGTTGGAATTACGCCCAAATTAAAGAATATGAAAAAGCAAGAGATTGTTTCTTGAAGGCTCTTTCACTAAGTGAAGATAATCCTCAACATACAGGAATGTTAGGTTGGTGTTATCTACGTATGAATCAATTAGATGATGCACAACAACAAGTGGAAAAAGCATTCGCATTAGGACGCGATGATGGATGGTTACATTCCATACGTGCTGAAATCTATGAAGGTAAACAAGACTATGAAATGGCATTGAAAGAATTTCAATATGCCCTGGATCATGATTATGATGAAACTTGGATTCATAAAGAAATCAAAGAGATAAAGAATAAAATAAAAGAATCAAAAAAGTAAAAGGAGGAATAAGGCATGTGTGGTCGATATTTTTTTATGTTAGAAGATAACCCAGCTTTTCAAAAACTACGTCATAAAATAGATCAACTTGCATTGTTTGAATATGCTCAAGAAGAAGTATTTCCTAGCAATGATGCCTTGGTATTATTATCCGCAACAAAAGATTACACCTTGGAAGTAATGAAATGGGGACTACAAGGGTATACTTCTAATTTGTTAATCAATGCTCGAAGTGAATCAATAGAAGATAAAAAAACCTTTCAAACAATGTTACATAATCGTTGTTTAATTCCATGCAATGGATTCTTTGAATGGAAAAGAGTTGGAAAAAGAAAACAGAAGGTATATATACGAAGAGATGATACACCTTTGTTTTATTTAGCTGGGATTTATAATGAACAAAAAGAATTTGTCATTGTGACGGGGGAGTCAGAAGCGGATATGTTAAATCTACATAATCGTACCCCTATTATTCTAACGGAAGAGCAAATTCCATTGTATTTAGAAGAACAACTACCATTTCAAGTGGATAATGAACATTTATCGTTTCATAAGGAAGTGATCAATGATGCATATGAGCAATTAGACTTATTCAAAGAGAAAGAAGAGGAAGAGTAATATGAAGAAATATCGTACCATTACATCTCTTTTTGTTTTATTTTTGTTATGGCAAGTCATTTCTATCCAAATAGATAATGATTTTCTCATCCCTTATCCACTAGAAGTAATAAAGATGATGGGACAACAACTCATGAGTGCATCTTTTTATGAAATTGTATTTGCGACATTATTACGTTCATTTCTAGGCTTAACGATCGCCTTTGTAGTCGCATTTCTATGTGCGTATTATGCGTATCGTTATACCGTGTTTAAAGATATCTTTTATCCTATATTGTTGTTAACGAGGAGTGTACCTAATATTGCCTATATTATCATTATCTTAGTTTGGTTTGGAGCGGAAAATAGCGCAGCCATCGTAAGTTTCTTAATCATTTTTCCAACCATCTATAGTAATATTTATACTGGATTAGAGAATATGGATGAAAACTTAAAAAAAGTTATGAGCTTATATCCATCGAAAGAAGGATATTGTTTACGTAAGATTTATATTCCCTTATTAAAAGCCCCTATGAAAGCATCTATATCTGCTGGAATATCACTTACCTTTAAGGTGGGTGTGATGGCAGAGATATTAGGACAAGTACAAGTAGGGATTGGCCGTCAGTTGAATCTTGCGAGAATCACCTCTGATATTACTGGAATCTTCGCATGGACTGGTTGGATTATATTGATTCTCCTTTTGATGGAGGCAATTTTACATTTCCTATACAATTCTTCTCGGTTCAAAGAAAGTTAAGAAAGTCATAAAAATATCACAAATTATGTATAAATATTTCGCTTATACAGTGATTTATGATATAATTCAATACCGGTAAACAAGAAAGGATGATTGAATATGGCAAATAGTTTACGATCAGTTGCGGATTTAGCATATCGTAAGATTAATCATCGATGGTTAAAGTTCCATTATCATTTATTGTTGCTATGTGTATTGATAAGCGCAATCTTTGAAATCATCATTTACTTCTTCATTCGTTTCACGGGAACAATGTATGACACCAATTGGGTGTATTGGTTAAAATACATCATAACACCAATTGGAATAGGACTTGCTATTTTCGTACTAGCAAGTATTATCATTCGTCTAAAACAACTAAAAAATCGTGTTAAAATTTATGCAATTTCAGTTCTTTTTATGCTTGTTGCGTTTAACTTAGCATTTATGCATAGTGGATATCAAGCTATTTTATTCAGTTTTTTATTGCCAATTATTATGACGATTATATATGAAAATCAAAGACTCACTAGTTTTATTGCATTGTGTACGATTCCTCTTGAGCTCTTTACTGCATTTACTACAATTTGGGATTCCTATAAAGAGATTACACATGGCTATATCATAAATACGATCATCTTGATAATTTTAACGATTGTTACTTGGATGGTTTCTTATTTTATGATTCGTTTCTCACTATCAAAAAAAGAAATCATCATTCAACGTGATATGGAACGTCAACAGTTAAAAGAGCGTATTTTATTAGATGAGCTAACAACTGTTGGAAATAAACAAGCACTCTTTAAACGCCTTAATTTTCTAGAAGAAGCTGGTGATAATTTTCATCTTGCAATGTTGGATTTGGATGACTTCAAACATATTAATGATGAAAATGGCCATTTATTTGGAGATGAAGTTCTCAAATGTTTAGGACTTGCTTTGCATAAGATGCGAGGGGATGTACAAGTGTTTCGTTACGGAGGAGATGAATTTAGTATCATTCTCATGGACCAACAAAAGCATAAAGTTATGAGAGACTTAAAATATTTGCAAAGCGACTTTTTGGATTGTTTGAAAGATTCAAAGCGTAGTATTAATGCAAATATAACAATTAGTATCGGAGTGGCACTTTACCATGATAATATGTCTTGTATAGAACTTATGAAAAGTGCTGATGAAGCATTATATGAATCAAAAAAACAAGCAAGAGGTGCTATTACATATCGAGAATAACAAAGCAGCATATCCACAAAGGTACGCTGCTTATTTTTTATTTCTCATCCCATTCTTGAATGACGCTTTCTAAAACTTCAGCTCCTGTTGCGACTGTTCGCTCACAACGCATTTCTGGAGTAAAGAAGTTGGGTTTGATTTGTGTACATACTCTAGAACCAAGTTTCTTTTGAAAAGCAATGACTAGCTTTTGTGTAAGTGGGCGAAGATCCTCACAATCATGTGCCTTCATCTCTACATATCTAGAACTGATGACACAAGCGGCACCACATAAGGCTCCACAAACATCCCCAATTTGAAAACCTGCCCCAAAGGCTGCACACATAACCATATCTTTATCATGCAATCCTAAATCATAAACTTCATTACCTGCACGAAGAATACTTTCTGAACAATTATATCCTTGTTTGTAATATTTAATTGCGACTTCTTTTAACATCTTTTATTCCTCTTTCTTTTTCTGTATTATAGCACAAGCTTAAACATAATAAAAAGCTGAAGTTTTTAAAAAACCTCAACTTTTCAAATTTACTCTTTTGTAATAAGTTCTAAATTATCTAGATACTCACTTTCAAAGGCTAATTTCTTTTCAGCTTCACTTGTATATTTTTTAACTAAAGCACTTGATTTAATGACAGGTTGTAACGTACCCGCTCCAGCAACACATCCTCCAGGACATGCCATACCTTCTAGAAGATACCCATCGCGTTTACCTGCTTTTGCCATCATCAACATGGTCTTACAGTTTTTCAATCCTTCTGCAGAATCAATTAAGACTTCTTTATCTGGATGTTCTTTTTGGATGCATTGTTTCACTGCATTTGCAACGCCTCCACTTACCGCAAAACCACGACCATTTGCAGTTCCTTCTTCAAATGGAGTATCTAGTATTGCTTGTTGTAAGTCTACACCTTTTGCCTCAAACATTCCCATTACTTCTTCAAAGGTCAAGACAAAATCAATATCGCTTCGTACACTTTTTCTACTTGCTTCAAGCTTCTTCGCAGCACAAGGTCCAATGAATACAACCTTTGCATCTGGTTTGCTTTTTTTGATCAATCGTCCAGTCAATACCATTGGTGTTAATGCCATAGATATGTATGGTTTAAAATCTGGAAAAAGTTTTTTTGCCATCACAGACCAAGCTGGACAACAAGAAGTTGCCATAAAAGGCTGTTCGTTAGGCACTTTTTTCAAGAAGTCTTCGGCTTCTTCAACGGTACATAAGTCTGCGCCAATCGCCACTTCTACCACATCCGCAAAACCCAATGCCTTCAAAGCACCCTTTACTTTTTCAGGCGTCACTGTTGGACCAAATTGTCCTACAAAAGCTGGTGCAACTGCCGCTATGACTTCTTTTCCTTCTTTGATTGCATGTATGGTTTGAAAGATTTGTCCTTTATCAACGATTGCCCCAAAGGGACAGTTCACAAGACACATTCCACAAGATACACATTTTTCATAATCAATTTCAGCACGACCAAATTCATCACTAGTAATGGCATCCATACCACAACTTCTACTACATGGCCTCTCTAATTTATTGATAGCGCCATAAGGACAAACATCCATACAACGACCACATTTGATACATTTTTCTTGATCAATGATAGACTTTCCATTTTCTATACGTACCGCATCTTTTGGACATACTTCTTTACAAGGATGTGCTAAACACCCTTGGCATGTATTGGTCACAAAGATTTCCTTTTCAGGACATGCGTTACATGCGAATTTAATAATATTAATCAAAGGATCATCATAATATTTCTCCGCGATAGCGCTCTCCTCAATGCCTTCACTTAGTGGAGCATGTTCATCAATACGACGAAGGGGAAGACCAATCCCTAAGCGTAAACGTTCTCCAATGATTGCTCTTTCTAGAAAAATACTTTCACGATATTTTGCTTGTTCACCTGGTAAGATTTTAAATGGCAACTCTTCAATGTTAGTTGCATAATCTCCACCTTCATATGCTAATCTAGCAATTTCAGTAAATACCTTTCTACGAATATCTGTTACAGAGTTATAAATTCCTCTCATACGGCTCACCTCGTCTTCTATTATACTTGAATTTTATCGATTTGTAATTAAAAATACACAACATTCTCTTGTACTTAGTGTAGGAGTGATTTATCATATTCTTATAGAAAGTAAGGTGTACAATATGAGTATACAAGAACTAGTACAAACACAAAGAAAATTTTATAATACACATCAAAGTAAAGATATCACATATCGAAAACATGCCCTAAAGAAATTACGCAGTGTTATTATGAAAAATGAGCATGCTATACAAGAAGCACTTTATCAAGATTTGCATAAAGCTAGTATGGAATCATACATGAGTGAAATTGGAATGGTATTAAGTGAATTGACATATCAATTACGTCATATCGACACATGGGCAAAACCACAAAGAGTACCAACACCCCTTGCGCAACAACTCGCCAAGAGTTTTAAGATTGCTCAACCTTATGGTGTTGTATTGATTATGTCCCCATGGAATTATCCTTTCCAATTGGCACTAGAACCTGCTATTGGTGCCATCGCAGCTGGAAATACGGTGATTATCAAACCATCTGCGTATGCGCCTCATACCTCAAGAATCATTGCTCAACTCATCCAAGAATGCTTTGATGAACGTTATGTCGCAGTCATTGAAGGAGGTCGCAAAGAAAATGAAGAACTCCTAAATCAACGCTTTGATTATATCTTCTTTACAGGCGGAGTTGAAGTTGGAAAATTGGTATTAGAAAAAGCAAGTCGCTATGTAACGCCAGTTACTTTAGAACTCGGTGGAAAGAGTCCTTGCATCGTAGAAAAGAGTGCAAATATCAAATTGGCCGCAAAACGCATTGCCTTTGGAAAATTTCTAAATGCTGGACAAACTTGCGTAGCCCCAGATTATGTATTCATTGATGAAAGTATTAAGCATGAATTCTTAGTATATTTACATTATTATATACATCAATTCTTTGGTGATGATCCTCTTGCTTGTGAACGTTATCCTAGCATCATTAACGATAAACACTTCTTACGCCTTATGAAGCTTATGAGTAGCGGTGATGTATGTATGGGAGGAAGAAGCATTCAACTAGAAAAACGCATAGAACCTACAGTCTTGGAACATGTATCATACCATGCGCCAATTATGCAAGAAGAAATCTTTGGTCCTATCTTACCAGTAATCACATATAAGAATATTGAGGAAGCGATACACTACATCAACGCACATGAAAAACCATTAGCACTTTATCTGTTTACACAACGTAAACACATGGAACAACGTATTCTAAAAGAATGTAGTTTTGGTGGTGGATGTATCAACGATACCATTATTCATTTGGCAACGAGTCATATGGGATTTGGTGGAGTGGGACAAAGTGGAATGGGAAGTTATCATGGGTACGACTCCTTTACAACGTTCTCTCATATGCGAAGCATTGTCAAAAAATCCACAAAATTTGATTTACCGATACGTTACCAACCTTATACAAATATAAAAGAAACACTTGTACGACGGTTCATGAAATAGCAAAGAGGAAAGAAAACATCTTTTCTCTTTTTTTGTACAAAAGCGGATGAATTTTCATGAACCATTGTAATACGCCTATGAGGATTCTCTAGGCACTGCATATAGTGGATTGAGATGAGGAAAATATCTCAATTAAAAGGAGGAAGATTCATAATGAACAATGGAAGATGTAATTGTGGATGTCAGCGTGATGGTGAAAGAATCATGGTAAATAACGAAGGTTGTGGATGCAATCGTAATCGTTGCGCATGTGCGAACACATTCCGTCCAAGCTGCGGTTGTCACAGAGAAGAAAACCGTTGTGGATGTCCAAGACCTTGCCCAAGACCATGTCCAAAACCATGCCCAACATGTGAAGACCGTTGCCGTATGCAATATCGTTCTTGTATGAAAGAATGCCGCTGTCGTGAAGAAGAAAACAATTGTGGTTGTCATAGAAGAAACGAATGTGGATGTAATCACCACGACGAAGACTAATATCTAAATATCTCTTCTTATGGTAAGCAAAAGACTCATATCCCTTTATATGGGTCTTTTTCAATTTCTGAGAAAGTAATTGATAAAAATTCAAGAATTACATAGGATAAATAGTAATAGATGATTGACTTTCATGTAAAGTGTGGTAGTATATATTTGAAAAATTAGATAAGGTTAACATATGGGGAGGTTTCTATGACCACATTAGATAAAATACAACCAGGAAGTAGCGGTTACATAAAAAGTGTTGGAGGAGAAGGCGCATTGCGTCGTCGACTTTTAGATATGGGACTTACTCCAAAGACAAGAATCACAGTAAATAAGATTGCACCTATGGGAGATCCTATGGAATTGAATTTAAGAGGATATTTACTAACCCTTCGATTAGAAGATGCCGCTAAAATTGAATTAGAAGAAGAGGTGGCACATGGATAAGGTACTGATTGCATTAGCAGGAAATCAAAACAGTGGGAAAACAACCTTGTTCAATCGTTTGACAGGAAGTAATCAACACGTCGGTAATTTTCCTGGAGTCACCGTAGAAAAAAAAGAGGGAAGAGTAAAAAACTACAAAGAAGCAACCCTAGTAGATTTACCAGGTATCTATTCTTTATCTCCATACACAAGTGAAGAAGTAGTCACACGTGATTTTATCTTAAAAGATCAACCAGATCTTTTAATCAATATAGTCGATGCGACAAACATTGAACGTAATTTATATTTAAGCTTACAGTTAATGGAATTAGAAACACCTATGGTCATTGCGTTGAATATGATGGATGAAGTTGAATCCAGTGGGAATCGTATTGATGTAGAGGCGTTATCACAGCGTCTACATATCCCAGTCGTTCCTATATCAGCAAGCAAGAACGAAGGTATTACAAATTTAGTAAACGTTGTGAAACGTCAAATTCGCAACAGTGAAGAACGCAAAGCACAACGTCTTCAAAAGGAACAAGCCCCACTTTTGAAAAAAGAACATAAAGAACGCTTACGTATGCCAGATCTTGATTTTTGTACAGGGGAAGTCCATCGCGCGATTCATGCGATTGCCCATATTGTAGAAGATCATGCGGAAAACGTTGGGTATCCACTACGCTTTGTCGCAACAAAATTGGTAGAGGGTGATGAACCCATGCTAAAGACGTTATCTTTACATCAGGATGATATTGATATCATTGAAAAGATTGTGTCCAGTATGGAACATGCTTTAGATACCGATCGTGAAGCTGCATTAGCAGACATGCGCTATTCCTATATCGAAGAACTTATTTCACAATGTGTCTTCAAACAAGGAGAAACAAAGGGAAGAATTCGAAGTGAGAAAATTGATTATTTTCTGACTCATAAATATTTAGGGATCCCAATCTTTATTCTCATTATGTTATGTATCTTCTATCTAACCTTTGGACCATTTGGTGGTACTTTACAAGGGGGTATGGAAACCCTAATCGCAAATCTAACCGATGGATTATCTGCATTCTTAACTTCCATCCAAGTATCTTCTTGGCTTCATGCGTTAATCATCGATGGTATATGCAATGGAATTGGAAGTGTTTTGTCTTTTTTACCAGTGATTCTTGTATTGTTTTTCTTTCTATCTCTATTGGAAGATAGTGGATATATGGCAAGAGTTGCGTTTGTTATGGATAAAGCCCTTCGTAAGATTGGTCTATCTGGAAAAAGCTTTGTACCTATGCTAATCGGTTTTGGATGTAGTGTTCCAGCAATCATGTCTGCACGTACGCTAAGTTCCCAAAGAGATCGTAAAATGACAATTGTCGTAACACCATTTATGTCATGCAGTGCTAAACTTCCTATTTATGGTATGATAACGGCAGCCTTTTTTCCAAACCATACAGCTCTGATCTTAATCAGTGTATATATCATTGGAATCTTAGTCGCAATCATATCTGCACTCCTACTAAAGAGTACCCTCTTTAAAGGAGACCCAGTACCATTTGTATTGGAGTTACCAACGTATCGTATTCCTAGTACACCAAGTGTTATCATGCATATGTGGGAAAAGGCAAAGGATTTCTTAAAACGTGCCTTTACTATCATCTTTGTAGCTTCTATTATTATATGGTTCTTACAAAGCTTTGATTTCTCTTTCCAAATGGTCGCAAATTCATCAGATTCCATACTTGCTCAGTTAGGAACTTGGCTATCACACATCTTCAAGCCATTAGGATTTGAAGATTGGCGTGCTTCTACAGCGTTAGTAACTGGAATTACTGCCAAGGAAAGCGTTGTGTCCACATTAAGTGTATTAACAAATGCTAGCAGTGATGCTGGATTAAATGTAGCTCTACAAAGTATCTTTACACCAGTATCCGCATTTGCATATCTATGCTTCACCGTATTATATATGCCATGTATTGCGGCATTCGCAGCCACAAAACGGGAACTAGGTTCTATGAAAGAAGCATTGTTTACCGTTCTTTATCAAACAGGGACTGCTTATGTTGTCGCATTGCTTGTGTATCAAATTGGTTCTTTATTTCTTTAGTCACTCAAACAAAATGGATGCATATACATAGATAGGATGTGATGGTATGAATCTTATAGATATCGTAGTAATCGCAGTACTCATTGGAATTCTCGCTCTTATCTTTTATTTCACGCGAAATAAAAATGGTAAGAACTCTGGATGTGCTGGATGTGCTGGATGTCATGATAGTTGTTCTTCTTGTTCCGTGTATGGAAACTTATTTGAAGAATATAAGAAGGACCATCCAGATTCCAACAAACCCTAAAGAGGCGCATGCCTCTTTATTTATATATATGGTATACTATAGAGGAGGTGCTACATATGATAAAACAATATAAAAAGAAATATCCAACGATTGCGAGTTCCTGCTTTGTTGCGGAAAACGCAAGTATCATTGGAGATGTCCAAGTACAAGAGGATTCTTCCATTTGGTTTCACACAGTGATACGTGGGGATAGTGATGAAATTAGAATCGGAGCTTATACTAACATACAAGATAATTGTACCTTACATACTGATACAGGACATAAATTAATCATCGAAGATCGTGTCACCATAGGACATAATGCTATTATTCATGGTGCATATATTGAAGAAGAATGTTTGATTGGTATGGGAGCCATTGTATTGAATGGTGCACATATAGGCAAACATAGTATCATAGGAGCTGGTGCTTTGATTCGTGAACATCAAATCATCCCAGAGAATAGTGTAGTTGTTGGCTGTCCTGGAAACGTAGTAAAACAAACTACACCAGAACAAGTTCAAGATATCCTTAACAATGCACAACATTATGCCGAGTTAGGAAAAGAGTACAAGGAGGAGTAATCCTTCTTTTTCTTAACAAAAATTCACAATAAACAAATATTTATTCTTCTATGCATCCTGTATAATAAAGAAAAAAAGGGAGGTATTGTATGATAGAAGTCAACAAGAAAATAATGAGGTTATTTTGGAGTAGCTGTCTAATTGTTTATATAGGAGGATTTCTTGTATTCTTTGCCTTGAGAACCATGCACAATAGCTTGTTTTTTAGTATTTTTGTGATGTTGTTGTTAGAAGTGATGGGGATTATCTTTTGTTATATTTTTATGTACAAGTATTTTAGTAACGCATGTAATGATCGTACGATAGCTATGCTAAATCAATGTGTGGCACTCCCTTATATAGAAGAAATGCAAACATTCCTTGCACAATCTAAGAACCTATGGAAAAATAAAGAAAAAAGTATCGAATTCTTAATAGCGAACGCTTATCGTTATTATGGTGACTTTGAAAAGGCACATGAAATCTATCAAAAACTCTATGTTCAAAAACTAACCGAGTTACATAAATTTCAAATGAAAATATACGAAAGTATGATGTATATGGAGGAGGGAAATCTTACACAGGCCGAAGCATATCTTCAACAAGTTTTATCCTCTCCTAAAAAAGAACGTTATGTTAAAATGTCCGTTATGAAATCTGTCGCAATCGAACTACAAATCCTAGAAGCATCCATAAAATATAAGAAAAACGAAATGGATGTACAAGAACTATTACCAATCTTACAAAGCGCAAGAGAAGACTATACAGCTACAAAATTATGGAAGTATCGTAGAATCATAAACGTACTAGAGAAAGAAGGACGCACAGATATTGCGCTTCCTTATCGTAACATGATTTCAAATATTTCAGGAGATTTCCTACTCTTACACAACGACGTAATTCTTGGGGAGGGTGAAGTTCATGAATGAATTTAAAACACGTGTACTTTTTATTATCTTCATTGTAGTACAACTTTTCCTTTGTTTCCTATGCAATTATTTCTTCTTTTCGAATAAACAAGTATACGAAAGCATTTCCAACAATAAAACAAACAAACTCGTTATTTATGAAGAGGATGATTCCTATCGTGTGAAGCTATGGAAAAATGGAAAAGTCATGAAAACACAAACCTTAGAAGATGGTTATCGTAAGATGAAAGATGCGACATGGGTAGGCGATAACTTTCTCATGATTTCTTATGTAAGTGAAGACTTTCATACAGTTACTTTATCCTTTGATTTCACAAAAGATAACGCATATGCAGATGCCAATTCTCTACAAGATGCCGCAAAAGAATCTCTGAAGAAACAAGAGGAAGCAGAAAAGAAGCTCTTAGAGAAAGAAGATCTCATCAAAACTAAAACGGGTATCTCTCTTGAAAAGAACAGTACGATTGCGGTAACATTCGACTATGGTAAACATTGGAAAGATACAGGAATTGAAACATCTTCCGCAACCTATCGCAACAAAGACTTACGATTAAGTGATGATAGCTACTATTTATCGGATGAATTCTCCTATTTCTACTCTGTAAACTATAAGGGCTGGCTCTATTATCAATATTCCACAGATGCAGGAGATACATGGCAAACCTTTGATCCTAAGATTGCCGCATTTGATGCCGTATGGTTTAAAGCAGGTATGAAAGAGAACCAACAACCATATTTTTTCATGGCAGATAAAATCAATCAAGATGTAATGTTTTATCATAGTGAAGATGGAGGAAACACCTTCCAAAGCAAACCATCGAATCTTGTAAAAGATATTAACCTCATATATGATACATCTTATATCGATGATTCTTTATTGTTTGTAACTTATTATGAGTATGGTGATATCTTTCGAAGTATTGATCAAGGAAGTACTTATGAAGCTATTAAGATAGATAACTTAGAAAATATCCATCAATTAAAAGCCCCAACAATGAAAGATGGTAGCCTACAAATGGTAGGTATAGATATCTACGAAAAAGAAGTCATCTTTACATCGAGTGATCAAGGACTTACTTGGACACGTGAATCTTAACAATCCTAAAGAAATCATCTACATACAAGCAAATATTATCAAAGAACTTTGCATATTATTCATTACAATTCAATGATATAATATTTCTATATATATTTGTGATAATCATTAAAAGGTTCGTTTGTTGAATACGATGAATTGCAATGAAAGGAGGAATCTTATGGAAGCCCTAGATCATATGCGAAATATTGGAAAAGAAATGAAAATAAAACTTCTTTCTATAGGCATACGTTCATCGAAAGATTTGATAAGACTAGGAAGTAAAGAAGTGTTTATGCAATTGAAAGAGCGATATCCAAATGTATGTTTAGTTCATTTGTATGTTTTACAGGGAGCAATTGATAACATAGACTATGATAAACTTTCTGAGGAAGTAAAGTCAGATTTAAAACAATTCAGTGATAGTTTAAAGTGACTATCTTACACAAAAGGAGGATTTTATTATGGTAACTCCATATGTAACATTTCAAGGAAATTGTGAAGAAGCATTTCATTTTTACGCAGATGCATTTGGTGGAGGTAAAACGGTCTTTGTACACTTAAACAATGATCCTAAAGAACTAATTATGCATGCTAGTGTAACCTTTAGCAAATATGATGGTTGTATTATGGGAAGGGATGTAAGTGAAAAGGTTGTAATCTCTGGTATGGCAATCTGTGTTGTATTACCCTCACGAGAAGCAATTGAGGAAATATCTGAAAAACTTGCGAAGGGTGGCAAACTTATGCAAAGATTCATGCCACACCCACCTCCCCATGAAAATGATGGAGGTGCAGAAGTACTAGATAAGTTTGGATATACATGGTATTTTAGCACATGACGATATTCAAGAGATTCTTGAATTAGAGAATGGCTATATTTGTATAAAGGAAACTTTTGATCAACAATTTATAGTTAACTGAAATGTAAGGAGGTTCACAAGATATGTGTGAAGAATGTTATGTAGAGGAAAATAGAATAACTCCATTACTTCATCCTTTAAAGTGTCTAGAAAAGCATACCCAGTACATATGTGGAACATGTGGACGATGTGTTTGCATTGAACTTGATCCTAAACGTGGATTACAGCGATGGAACTTTCCTTTTAAGTCATTGGAAATTGCGAAGTTCTATTTACGAACAGCTGATTATACAATGAAAACATCATGTGGTATTTATGAAGTGCAAAGTGAAAATGGTAGATTATCCTATAAGATTTTCGTAAATAAAGATGAACTCGAATTATATCTTAAGAAAAACAAAGGGAAAAAGTGCGAATCTTTACTACCTGTTTTTACTGTCAATGAATACAAAGAATTTGATAATACTCAAATACGAAAGTTATCCATTGATGACATAAAGAAATATATGTCAGAGAGATAGAGGATAGTTTTAGGTTCTATAGAAAATCAATAATTGGAGGGGTCTTATGTATAACGATTTATTTTCGATTGGAAGTATTACTGTACATTCCTATGGTGCTTTCATAGCAATAGGAATCATTGCTGCTTATGTAGTGATGATGAAAAGAACAAAGAAAAGAAATATCAATATAGATACTATGGATAACCTATTTTTCTTTGTATTATTAAGTGGATTTTTAGGTTCAAGAATATTATATTGTATTACTGAAATAAACCAAGTTGTGAAAGATCCTAGTATTATCTTTAATTTAAGTGATGGTTATGTTGTATATGGAGGTATTATTGGTGGAGTATTGGGTGGATATGCATATTGTAAAAGGAAAAAAATGCCCTTTCTACAAATTCTAGATTTAGCAATTCCATCGTTAGCATTAGCACAAGGGTTTGGTAGAATTGGATGTTTTATGGCAGGATGTTGTTATGGTATGGAAACCACAAGTGGAATTGGAGTAGTTTTTCCAGTGGACTCTTTGGCACCAAGTGGTGTAGCACTCATACCAACGCAGTTGATATCCTCTGTCTTTGATTTTGTACTCTTCTTTGTTTTGATTATGTATGACAAACGTAAAAAAGAAGATGGACAAGTAGCTACACTATATTTAATGCTATATAGCATTGGACGTTTTATTATAGAATTATTTAGAGGTGATTTGATTCGTGGTAATGTAGGAGCCCTTTCCACCTCACAATTTATTTCTATTTTCGTTTTCTTAATAGGAGTTGGATTTTTTATTATATTAACAAAGAAAAAATCAAATAAAGGCAATCAGTTTTGAGGGAATATAATTTTAATATTTCCTTTTATTGAAAACTAAAGAGCAGCTTAAGGTTTAGGAAATAATCGAGTTAAGTAAGTTAGAAATCAGGGATGGTGAAAAAATGAAGGAAATCAGAAAAAAGAGGGCGTTAGCTACGGTATTCAACAAGAGAAAGGAAGTGATATTCAAATTATAACGGAGGAATAAAAAATGAAAAAAATACCTAATCCAAATGAGATTTTTCCCAATGAATATAAAACTACTTGTTTTATAAAAAATGTAATTAAAGCTTCAAATATTATTGTTGGTGACTATACATATTATGATGATAACAATGATCCAACGAAATTTGAACAACATAACGTTCTTTTCAATTATCCAGAATTTAATGATAAGCTAATTATTGGTAAGTTTTGTGCAATAGCATCTGGTACGAAATTTATTATGGGTTCTGCGAATCATCGCATAAGCAGTGTTACTACTTATCCTTTTAATGTTTTTGGTGGATTATGGAGAGAGCGTACACCGGAACATCTTTCTCAGCTCCCATTTAAGGGAGATATAGTAGTTGGAAACGATGTATGGATTGGACGAGAAAGCATAATTATGCCAGGAGTCAAGATTGGAAGTGGCGCCATTATAGGAGCCTATTCAGTTGTCACAAAAGATGTTCCACCATATAGTGTTGTCGGTGGAAATCCAGCTACATTTATAAGAAAAAGATTTCATGATGAATTGATTGAAATTCTTTTAGATTTAAAATGGTGGGATTTTGATGCAGAAAAACTCATTGAATTTCTACCGTTGTTATGTGATTCAGACTTGGTAAAAGTGCAACAACTATTGAAGCAGGAATTACATAAAGAATAGTATTTGAGATAGGAAGAATGATAACATATTAAAAACTGATGAGGGGAAACCTATATGAGCAAGGAAGCACAACAATGTTTACGAGATGCTATAATACAACCAAGTGGTAACACGATGAAATTCATTCCTATCTTTTTTTATGTAGACAATGAAAATTGATTGAAGATATTCTTGTATTGGCGTAGTTTGGGAAGTTGAATATATAATCATGAAAATAGAATGTATGTACTACATAAGAAAATGAGGGAAAGGACAATATGTATGAACGTAGAAGAGTTCTGGAATGAATTTTTAAGGAATACGAATCACGATAAATCTTTACGGTTTTTAGAAAGCTTTCATTTTGATTTACGAAAGGAAGTCGCAAATCACTTGCTAGATTTAGTACTAACTGGAAAAAAGAAGGCAACTGCCAGTAGTTTATTTGTATATGAGAAAACGGACTGTGAAATGCCGAAAATAGGTGATTTCAGTATTGTAACTGATTGGGATGGAAATCCTCACTGTGTAATTGAAACAACCAATATTACAGTAATACCATTTCATGAGATAACGTATGAGACTTGCAAACGCGAAGGAGAAGATGAGACTTTAGAATCATGGCAAATAGGACATAAAAGATTCTTCATCGCAGAGGGGAAAGAATTAGGATATGAGTTTAGTGAAGATATGCCAGTCATCTTTGAAGATTTTAAGGTTGTATATGTCCATGATAACAATCACGGATTTTGAATTTTGCAGTTAAAGATTTAAAATCTGAATATAGACGGGTGAAGTTACTACATATTGTTGAAGTATCACTACTTATATATGTTAATGTTCATCTACCGAATTGGTACTTCAATATTAAAAATTCTGATGGAAATACGTTTGAAATCGCTGAGATTTTTTGATTTTGTTGTATAATAAAGACAATGCAAAAGGGAGGAGGAATGTAATGAAGAAAGATAATAAGAATATAGTCTTATTTTTAATTCTTGCATTTCTTCTTCCTTTTTTATCTGTTTTGATGCAATTCATGATAAGAAATGAAATCCTTCGTTTTATTATGTATGGAATTCAAGCAGCTTCTCCTACTATTGCAGCATTGCTCTTACTTTGTTTGAACAAAGAGAGCACATCTTTTTTTAAGAAAATATTTCATAAACAACATTTGGTGTTTGCCTGTTTGTTTCCAATGGCTTTTGCGTGTATAACGATGTTACTTGCGAAATATATAGCTTGTGTTTGGTTACAAGTTGACTTTGTAATAGGTAGTATTTCCACAGTACAATTCATAATTATACTGTGGGCGCTAGTTGCGGAAGAAATAGGTTGGAGAGGGTATTTAGAACCATTGTTTAAGAAGATTGGTATTCCAGAAAAAATCGTGCCATTCTTGATAGGCATCATTTGGTGTTTGTGGCATTATCATTATTATATACAAGATGGAATACAAATTCCTATCTTGTTGTTTCTAGTGAGTTGTATTATAGAAAGTTATATTTATAGCTACTTGATGTATTTTACAAAAGGGAATATACTATCCGCAATGACGTACCATTTTTCATGGAATTTATGGATCCATATATGGTTCATCAATCCTATTGATAATCAAGGAAGTTTACTTCCTTATGCAGTAATGGTTTTTATAGAATTTATATGTGTACTCGTGTTTAATTTTATCAAAAAGAAAAATTGTATACTAAAAATCTCGGAGGTAGACTTATGCAAGAAAAATTGATGATTGCGGTTGTTGTGAACATTGTATACTTGATGGTATGCTACATTCTTTTAAAAGTAAGAAATTCAAAGAATAAGAATGTACGTGAATGGGATAACGGATATGACTTTTATTCATCTTTAAGTGATGCCAACAAAGAACAATATTGGAAGAAGGATACAAATGTTGTAAAAGTTTTTCTAATCTTGTTGTTTCTGTTTATAGAAGGTTCCTTATTGCTATATGTTGTACAATCTAATGTATTTAGCAGTCTAGTTTTATTTATTATAGGTATCATCTGTTCTAGTGTTGTCGCAATTTTCTTGAGTGTTAAACTTCAAAAAAGTATGAAGACAAATGCATAGCTGTATTGAATTTCGTATTAGGAAATAACGATAAATAATGGAGGGAAATCTATGAATAAGGAATGGTCACAAGCAAATAAAGATATGCAAACACAGTTAAAGAAAGAGACTACTTATAAAGAAGGGATTGCTACATTGAATGCTTTACGTAAGGACATGATGGATGTTTTACTTGCGATGAAAGATGATTTGAGTCGGGATGATTTTGATGCATTACCATGTATCCATGCGAATGGATATCATTCCAAGAATATTGCCTATTCCATTTGGCATATTGCTCGTATAGAAGATATTGTGGCTCACTCGCTAATTGCAAATGAAGAACAAATCTTCTTTAAAAACAAGTATCAAGAGCGTATTGGTTCACCTATCATTACAACAGGGAATGAATTTAAAAAAGAAGAAATTAGAGAATTCACTAAGCAATTAAACATAGAAGAATTATATACATATATGCTAGATGTAAAAACAAGCACTGAAGAAATATTAAAGAGCTTATCTTATAAGGATTTAAAGAAAGAGATAGCAGAAGAAAAGAAAGCGTACTTAACATCCTTGAGAGTTGTAAGTACTTCTGAACATGCGGCTTGGTTAATTGATTATTGGTGTAATAAGAACATTAAGGGATTGATACAAATGCCTTTTTCAAGACATTGGATAATGCATGTAGATGCTTGTTTACGTATTAAGAATAAATTGCATCATTAAGAAATCTAAATGCTTGAATGTAGTATGTAGGATAGGCGAATGGAGGAGTTTATATGAAAACAATTGGATTGATTGGTGGTATGAGTTGGGAAAGTACGGTTTCCTATTATCGAATTATAAATGAAGAAGTAAAGAAGAGATTGGGTGGACTTCATAGTGCAAAAATTTTACTCTATAGTGTAGAATTTGATGAAATTGAAAAATGTCAGGCAAAAGGAGAATGGGAGAAAAGCGCTCGAATTCTTGGCAATGCTGCACAGAGTTTGGAAGGTGTTGGTGCAGATTTTATTTTAATTTGTACCAATACAATGCATAAAGTAGCTCCTCAAATTGCATCTATGATTCAAGTTCCACTAATTCATATTGCAGATGCTACTGCAGAAGAACTTATTCAACAAAATATTCATAGAGTTGGGTTGTTGGGAACGAAATATACAATGATAGAAGAGTTTTATAAACAAAAACTTATTGACAAAGGGATCAATGTCCTAATACCTAATGAAGAAGATATCGAAAGCATTAACAATACTATCTTCAAAGAGCTTTGTTTAGGTGAAGTTAATGATGGTTCACGAGAGAAGTTCAAGATAATAATTGATAAGTTGAAACAAGAGGGTGCAGAAGGTATCATTTTAGGATGTACTGAAATAGGTCTTCTAATTCATCCAACAGATGTACCCATTCCTGTATTTGATACAACCTTGATTCACGCTAAGAGTGCTGTTAAACTTGCACTGGATGATAATGCCTAAGGATATAAAATAGGTTCGTATTGAGATGGAGGATAATATATGGAAATAAAACGAATAGAGTTTGATTTTTCGGTATGTAAAGTCTGTGATTATTCACAGGTGAATTTGGAAGAAGAATTTTGTTTTATTTCGAAAACAGATGAAGAAAATTCTTTGGTTTGTATAAGCGAGAAGGTACCTGAAAATACAATTGCACGCGATGATGGATGGAAAGCATTTCGAATACAAGGATCCTTGGATTTTTCGATGATTGGTGTGTTATCCAAATTATCCACTTTATTGGCAGATCATCATATAGGCATATTTGCAATTTCTACATACCGTACAGATTATATTTTGACGAAACAAGAAAATTTTGAAAAAGCGATAGAAGTACTAATGCATGCAGGATATCAAATTATATGATGCTAATGGGAGATGAAAATGAAAAAAGGGTTAAACTTTAAAACAATAGAAAATCAAATAGAGTACTTTAGTGCTTATGAGGAATCCATGAAGTTAATTTGTGTCCCTGTAAGTGAACTATATGTAGCTAGTACTTATGGGGATAGTCATGTTCTATGTTGTGGGGATGAGAATCTTCCACCCTTAGTATTGTTGCATGCCTCTAGTTGTGGTTCTCCTATATGGTATAAGAATCTTCCGTTTTGGAGTACATACTTTCGTGTATATGCAATCGATTTAATAGGAGAGTCTTCAAAAAGTATTTTAACAAATAAAATGAAAACGCCGTATGATAACGCAAAATGGCTTGATGAAACTTTGCATGGTTTAGGACTAGATATAGTATATCTTTGTGGGCTTTCTATAGGTGGTTGGAATGCAGCGAATTATGCTGGATATTATCCAGAGAAGGTGAATAAATTGATTCTTCTTAGTCCAGTACAAACCTTTGCTAAGATGCATCTTTCCTTCTTCTTTAAAATTATGAAGATGGGATTTCATCCAACAAGAGAAAACGTAGAAAACTATATTGGTTGGGGCAGTGGAAAAGAAGAGCCACTTCCAGATAGTATCATTCAGCAATTTACTTTATCAGTAATGAATATGAATGCAAATGCAAGCTTCCCAAAATGGTTGAAGAAGGAGCATTTACAAAATATCACAATGCCAGTTCTTGTAATGTTTGGAGAGAATGAATTTGCATTTTCAATTAAAAAGGCATCCGCACGTGCAAAACGCCTAATACCTAATTTAGAAATATGTGTTATAGAAGATGTATCGCACTTACTTGGAGTTAGTAAATCAGAAGTTATCAATACAAAAGTTCTGAAATTTATTAACGATTGAAATTCAGAATGGAGGAAATTATATGTGGATAGTATTTGGTATTGTTTCAATTGTGACAGGGTTGTTAAATGTTGTTTTATATGTTCGAAAGAAAGCTGTAATATGGCTTAGTTTCGTTAGTTTATCGACTACTTCATTGGTTTTATGTGATTTCTATACTGCCGATGCAAAATGGGTTATGAATGAGGATTGGGGTGCTTTATCTGATGTAACTCCATCCGTATATAGAGTTTTATGGTTTTGTACGATAGCTTCCATTTTGATAAATAGTATACCGCTATGGAAGCGAAAAGAAAGATAGAGTCCTACTTATAGACAAGTAGGAGTATGCTTTGAGAAGATAAATCTTTGATAAAATACTCATAAGGGTACTGTGAACTATTTTTTGGAGAAAAATAAAGGAAAGTAACAAGGTATGCAATTTATCTGTAACATTTTGAAACTGCTAGTAAATGGAAATAAGAACATAAATAAAACTGATGTAACTAATATTTAGGTGATGCTTATATGGGTGTTGGAAATAAAATAGCAAACGCTACAAATATTACATATTTACAGTATTTCTAGCGTAAATTTATTTTTCAATAAATTTATAAAAACATGTTAATGACATTGTGCAATATTATTCAACTCTAGTGGTAAATCAATTTGGAGGCAAAGTCCGATTACATCTTTAGCAAAAAAGGGCATTGTCAGACAAGCGAGCGTGGTATCTCCCATGATATCCTATAGAAGAGGAGGTGCTTATTATGCACGCATGGGAACAAATACAACAAACAGTAGACTATATTGAGGAACATCTTTCTGAAGAAATCAAAATTGAAGATTTAGCAAAATTAGCAGCATTATCGACCTTTTACTATCAAAGACTCTTTACACGATTGGTGAAAAAACCAGTAATTGAATATATCAAATTACGTCGAATGGCAAGAGCAACAGAAGCCTTACTACAAAAGAATAAGCGAATTTTAGATGTAGCATTGGATTTAGGATTCGCTTCACACGAACACTTTTCTCGCACATTTAAAGAAACATTTGGTATAACTCCAGAGGAATACTCTAAGACACCTGTCACATTTAGTAAAATGAATAAGCCAGAACTCTCTTTGAACTATACACTGGTTGATGAAAATGTACCACTTGTGAGCGATGGGATTATTCTAGAAATCACACGAAAACAACTAACTGTACCAGAGCATTTTGTTGGCTTGAAGACAAAATTACCTGTTTCATTTGTAGCAGGACTTGGAATTGAATCCGGAGTAGACCCTTTATATACACTTTGGGAAACATTTCATGAAAAGAAAGCTTTTATGAATCGTTTGTCAGTAGATGGGGATGAAATTGGTGTCGCATATCCTTGTGAAGAAGAGGGATACTTTCATTATTTTGTTGGTGGAGGTGCAATTTCTAATGGTGATACTTGTGAATACGACCACTGGGAATTACCAATGGGAGAATATATTGTCTGTACCTTTGAGGCAGAGAACTTTGAAAGTTTGGTTATGGATGCACTCTATAAGGCACAGGGTTACTTATTTAATACATGGTTACCAAAGCATACATTAACAACAAAACCATTTTCTGTGGAACGATATGAAAGTCGTGTAGAAAGTACTACAAAAATGGAAATATGGGTTATGCCAATTTCTGTAGAGTAAAGAAATGGAAATGACTTACAATTAGAAATATCTTGATAAGAGGTTATAAATGAGGCACTGAAGGGAGAATTGGACAATGGATAATTGGTTCACAGTAAATCAGGTAGATGAGTTCACATATATCATTAGTGAGTATCGACATTGGGAAGAAACCCATTGTTATTTGTTAATAGGAAATGAGAGTAGTTTACTGATTGATACAGGGCTTGGAATCTCGAACATATATGAGGAAGTGCGCAAACTTACTGATAAACCTATTACAGCAGTTGCCACACATATTCATTGGGATCATATAGGAGGATTGAAGTATTTTCCTGACTTTTATGTTCACAAAGATGAAGTAGATTGGTTAAATGGAAAGTTTCCATTACCAAAGGAAGTAGTAAAAGGAATGGTTGTTAATCGCTGTGATTTACCATCTGGTTTTGATATAAATAGCTATGAAATTTTTCAAGGTATTCCAACTAAAATAATAAGTGATTGTGATATAATTAATCTGGGCAATCGTCAAATTGAAGTCCTGCATACACCAGGACATGCTCCTGGACACTTATGTTTTTGGGAGAGGAATACAGGCTACTTATTCACTGGTGATTTAGTATATAAAGATACTTTGTTTGCCAATTATCCATCGACCGACCCACAAGAATATCTTGTTTCATTAAAGAGGATTTTAGCGTTACCTACAAAAAGAGTATTCCCAGGACATCATTCATTAGATATACAACCTGAGATTTTACACCGTATAAAAGAAGAATTAGAATCCCTGAACATAGATGGAAAGCTCCATCATGGTAGCGGTATATATGACTTTGGTGACTGGGGTATATCATTATAAAGAAAAGAAACAAACGATTACGTAATTCCATTTCTGGAGGTTCGTTAAGGGCAAGGATTTATCTACAATGAGTTTGTAAGGATTATGGTAGTTACTTCCCAATTCGCTAACAGAGCATCAAGACGATTGGAGTAAATGGTATGCTGATGAAGAAACAGTTTTAAAGAACATGATTCCACAAGGCTGAAGAAGTTTGAAGCTGTATTGAATATACTTTTATATAATGGGAGGAACTAGATTTTGGAACAATTAACCAAAGATGATGTTGAAGAACCTGTATGGAACTTAGCATCAAAATATTTAGAAAGAATAGAAAATTTACCTAGGATGTTAAGTGAAATACACTATATCGATGACTTGGGTTCTTTAATCAACCGTATTAATTTTGTGGAAGATTTTGATAGTGAAATTGAAATTCAAACTATAACACAAGAAAACACTCACAACATCGTGACCTTTACAATCAATTCTATTTTGTCTGCATGGTGTAAAAAAAGTCAATTATTGAGAATCACTGTTACTGCCAAGGGAACTTGTAATCTAAAGTCTATGGAAGATGTTGAACTGGTTGATATTCAATATGAAAATGTGGAATGTGATGATACAAGAGCAATATGAGTGTACTGACTAAAGAACGTATGCGTAACACAAATTCTTAAAACTTCAGTTTGTAGAGATAGGTTTTAAAATATTTAACGATCATATGAAATGTTGTGGAGGTAAGAAGATGATAACAGGGTATTATTGTACAAATATTTTTTCCAAGCATGCAAAAGAACTTATTCAGTTCTATAGGGATGTATTAGAAATACCGTTTATCAAGACAGATGTAGATGAATACAATGGAGTTTATCTAGGCTTTACAGAACATGCACCTACTCTTTGCATATGGGATTGTAATGTATTTGATGCACAGCCAACTGGATATCAATCATTTGTTTTTCAAACAGATAATCTTGATATAACGATGGAGCGTTTGAAGAAGAAAGGTGTTGTGTTGCCTGATGCCATCAGATATGATTGGGGAACTTATGAAGTTCGCTTACATGATATCGATGGAAACGAAATAGTAATCGCTGAGTTTGTTTAATATACTATTCTCAATTTGTGAAATAGATATAGGCAAAAAATTATAATTTGTGGAGGTAATTATGGCAGAATTATTTGATGTATTTCCATATTTAGAAAATGAAAAAGTGATTATAAAAAAAATGGATGCAAGTGATGTTGTAGCATTATTTAAGATTAGTCATAATGACAATATATACAAGTATGTACCACTATTTTTATATAAGAAGAGCAATAAAACATTACAGACCATAATCAGAAATATTGGCGGAAGAGATTTTGAGAAGAAAAAGCAAATAATTGCAGGAATATATTTGAAAGATGATCCTAATAATCTTGTAGGTTTAGCAGAAATGTTTGACTACAAAAAGAGAATAAACAAAATAACAGTAGGTTATCGATTGAACGAGGATTATTGGAATAAAAAATCGCATCAAATGCTTTAAAGTTGATGGTGGAATATTTAATAAATGAGATTGGTATTACAACACTTAAAGCGTTTGTAATGCCAGAAAATCTGTATTCATCTAAAGTATTATTAAATAATGGGTTTGTAAAAGAGGACTATACTGCACAAGAAAAAAATTGGGGCGGTCAAGAACTTGTATCTGTTGATGTATACACATATAAAAAGAACTAAATAAATTTAGATTTATCTAAGTGTAATGCACTAGAGGTTTGCTCTAGTGTTTTTATTTCCACAAAAGGATAATTATAAAATACTAGAAGATGAAAAAAAACACATACGGAAGAGGTTGATTGTTGTAGTTTTACTCATTGTTATTTTGTGAGTAAAAAAAAGCACACCAACTCTACTGCTGTGTTTCCTTGAAACGACAAGGTCCCTCATTTCAAAGAGACCTTGTACATGGTTTATTTCTTTTTGAGTTGCAAACCATCTTTGAAGGCTTCACCCACTCTTTCGCTTACTTTATAGTAGCCATGTGTATACGGATCAAAAGCAATTGCATTTACTGAGGTCATATTAACCTTGTCTCCATCCATTACGCTTTCATAAGCTGTTACATTCAACACTTTACCAATAACACCACACCCATATTTTCCATCTTGATATTCTATAAATTCACACTCTAAGCAAAGTGGAAATTCATTGATAATAGGAGCGTCTAGTATCTCTGATTTCATTGCGGTAAGTCCACTGTTTTCGAATTTATTTGAAACTCTGTTTCCAGACTCAACGCCAAAATAATCTGCTTCAACCACATGAGCGGCATCCGCAATGCTCACTGTAAACGCCTCTCTAGCTTTGATGTTTTTTACTGTCTTATGAGACTCTGTTAAATTCAACGCAACAATACCTCTTTCCTGCATAGTACCCCATGCAGCATTCATGACATTCACACTACCATCTTCATTGTAAGTCGCCACCATTAACACTGGCATTGGAAAAATACCTTCTGTTATATCGAGTTTTCTTCTCATTGTCTTATCCTCTTTTCTTCTGTAAATTGACAGAGTTCTTGTTCTTATATATAATTTTAACATGTAATAGAAAGAGTACAAGTACCATCTTATTAGATAGGTACTATCTAAAAGGAAAGTATAAAATGATAAAAAATTATATTGCGGATGCAAATTTCAAAGATTCAGGATTTAGCTATACGTTATCAATCATATCAGGAAAACACAAGATGGTGATCCTTTATTGCTTAATGGAGTTTGAAGTTGTACGATTCAATGAATTAAAACGATATCTTAAAACAGTGACAGACAAAACACTTAGTTTAAATTTGAAGGAACTTGAATCAGATAAACTCATTATCAGAAAAGAATACCCTCAAATTCCTCCAAAGGTTGAATATAGTCTAAGTGATCGAGGAAAATCTTTAATGAGTGTTTTGGATCAATTGTGTGTTTGGGGAGAAAACAACAGAGAATAGGACTATCATGTAGTATCATAATTTGATATTTGATTTATGAAGTTCGAAAGTAAAAGATAATGGTTTTTATAATTATGCGTTAGACTAAAAATAGAGGTATATTCGTTGTTACCAATATGGAAACAATGCAATTCCAAATAATCACTTTTATAATAGGTAGAGATATTATATCCTTTGTACATATGAAGGAGGAATTACAGTATGTCATTCAACAATAAAATAAAAGAACTACGGGAAAAGGAAAATCTAACACAACAAGATATCGCGGATAAATTGTTTGTTTCAAGACAAAGTGTTTGTCGTTGGGAAAAAGGAACGAGAACTCCAGATATATTTATCGCAAAAAAATTAGCAATAGAACTACATACGAGTTTAGATGAACTCATTTCAGAGGATGATTTATATAGAAATAAAAAAGAAAAAATGGAAGCACAAAGCTTTGCGTTGGAAGGTATCTCAGCAATTTCTCAAGTTTTTATGATGTTGTCTTTAATAAATGGAAATCGTGCTTGGAGAGCTTTTCTTGCGATTTCTTTATTTGGCTTTGCCTGCATGTGTTTTAAGAGATGGTCATATCGATTTGAAAAATCATGGTGTATTTGTGGTATACTTTGTATATTGTTAGGAATCATGTCAGCTTATAAATATTTTGGAGATATGTAATCAAAAACATAGAGGTATGTGTATGAAAGACTTTGTAAGAGGAAATCAGTTATTTTCACTTTGCGGCTTGAATTGTAATTTATGTCCGATGTTTTTGAGCAAACATTGTCTTGGATGTGGAAATCATAATCAATCATGTAAAATTGCAAAGTGTAGTTTAGAACATGAAAATATAGAATATTGCTATGAATGCAAGGAATATCCATGTAAGAAATATGATGGTGTTGATGAATTTGATTCTTTTATTTCGCATCGAAAACAAAAAGAACATTTAGAAAAAGCAAAAACGATTGGAATCGATACATACAACAGTGAGCAAATGGAGAAACGCGAGATTCTAAACATCTTACTTAGTAACTATAATGATGGGCGGAAAAAGACATTCTATTGTGTTGCGGTGAATTTATTGGAACTTTCTGTATTGAAATTGTTGATGAACAATGTGACTACAAATAAAGACTTTGCAACTTGGAGTGATACAGATAAATGTAAATTTATGTACGAAGCATTTATGGAAAAGTCAAAAGAAGTCGATATTGATTTTAAACTAAGGAAAAAGAAAGCCATTTGATATAGGTGATAAAAAACTTATTCTATAACATAAAGGTTCTAAATGAGTATTTTCTATTAAATAACTATTGACTGTTCCCTTGGGGAACGTTGTAGGCTATTTATGGAGGAAATAAAATATGAAAGATAAGCAAAGGAAAAACAGTAATGTTTCAGATACACTAGTATGGGGATTGATTGTCGGCTTTATGGGAGGGGTATTATTAGATATGGTAGCACTTGGTTTGATCGTTGGAGTGTTATTAGGGTGTATACCTGGATTTATAAATATGGTTAAATAAGAGTAGATTAAAATGATAGATGGAGAACACGTTATGTGGAATACGGATATTTATGATCCATATGGAAAAGAGAGAATATAATCATCGTTCTATTTGATTCATCGAATACATATGAGAATTCTCAGTAGGAGAGAAATAAAATAAATTTATGAAGATAATTTGATAGGAGTGGTACTAAATGAAGGCGATTCTATATATTCATGGTCAAGGTGGGAGTTGTTTGGAAGCAGAACAATATAAGAAAAACTGTAGAGGGTATGATATAATCGGAGTAGATTATAAGGAGTCTTTGCCTTGGGTAGTTAAAGATAAGATTCTGTTAGAATATGAGAACTTGATTAAGAAGTACGATGAAGTTTATCTTATTGCCAATAGCATAGGTGCTTTTTTCTCCATGTTAGCGTTACAAGGAAAACACATACAGAAAGCTTTGTTTATATCTCCTATATTGGATATGGAAACCCTTATTCTGGATATGCTTTCATGGGCTAATATGAGTGAAAAAGAGCTATGTGAAAAAGGTGAAATTCAAACGGATTTTGGTGAAACGTTATCATGGGAGTATTTAACATTTGTACGAGCAAATCCGATTGTATGGAATATTCCTACGGAAATTCTTTATGCAGAGAAGGATCATCTTGTTTCACAAAAGACAGTGGAGGGCTTTGTGAAGTGTCATAGCGTCAATCTCACAATAATGAAAGATGGAGAGCACTGGTTTCATACCAAGGAACAACTTGATTTCTTAGATGATTGGATGATAAAAGCAATCGGCACATCTTGATTAAGTAGACAATGTAGAGGTATAAAGATGAATATTAGAAGGATAGAAAACAATGAAGTTATGTTATTGACAGATTTTTTATATGAAGCGATTTTTCAAAGAGATATACATCATTTAGCACCGAGAACAATCATTCAAGAGCCTTCATTATGGAGGTACATTAACAATTTTGGTAAAGAAAAGGATGATCATTGTTTTGTCGCAGAAGTAGATGATAAAATTGTTGGGGCAGTTTGGGTACGCTGTATGGACACTTTAGTTCCCGAATTCGCAATATCCATCTATCCACAATATCGAGGAAAAGGAATTGGCACAGCTTTAATGAAAAAAATGTTAGAGTATTTACAATCAAAAGGTTATCAAAAGGCATCACTCTCAGTTCAAAAAGATAACTATGCGCTTAAGTTGTATCGTAATCTTGGCTTTGAAATAGGGGATGAAAATGAACAAGAGTATATAATGGTATATGATTTTAACGGCTGTGTAAACAAAGAGTGATATTTAGTTAATGTATTTTTGATGAAGTATGTAGATGAAAACTGTGGAGGTATTTTATGTTCAATGAAATATGTATTTATGAAGCAAAATTAACGAAATTAGAAGAAATCGAGGCGTTGATGAAAGAAGTAGCGGAATTTTATCTAAGCCAAGAAGGTGTCATTGATGTACATTATATAAAACGTACGCATAGACAAAAGGATTTTAATGCAGTAAAAGAAGGGGAGTTGCCTATTCGTCTTACAAGAAATGTAGGTAAGGTTACCTATGTTTTATATTGGGTATTGGAAAATGAAGAAGCCCATGCGAGAGTAGGTAAATTAGGCTTAGAGAAGTTTTACAAACGTTGGAATCGCTGTCTAACTACAATGCCGAAGATTATATTAGGTGAAAATGTAGTGTAGCATACACTTTTAAAAATTAAATTAAAAAGGGAGTGGTACTATGAGGTTGTGTATTGTAAATACCGAAATAGCATAAAACAAAAATATAATATATTTTAGGAGGATGTATATGTCTATTTCGGATAATAAAACCTATCCCCGAACAGGAGATATGGAAACAGTTTATTTAAAAAGTGTGATCACAAATCCCAATATAATGGTTGATGATTATACAATGTATAATGATTTCGTGCATGATCCAACACAATTCGAAAAAAACAATGTGCTGTATCACTACTCAATCAATCAGGATAAGTTAATCATTGGAAAGTTTTGTTCTATTGCTTGTGGAGTCAAATTTTTATTCAACAGTGCGAACCATACACGCAACTCATTATCTACGTATCCATTTCCGTTATTTTTTGAAGAATGGGATTTGGATAAAAAAGAAGTTACTCAATCTTGGGATAATAAAGGGGATATCATGATTGGGAATGATGTATGGATTGGATATGAAGCAGTTATTATGGCAGGGGTGAACATTGCAGATGGGGCAATCATCGCAGCACGTGCAGTTGTGACAAAGGATGTACCTCCTTATACAATTGTAGGCGGTGTACCTGCGAAAGAAATAAAGAAACGATTTTCAGAAGAAACAATTACTACATTATTGAATATCCAATGGTGGAATTGGTCAAAGGAAAGAATCCAACAAAACATCAATGCGATACAAACAGGAAGGCTTGAAGAATTAATGTAGGGATGATCTTGTATGATACAGTGATGTTCAAAAGTAAACAAGTACATAGCATAGAAAGGAAAGATGGGTTATCAGCTCATCTTTTCACTAGGAATTATATATATAGGATGTGCGTTTTCATTTTCTTTCAGAAAATAAAATCATATTAGTTTCTTTTTATTTGAATTTATGGCATAATAAATACACAAAAGATTTGTGATGTCTTTTCTTCACACTTTTGAATATACTGTTAGAAAGCGAATGGAGGGTAAACTATGGTGATGCACTTGTTTGATAAAAATGGTTTCAAATGTGGAAGTTTTCTTATTCGCGGTCGATGTTGTTGCTAAAGCAATAAAAACAACAAACAGACAAGGAGGAAGAAAACTATGAAACAAACTGTTACGTTGATTGGGAATACCCCACTATACCATATAGAGAATACAAATATTTATGTAAAACTTGAGAAATTTAATGCCGGAGGAAGTGTGAAAGATCGCGCTGTCTTATGGATGTTAACAAAGGCAATGGAGAATGGAAGCATTGAACCAAATAGTGTACTTGTTGAGGCAACAAGTGGAAATACTGGAATTGCTTTATCAATGTTAGGTGCTGTGTTTGGAATTCCTGTGATTATTTTTATGCCTGAAAGTATGAGCGTTGAACGTCGTCAACTTGTGAAGTCTTATGGAGCACAGTTGGTGTTAACTCCTGCAACACTTGGAATGCAAGGGGCAATCGATGCTATGGAAGAATATAAGAAAGAGCATGCGAATGCAAAGAGTTTAGGTCAATTTGAAAACTCAGATAATGTGCTTGCGCATTACGAGTCTACTGGTAAAGAAATCTTAGAACAAATGGATCGTGTAGATATCTTTGTGGCTGGTATTGGAACTGGGGGAACTTTTAGTGGCGTTGCGAAACGCTTAAAAGAACACAACCCCAATATTCTATGCTATGCTGGAGAACCAGAAACAAGCGCAATCTTGAGTGGTCAAAAAGCAGGACCTCATAAGATTCAAGGGATTGGCGCAAACTTTATACCAAAGAATTTTGATCGCGAATTATGCGATGATATTATGTTAATATCTAGTGAAGAAGCGATTAAGGAAACAGTGGCGTTTGCGAAACAAACAGGAATACTAGTAGGTATTTCATCTGGAGCAAACATTGCTTTAGCAAGACGCTTAGCGTGGCGTAATCCAGGTAAAAACATTGTAACGATTGCACCAGATGGTGGAGAGAAATATCTCTCTATGCTGGAATTTGATTAAGATGTTTCGTGTATTAAGAGATATCAATCATAACTTAAATCGCTCGCTTGAAAATGATCCAGCGGCACACTCGAAATTAGAAGTGTTGTTGTTGTACCCTCATATCAAAGCATTGGCGTTTCATCGTGTATCGCATTTCTATTATAAACATCATTTATTCTTCTTAGCTCGATTCAATTCGAATATTGCTAGATTTTGGACAGGAATTGAAATTCATCCAGGAGCGAAAATAGGAAGAGGTTTGTTAATTGATCATGGCATGGGTGTTGTGATTGGTGAAACTGCAGTTATCGGTGATGATTGCCAAATCTATCATGGGGTAACTCTTGGTGGAACAGGAAAACAACAAGCGAAAAGACATCCTACCGTAGGAGATCATGTTATGATTGGTGCGGGTGCGAAATGTCTTGGAAATATTTATATTGGTGACAACGCAAAAATTGGTGCGAATGCGGTTGTTATCACAGATGTACCATCGGAAACTACATTTATTGGTTTGGCCGCAAAAGATAAGCGCGTAAAGCATTGTCAAGATGTGGAAGAAAAACTACAATAGAACAAATAGATCCTCCTGTTCGTAAGATAGGAGGATTTTTATATTTAGATGAGTAAAAATAGGGTATCTTTTATTGACACGAAGTATATGAAATGATAGACTATATCTATAATGGATATATCGTGATTGGATATATAGTGCAAGGAGGTTATATGTCAAAAAATAACGTAGTAGATAGTGAACAACTAACAGATTCCATGTATTATATCTTGCTTGCCCTTGTAAAAGAACGTCATGGGTATGCAATTATGAAATTTGTTGAAGAAATGACAGATAAGAATGTCGTCATAGGGCCTGGCACCTTGTATACGTTATTAAAGAAACTTCATAAGACAAATTGGATTTCACAGACTTCAGATGATCGTACGAAAACCTATAAGATTACGGAAGAAGGGTTTGTTATTCTTAGACAAGAATATAAACGAAGAAGGCATATGGTGGAAGATGGTAGACGTATATTAGAGGAGGAAGGGTATGAAGAATAGGAAGTATATATTTTGTAGCGGATTGGCATTTTCAGATAACAAAGATATGAATATGTTACATGAATATGCACTTGATGGTTGGATTTTTCGAAAGTTAAAATTCCTTGTATTTTATGAGCTTCATAAAGAAGAACCACAAGATCTAATCTTTAGTTATGATATTCAAAAAGTAAAAAAAGAGGAGAAAGAAGATTATTTAGCTTTTTTTGAAGAAGGTGGTTGGAGTTTGGTTGGTAAATGGCAAAATGGCCTCAACTTCTTCGTAGCTCCTACTGGTACGATTCCACTTCATAGTGAAGTCGCAACTAGAAGTGAACAATATCGAACTTCCTTTTTTGTAAGTATTGTATGTATTGCGCTTGGTCTACTTTGCGCGTATTTAACAACAACCACTAGAAGCATATGGTTTGCGGCAGGCGCAGGTGGCTTATTGGCAGGTGGAATCACGATGGCAATCGCTTGCTATTTGCGAGTGAAAGGGAAACAAGGCAATATGAATGTACGTTCTTATGGATATTATGCCGTGCAATTGTTGTTTGGAATAGGATTTCTTATCTGTTATGTTCTCATGTGGGATAAAGATATATTTATGTTGTTTGTGCTAGTTGTTGCACTATGGTTTATCATAGGATCGCTTCACGGGTTCTATCGTGTAGGGAAAGAAAAACAAATGAAAGAGAGGGTTCATCATGATTGAGGTAAAACATTTAAATAAGCATTATGGTTCATTTAAAGCATTGGAAGACGTAAATATTTGTGCAAAGGATGGAGAGATTACCGTTTTATTAGGTCCTAATGGGGCAGGTAAGTCTACGACCATCAAAAGTATTACCAATTTGTTAGAGTTTAAAGGAGAAATTACCATTGATGGGTATAAGAATGATACCCTAGATGCAAAACGTAGTTTTGGATATATTCCAGAAGCACCTGTACTATATGATTTATTAACCATTGATGAACATGTCGAATTCATTGGTAAAGCATATCGTAGTAAAGATTATAAAGAAAAAGCAGATACCTATATTCACATGTTCAAACTAGAAGAAAAGCGTAAAAAAGTAGTAAAAGAACTATCCAAAGGGATGAAACAAAAAGTAAGTATGTTACTTGCCCTTATTATTTCTCCTAAAACATTATTGATTGATGAACCAATGGTGGGATTAGATCCGGCAAGTATTGAAGATACCTTGCAATTGTTGATTAAGTTAAAAGAAGAAGGGGTTGCCATTTTTGTATCTACCCATATCATTGATATCTTTGATGAATTTTGGGATGTAGCTTATATCATGAACAAAGGTAAAATTGTACGTCATTTGAATCGAAATGAAAAAGGGGAAGAAAATCTAAAGGAAATCTTCTTTGCTTGTACAGATAGTGATGGTGAATAGAAATGAAGGCACTGATCTATCTCTATTTTCTGCGGATGAAGGGAAATATTCGTAATGTATTCTCTAAATTAGGATCTGCATTATTCGCAATCTTCTTGATTCTTGTGTATGGTGGGATGTTTATAGGGTTGTTGATGAAACCAGATATTGCATTATCCGTTATGAATATTAACGCAATCAATGGTGTAATTTTTGTTGGTATCGGATTTACTGCACTTATGGTTACGATGATGTTAATGCAGACAAGAAAATCACTTTTTATGGAAAACGATGCATTTTATTTGTTTTCAGGGCCATTTAAACGTAAACATGCGATGCAGTTTATTATGTCACAATCCATTGTAGGATCTCTTCTTTGTGGAGCTGTGTCCTTATTTATGATGGTGATGTTGGGAAGTTCTTTAGAATATAGCGTAGGGTTTTTATTCTTAAACTTTCTTGCTCATTCTTTAGTGTATTTCTTCTTCACAATCTTATATTATTATGTGTATTTATTAAGTGTGAAAGATAAGAAATATAAACATTTATCCATTTATATCCTTGTGTTATATGCAGTTCTTGTAGCTGCTATCTTTATATACAGTCTTGCGCAAAATGATTTTATCCTAAAAGATGGAGTCATGAAATTCTTAGACTCTGATTTGTTTTATTTCGTACCATTGTTTGGTTGGATTAAACTGATATTGGTAAATAGCATAATGGGAAATATGATGTACATGTTTATAGGTTTGTTCCTATTGGTTGGTTCTTGTATAGGTATCTATGTACTTATGTGTAACTATAAGGGGGAGTTTGTGGAGAAAGCGATGGAAGATGCCATCGAATTTACAAAACGCTACAAGGAAGTAAAAGCTGGAAATCGTTCAAGTATGAATGATAAAAAAGTACGTGATGTGAAATCGAACTTTAAAGAAGGTGCAGCTGCCATTTATTCTAAGAATATGTTGCTCATGAAGAAGACAAATTCTTTTCTTCAATTTCAAGATTTTATTTTCTTAGGTGTTTATCTAGTTATTGCGATGATAGCGGATTTAGGGTTTGGATTCTTTATGTATATGATTATCTTCTGGTTGTTTTTAACAACACAGAATTCAGAATTTATGAAAGAGATGAATAACTATCAAATCTATTTGATTCCAGATAAACCGTTACGCAAGTTAATGTATTTAGTATTACCTTATATTGTAAAGAATATGATTGTTATCCTCTTCCCAGTGATTGTTGGGATGGTCTTATTACAGGGAAGTATTATGGATGCCATACAATACTATATTATGTTAGCTGGATATGCATGTTTGTTTATTGCCGCTTCTGTACTTGCGACAAGACTATTAAAGAGTCGTAATAATGCCCTTATGGAAAACATGATACGCATGTTGATTTGTGGATTAGCCGCAATTCCTAGCATTGTTTTGATTGTGGTTATGTTCAATCTTGGAGTCTTTAATACGACTTTGATCTTGATGACATCAATGCTATCTTTATTGATGAATTTCGTGATATCTGCGCTTATTATTTATGGATGTCGTAATATGATGAATGGAAGGGAAGTAAAAAGCGAATAGGAATACTATGAAAATGTCAGATGAAGTTCTATCTGGCATTTTCTTGTATCTCTTGCTCACAAAGTAGGGACTCGTTTTTGAGAAATATGAGAAATTGTGTTAAGAATACATAAAATTTTGCAAAATGTAGCAGGATAACAGTGTTTTCCTTTTTCTTTTTTTAGAAGTGTGGTATCATATGTTACAGTTAAACGAGGTATACTTATGTGGAAATATCAATGTAAAAAACATTTAGGATGGTTATTAGGTGCCACAGTTTTTGGGGCAATTATGTTTGGATGGTTGTATGGTGATTATGCAAATGAAGTTATTCGACAAGCAGCTGAAATGGCAAAACAACCAGAAATATTAGAAATGAAGTTCTTACCATTTTTTGTTGGAGCACTACTAGGTGCTAGCGCAGCTAATGGATTGTTGTTGACGACATATGCTCTTCAACGATTCAACTTATCTTTTTTCTTTATGTATTTAATTATCTTTGCACTGTTCTCCGTAATGGTTGTTGTTGGTATGGTACTCTTATTGCCAGCTATCGGTGTTTGTGCGTATGGATGGTTAACCATCCCTAATCGTGGACGTAGAAATGATTTGCGTAAGAATGCAGTGAGTAGTGTAGCAGAAGTAGAACGTGTGTATCGATTGCATCATACATACCATGAAGAATATGAAGAAATGGCAAAGAAGGCATGGGATTATACATTGCGTATGAATTTACTATATATCATTAGTATCCTAGCAATCTTTGTAGTTATTTTGTGGATCAATGATATGATTGTGATGATGTTGGCGTTTGTTATATATGCGTTAACGTTCTTCCAATTATCTAGAAGAAAAGCACTTGCGGTAGAGCCAATTGTTTCCTTATTGTATGATGCGTGTGATCCAGAAGCTTGTGCATCTGCAATCTTTGCATTAGCAAAGAAAAGCAGAAAGAAGAAAAGCTTTCCTTTACCACAATACTTAGCACAATGTATGATTTACTTAAACGATCCTCATCTAGCGGCAGATGTTATGGTAACATGTGAACGTAATAAAAACGCGATGATGTTTCCTTATTACTCCGTTATGTCCTATGCGTATTACCAATTAGGTGATGAGAGTATGGTGAAGTTCCAATTTGATGAATGTGAAAAAAGCAGTGCGCGTATGCAAAAAGGTCCTATGGGACTTATGCGTACACAATGTTTGCAGGGAATACAAAATAAATTGGATTTAATGAATCAAGACTTTGGGAAAACAAGAACCCATTATGAAGAAGCACTTAAGACTTCTGTATATGAATTCCAGAAAGTGGATTCTCATTACTATCTAGGATTGATTGCCTTTGTAAATCGTGATTTTGAAGAAGCAGAGAATCATTTCCGTTATGTAAATAATCATGGAAATAAAATGTATTTTGTAGAAAAAGCTGTTGGGTTTCTTAAAACTATAGAAGCTGCACAACCAAAAGAAGAGAGTGAAGAGTAAGATGCGAGAAATCGCATCTTTTTTTGTATTATGACGATTGAAATTATGGAAAATTATATTCGGGGAATGCTAACCATGTGAAAAAAATGTGAAGTGAAGTAAATGTGTTGACATATAAAAAAAACTTACTATAATAGTTAACATAGTTAATTGTTAAGTAACTTAACTATCGGAGAGGAAGTGTTGAAATGGATGAGATGGAGATTGTCCGAAGACTTTATCACATGTTCTACATGATGCGTAGAGAAAGCGTCCGGTTTTCTGCTTTTGAAGAACATCATGGCATAAGAAATCGTGATCTAATGATTCTGGATTACATCGTACAAGGCGGTAACTTAATGAAGATGAGCGATATTAGCACATATTTCAATGTAACACCAGCTGCCGTATCACAAATGATGCGTAGTCTAGAAAAGAATCAGTGGATTGAACGTGTAATTCCAGAAAATGATCGTAGAAGTGTCTATATCAAGGTTAGTGATACAGGCATGGAGGTTATTGGAAAGAATGAAGAACATGTTACGGAGAAACTCGTTGAATTCATTGAAATCCTTGGAGAAGAAGATTCTCAAGCACTGATTCGTATTTTGGAAAAGTGTAGAGAACACTTCAAACAAATGAAGAAGGAACATTGTAAGAAAGGAGATCATACATGTTAAAGTTAGTGAAATACTTAAAGCCGTTTACACTCTCACTGATTGTAATCATTGCGCTATTATTTGGACAAGCACAATGTGAACTGGCATTACCAGATTATATGTCAGATATCGTGGATACTGGTATCTCCAAGAGTGGAATTGAAGATGGTGTACCAGAAGTCATTCGAGAAAGTGAGTATCAACATCTAGCGATGTTTATGAAGGATGCGGATAAGAAGTTGTTTGAAGACAATTATACATTGTTAACAAGCAATCAAGCATCACAAGAACAAAAGGATGACTATCCTGTTTTAGAAAAACAAAATGTATATGAATTAAAAGAAATAGATGAGGCTACAAGGGATAAATTGAATGCTTCCCTTATCAAGTCCGAACTTATGGTAACAGGCATCAACCAAATGTTGAAGGATAAGGAAAGTGATGTATACAAGATGTTCAATGATGAAACATCTCCTGTATACCAAATGATGAAAGCCCAAAACATTACAGATCCATACCTTGTTTTCTCTATGATTCCAGCAGATAAAATGACTGGTTTCGATGAAGCAGAAAAAGAAATCGATAAGAATTTAGAATCTATGGGTACAAGTGTTGCTGGTGCAGCAGGTGCATCCTTTGTAAAAGCAGAATACAAAGCAATTGGAATTGATACAGATACTATGCAAAATCAATATATTCTAGTTGCAGGTGCAAAAATGCTTGGAATTGCATTAGGTAGTGCACTATGTGCTATCTTAGTAGGATTGCTTGCATCTCGTGTAGGTGCAGGATTATCTAGAAACTTACGTAAAAATGTATTTGAGAAAGTAGAAAGCTTTTCCAATGAAGAATTCAATAAATTCTCAACATCCTCTTTAATCACAAGAACAACAAATGATATTCAACAAATACAAATGGTAATTATCATGTTCTTACGTATTGTTATCTATGCACCTATTATTGGGATTGGGGCAGTCTTACATGTCGTTAATTCTGGTGCAGAAATGACTTGGATCATTGCACTTTGTGTCATAGTACTACTAAGCTTAATTGGTGTATTGATGGTAGTTGCAATGCCTAAATTCAAAATGTCACAGAAATTACTTGATAAATTAAATGGCGTTACACGCGAATTCTTAGATGGTATGCCAGTTGTTCGTGCATTTAACACACAACAATATGAAGAAGAAAAATTCAATGATGTAAATGGAAAAATCATGAAGAATCAATTATTCATTAACCGTACGATGTCTTTCATGATGCCAGCTATGATGATGGTAATGAATGGAGCTTCTTTACTTATTATTTGGTTTGGTGGACATCAAATCGAGAGTGGAAGTATTCAGGTTGGCGATATGCTTGCCTTTATTCAATACTCTATGCAAATTATCATGGCGTTCTTAATGATTGCTATGGTCGCAGTTATATTGCCTCGTGCGAGTGTATCCGCAAAACGTTGTTTAGAAATATTGAACTGCAAAGTTCGTATTCAAGATCCTAAACAACCTAAAACATTCAATCAAAATCAAAAAGGCTTTATCGACTTCAAAAATGTAAGCTTCCGTTATCCAGGAGCTGAAGAAGATGTCTTACATGATATCAACTTTACCGCAAAACCAGGAGAGACTACAGCGTTCATTGGAAGTACTGGTAGTGGAAAATCTACAATTATCAATTTAGTACCGCGTTTCTTTGATGTAACAGAGGGAATGATATGTGTAGATGGTGTAGATATCCGTGATGTTTCACAACATGACTTACGTGAAAAGATTGGGTATGTACCTCAAAAAGGTGTCTTATTCTCTGGTGATATTGAAAGTAATCTTCGTTATGCAAAAGAAAATGCAACACAAGAAGAATTGGATGATGCTGCACGCATTGCACAAGCAACAGAAATCATTGACGCAAAACCTGAGAAATATGCAACTGCAATTTCACAAGGTGGAACCAATGTATCTGGTGGGCAAAAACAACGTTTATCCATTGCTCGTGCATTAGTTAATAAACCAGAAATCTATATCTTTGATGACTCATTTAGTGCATTGGACTTTAAAACAGATTCCAAATTACGTGGAGAATTGAATAAATTAACAAAGAAAACAAACGCAACCGTATTATTAGTTGCACAACGAATTTCATCTATTATGCATGCGGAACGCATCGTAGTTTTAGATAAGGGACGTGTAGCTGGTATTGGTACGCATCATGAACTTATGAAAAACTGTGAAGTATATCAAGAAATTGCATATAGTCAATTGTCAAAGGAGGAACTGGGAAATGAGTAAAGAAAAGCAAGCTCAACCTATGGGCCGTCCAGGGCATGGACCAATGGGTGGAGGCGCACCTGTACAAAAAGCCAAAGATTTCTCTGGGACAATGAAGAAATTGATTAAGTTACTTCGTCCATATTATGGACGCATGATTACTTCTATCATATTTACTGTCATTTCTGTTGTATTAACAATACTGGGACCTAAAATACTGGCGAAGGCTACCGATGAATTGATTACTGGTTTTCAAAAACTAGCCCGAGGTACTGGTGGTATCGATTTTGATTATATTCTTCAAATCATCGTATTATTAGTAGGAATCTATTTGATTAGTTCCTTCATTCAATACGTTGTTGGTATTACCATCGCTGCTGTTGTTCAAAAGCTATCTTACCAACTACGTGAACAGATTGCAAAGAAAATCAATGCTCTTCCATTCTCATACTTTGATACAAGATCTCATGGTGATGTATTATCCCGTGTAACCAATGATATTGATACTTTACAGATGTCATTAAACCAATCTATGTCACAAGGTTTACAATCAATTGTTATGGTGATTGGTTATCCAATCATGATGTTAACAATCAGTTGGCAAATGACTTTAATGGCAATTTGTGTTATTCCATTGTCTCTAGTATTTGTATCTATTATCGTTAAGAAATCCCAGATTTACTTTAAACGTCAACAACAATATTTATCTGATGTAAATGGACATGTAGAAGAAATGTATAGTGGACACGTCGTTATGAAAGCCTTCAATGGAGAAGAACGTTCCGTACGTGAATTCAATGAACATAACGATAACCTATATGGAACTGCATGGAAATCTCAGTTCTTATCAGGTATGATGATGCCTATTACCCAATTTGTTGGAAACTTAGGATACGTTGGTGTATGTTTATTAGGTGGATGGTTAGCTGCAGGAGGAGGAATCACAGTTGGTGATATCCAAGCCTTCATTACGTATGTAAGAGGACTTAACCAACCAATTTCTCAACTAGCACAAGTTATGAACACTTTACAATCTGCCGCAGCTGGTGCAGAACGTATCTTTGAAATCCTAGAAGAAGAGGAAGAAGTTGCGGAAACAACGACACCAAAAGCAATCGTAGATGAAACAGGAGAATCTCTAATCCAAGGAACTGTAACATTTGAAAATGTACACTTTGGTTATACTCCAGATAAAATTATTATCAACGACTTCTCTATGTATATCAATGCAGGAAAACGCGTTGCGATTGTTGGACCTACTGGTGCTGGTAAGACAACCATCGTAAAACTATTGATGCGCTTCTATGAATTGAATAGCGGTACTATTTATATCGATGGTACAGATGTTAAAGAATATACACGCGCTGATTTACGTTCTTTATTTGGTATGGTTTTACAAGATGCATGGTTGTTTGAAGGTAGTATCATGGACAACCTACGTTATGGTCGTCTAGATGCAAGCGATGAAGAAGTTATTGCTGCAGCAGATGCTGCGTATGTTGATCACTTTATTCGTACTTTAGATCATGGATACCAAACAGAAATCAATGAAGAATCTAGCAATATCTCTCAAGGACAAAAGCAGTTACTAACAATTGCTCGTGCATTCTTGGCAGATCCTAAGATTCTAATTCTAGATGAAGCTACTTCTTCTGTCGATACTCGTACGGAAGTATTAATTCAAAAGGGTATGGAAAACCTAATGAAGAATCGTACATGTTTCGTAATTGCCCATCGACTATCTACTATTCGTGACGCAGATTTAATTCTTGTTATGAAAGATGGAGATATTGTTGAAGTCGGTGATCATGATGAATTGATGAAAAAAGATGGTTTCTATACGCAGTTATATAACTCTCAATTTGATGAGGGACAAGAATAAATGACAAGTGAGTGCCATGCACTCACTTTCTATTTTATTCAAAGTACTTGACATGGAGTGCACTCCAGGGAGTATGATGAACATAAGGAGGATTAATAGTATGAGCAAAAAAGCAATCGTTGTGTATTTCACAAGCTCTTTACATACAGAGACAGTTTCAAAATATATCGCAGAAATTACAGGAAGTGATCTATGTGAAATCAAACCTGTGGTTCCATATACTACGCAATATTCAAGTTTAGTAAAACAAGCGAGTGAAGAAATAAAGAATGATATGAAACCTGAAATAGAAATAATACCGTTTGATATCAATGCATATGATACCATTTATGTAGGATCGCCAAATTGGTGTGGTACGGTTGTACCTGTGGTTTCAACATTTTTAACCAAATATGATTTTACAGATAAAATTATTCTTCCATTTATTACACATGGTGGAGGAGGAATGGGGCATGCGGATAAAACAATTCAAGAACTTTGTCCAAGTGCACATGTAAAAGAAGCCTTACAAATACAAGGAGATGGTGGGAAAATGTTACGAGGAAGCGTGATGGGATGGTTAGAGAAGGTAGGGTTTGTTAATACGAGTAATGTTTGAAAGGAAATTGATTATGAACAAAGAAGAAATGATGAAAGATTTGGGTGTAGAAGTATTTGAGACAGGGGATAAGAATGATGCCTTTGCGAAGTACTTTACAGGACAAAGTTATTTGAACATGTTGAATATGGAAGGGGTTAGTGTAGGTAATGTTACCTTTGAACCAAACTGTAGAAATAATTGGCATATTCATCATAAAGGTGGACAAATTCTTTTGGTTACTGGTGGAAAAGGAATCTATCAGGAAGCAGGAAGCAATGCTAGAATGTTAAAGATGGGGGATGTCGTTTATATTGCCCCCGAAGTAAAACATTGGCATGGAGCACAACAAGATCGTTGGTTTGCGCATGTAGCGATTGAAATCCCTGCAGAGGGTGGAAATACTGAATGGTTAGAACCAGTAGAGGATGAAGCGTATTTTGCTTGCCATAACTAATTTAATAAGAGAATAACACAGGTCACGTTTGGAAACGTAAGGTGATTCCGTGTTATTCTTTTTTTCTGTGTTTTCTTAATATGCTATACTTTTTATATAGGAATATAAAATAATATATGAAATTCTGTCACAACTTTATGAAAAAGATGTCTAATAAGTGAAAAGGAGAAGTTTACATATGGAAAAAGAAAAATTAGAAGAATGTTTAGCAAAAGCATTAGAGGGTGATAACGAGGCATTAGAAGCGTTAATTCTGGAGGTGGAGGATTTTTATTCAATCTTTCTTTAAGGATGTTAGGAGGCGTCGCTGACGCCCAAGATGCAACACAGGATATTTTGATACGTATGCTTACGCACTTGTCTTCCTTTGAAGGAAAGTCTTCGTTTAAGACATGGGTGTATCGCATCGCAACAAATTATTTGATTGATTATAAAAAGCATATGTTCTCAAAGTATCCACTAGACTTTGATTTTTATGCGAATGACATCAAAGCAGGCTTTATAGAAGATAGTGAAGAGGTTTTGTTGGGGATAGAGCGTGAAGTGTTAGCGGAAGAGTTGAAGCTCTCTTGTACCAATGTGTTACTTCAATGTTTAGACCCAAAAACACGATGTATTTTTATATTGGGAACGATGTTTAAAATTGATAGTAAAGTTGCAGGAGAAGTATTGGATTTAACACCAGAAAACTATCGTCAAAAATTATCTAGAGCGAGAAAGAAAGTCGCAGATTTTCTAAGTGAGCATTGTGGGTTAAGCGAGAGTGGGTATTGTTGTTGCGAGAAACGAATTGAATATGCAATCAAACAACATCGTTTACAGCCTGCGAATTTAGAATTTTTAAAATTAAACGTATTAACAGAATATAAAGAGACAATGGATTTACTTGATGATTTAACAATTGTATTTGATGAATTACCAAAGTATAAATCTACGATACAATCAAAAGAACTTTTAAAACAACTATTACAATCAAAGCCTATGGAGAAGATGCTTCATTTTGAGAATGGAGAACCTATGCAATGAACATGAACATCATATTAGATTATTTGTTAGAACTAAGAAGAAACAATTGTCGTGAATGGTATGCGGCACATAAAGAAGAGCGTAAGATGGCAGAGAAGGAATTTGAAGCCTTTCTACAAGAATTCATTATAAGAATCGGTGAGTTTGATGAAAGTGTACTATTTCATAATCCTTAAGACCTTACTTTTAAAATGGTAAGAGATACTCGTTTTAGCAATGATAAATCGCCCTATAATCCAACCTTTCGTGCACATATTTCATCAAAGGGTAAATACCCAATTCCAGTAGGGTATTATATTTCTATCAGTCCTGAAGATATGAGCTTTTTAGGTGGTGGTTTATTTACAGATATGTTTACAAATGCAACAACAATGATTCGAGATTATATAGGTAATCATGGGGATGAGTTTCTAAAGATTATTTCAAATCCATCCTTTTGTGAACATTTTACATTGAAAGGGACATCACTTAAAAATGTACCAAGAGGATATGATAAGGAACATCCTATGGCCTCCTATTTGAAGTATAAGAGTTTTTACTTAGAGTACTATGTGGAAGATAATTTACTTATGGATAGTGAAACGTTTTTAAATCTTGCAGTGGAAAAGTTCAAAGCGATGCAAGGGTTTAATGACTTTTTGAACAAAGCACTTGTAGAATTTAAAATGCCAACAAGATAGAAACAGGAAAGAACTACTGATATACTCTGTATGTAACTCGGTTCATTGACAAAATATAACTTGATATTATGTTTGAGCATGTCCATCCATTTGAAGATGGAAAAGGAAGAACAGACCGATTGTTAATAAATGTCGAATTATGATACAAAAGGTTTAACAGATATGTTTACAGAATTACAAGAACTAGAAACAACACGGATGGAGCAGTTTAAAGATATGAAACCTTAAAAAGGAATGGAAATACCAATAGGTGATGTCCATTCCTTTTTGTTTTATACTTGAACAGTCCTCTGCGAAAATGTAAAAAGAAATTCTAACTCTAGAATGCGCTCTTTATACTCTAGAAACATTGAAAGAAAATGTGTATTCATATATAATATTACAATATAAGAAAGCCTTTTAAAATGTAACTAAATATTTAGATAATTTAAAATTTACTATCAAAATATAGTATACTACCTATTGAAGGGGCGGCAACTGCCGAAATGGTGATGATTTTGGAACTTGCAAACGGATGTCTTGAAATATTTGCAGCAATGATAATTCTAATACTATATGTGGGCATGCATCAAACAAGCACTAAGTCTATTTTTGAAAAAAGGCTTACCTTTATCATTATATGCCATGCTTTGGTATTGGTTTTAGATGCAATGCGTTGGTTCTTCTGCCAATACACAAACTTTCCTCTGCTATTGATTTTTCTATCCGTTATCCCCACTATTTTATCCTTAATTGGAAATGCTGTTTTTTGTTTCTTTATCTTCTCAATTCTTTCCCAAAGAGAAACCATCTCACGAAAATATATATATATTTTATATTTTTTTACTTTGTTGGCCATTGTGGTATGGACTATTCTTATTTGTACAAATGGGGTTTCAAGTGCAATAAATTTACAAACCAGTCATGAGTCTTTAAATTTTCATAAAGTATATTGGCTTGGACATCTCATTTGGGGGGTGGGTTGCCTCTTTTGGATGTTTGTTTTATTACGTTGTCGTAAATTACTAAGTATAAGTGAATTATGGGCATTACTTAGTTATTGCATCTTCCCATTAATTGCACTTATCTTACGCTTTTTTTGGGATGGGCCACAGATTTTCCTTTCTGTATCCCTAGCGTTAATTTGGATTTATGTAGTATTGCAACGAGACCAACAAGCGCGGTTGGAAAAACAAGAAAATCAACTTATCCAAAGCAAAATTGCTGTTTTATTAAGTCAGATACAGCCCCATTTTTTATATAATACTTTAACCACAATTTGTGGTTTGTGTGATGAAAATCCAAAGGAAGCAAAAAAGGTTACTGCAGAATTCGCAGATTATCTACGACATAATTTAGACGCTTTAACCAAAACAAATCTTATCCCTTTTAAAGATGAACTTCAACACATCAAACTATATCTTAATATTGAGAAAGTACGTTTTGAAGAAAAATTGAGAACTTCATTTGACATTCAAGCACAGGATTTCTTAATACCTTCTCTCACAGTACAACCAATCGTAGAAAATGCAGTAAAGCATGGTATCCTCAAAAAAAGAAATGGAGGAACAATTACAATTTCATCACGAGAAAAAATAGAATGTTTTGAAATCGTAATTTCTGATGATGGTGTTGGATTCGATACAGAATCACAGCCAACAGATGATAGAACACATATAGGCTTGAAAAATGTACAAGAGAGATTATTTGCGATGTGCAAAGGAACCATTCACATTGAAAGTACAGTTCATAAAGGTACAATCGTATCCATGCGTATACCAAAGGAGAAATCACACAATGAATATTATTGCAGTAGATGATGAAAGAATAGCTTTAAATCTGTTGGTTAATTCCATAAAAGAATCATTACCAAAAGAAAAGGTGTTCGGATTCAATACAGGAGAGGAAGCCTTGGATTTCCATGCCAAAGAGGCATGTGAAATAGCCTTTCTAGATATTGATATGGCAGAGCTTGATGGAATTTCGCTTGCTAAACAATTAAAAATAACAAATCCAAGAATAAATATTATTTTTGTAACTGCGTACAAAGAATATGCTATACAGGCACTTAACATTCATAGTAGCGGATATGTTATGAAACCAGTTACGAAAGAAAAGATAAAAAATGAATTAGATAATTTGCGATATTCTATATCAATTTTTAAGACTCATGATGTTTGGATTCAATGTTTTGGTAATTTTGAAATATTTATAGAAGGACAACCTGTCAAATTTATGTATAAAAAAACTAAAGAATTACTTGCATTTTTAGTAGATCGAAAAGGATCGTTTTGTACAAATGGCGAAATCATAGCAAATTTATGGGAGGATGATGCAAGTAATTATAAAAAAAGTTCTTATTTACGCGATTTACGTTCTGATTTAATCAAAACTCTTTCTAAGTTTGGTGTAGAGAATATTATCTATAAAAGTCGTGGTGTCATGGCAATAGCAACAAGCAATGTTGCCTGTGATTATTATGATTGGTTACAAGGAGATAACCTTGGAATCAATGCGTATCATGGAGAGTATATGTCCCAATTTAGTTGGAGCGAATTTACGCGCGGAGGCTTAGAAGTAATTTCTAGTAAATAAAAAAACCATTGAAAATCCATTTAATGGTTTTTTTGTCGACACACAGTATTGTATACTTATATAGTAAATATAAGAAGAGGGATATATTAGGATGAACTACTTAATAGCAATCCATTCTTCTGGGAGGTGTAGTAGCAGGTGAAATTTAGAATGAAAACAAAAAGTAAAAAGGTCAGGGTGTACTCGCATTATTAGGATGGAAGTGTAGTGAATAATATAATGCAACAGTTTTAAATCGGGTTACAAATGTATTTGATTGAGCGAAAGCGAAAAGGAGAGATAAAACTATGAGGAACAAAAAATCGAGTGTAAAGTTAATGTTCTGTGTACTAGCAGCGATGATAATTTGCACCATATTTTCAACACCTGCAATTATAGCAGAAGGTGGCTTGAATGATGTCTATTTAGATGGGAGTTAATGGTATAATGGTGATGATAGTAACAGTGGATCATCAACAGAAGAGCCTGTTGTAAACTTTGCCAGAGCACAAGAACTGGTAGCTAGCGGAGGAACGATTTGGTGCATGTCTACAGCAATGATATATGATACTCAAGTCTGGGATTTGACAAACAAACCAGGAGTTACGGTAAAGAGTGCATTAGGAAAAGATGAAATGTTGGCAACAGTGATGGGAACTGGTTCACTAACGATTAAAAATATAGTGTTTGATGGAACATTGAGAAAAGAGGACGGTTCAGTTGATTCAAACAGAAAGTCTTTATCAGCTCTGATTAATGTACAAGACTCAGGAACACTTATAATGGATATGGGAAGCATTGTTGAGAATAATTATACAAACAATGAGGGTGCTGGAATTCGTTTGATTGATAATGCTAGCCTAATTATGCAAGGAAACGCAAGCATACGAAATACTCGTTCTACAACTGTTGGGGGAGGTATTATGGCTGCTGGAACTAATTCAACAGTCACAATTAAGGACAGCGCATCAGTTACTGGCAATTCGGCTCAAACAGGTGCTGGGATTTACATGAATGGTTCGATGAATTTGTTGGGTGGTAATATAGCTGACAATACTGCATCTTTTTATGGAGGAGGCTTATTTATTAACACATCTGCTAAAGCTGTAGTTTTTACTGGAGGTGCAATTAGTGGAAATACAGCGCACGGATTGACAGATCCTACTACAGGTAGGGGAAATGATATCTATTCAAATGGACATAAGTTGTGGAAACTTTCAGGAGATTGGAAGACTTCTGATGGCATCTTTCTGAATAAGATGGCTAATGTGTTAATAACATCAGCTGTAAAAAATCCGATTGTATTTGAAGGTGTTCGAAACACAACTGGTCTCGAAGGCACTGTTGTAGCGGTGGGGAGCGGTGGGTATTCCCTAACGCAAAAAGACTTAGATCAACTTTCCTGTAAAGAAATGAAAATTGGATTTGAACTAGATACGATAAACAACCTAATCAAAGTAAAAATACTTTCCCCATATACTGTTACCTTTGATAAAAATGGTGGAAGTGGAGATAATTTTACCCAAGAAGTTTATCCAAAACACCAGGTGATTAAACCAGAAAATCCAACGAGAGAAGGATACGTATTCAGGGGATGGAACAACGGAATCACAACATTTGATTTTGAAAAAACAATTATTACAGAAAACACTACACTTAAAGCTCAATGGCATGCACATACATATGATACGAATTGGAAATTTGACGCAACAAATCACTGGCATGAATGTACTGCAAATGACGGTGAAAAATCCGATATGGTAGCGCACACGCCTGGTGTTGCAGCAACTATCGAACATGCGCAAATATGTATAGTATGCGGTTATGAACTAGTACCTAAGTTACCTTCAAAAGAAATCATTGTAGATAACACAACTGGAACAAAGGTGGAATATGAAGATGGTTCTGTTTTCGCTGATGATATTACCTTAGTGGTGACTCCTAAATCTAAAGAAGAAATGAAAGAATTCCAAAATAATGTAAATAAAGTTGTTACTGGAAAAACGATTGCAGGAGTTTATGATATTAAACTTCTAAAAAATGGTGTGGAAATTCAGCCAGATGGTAAATTAAAGATTAGCTTAATATTGACGGATGCAATGAAAGCAATGTCTGAATTACAGGTTGTTTATATTGATGACAATGAAGAGCTAACCATTATTCCAAGTCAACTTATTGATGGGAAATTAGTATTTATCACGGATCACTTTAGTTACTATGGAGTAATTGGAAAAGAAAGTAGGTAAAGTACTATTATCATCAACGATGATATTAACAATGGCATTTTCTGTTATGCCGGCAAATGTATTTGCGCAAGAAAGCAATATAGCAGATAACACTAGAGCGGGAAATATTTCGATCGACTACACAAATTTTCCAGATTCAGTTTTTCAAGATTATGTAAAAAAGGTTGTTGATACAGATAAGAATTATTCATTATCACAAGAAGAAATAAATAATATAACAAAAATAGATGCACCAAAGGAAATAGCTAATATAAGAAATGTTACTAGCTTTAAAGGAATAGAACATTTTACTGCTTTAACTGAGTTGTCGATTGAAAAAGTCCCATTTTTAAAAAGTATAGACTTGAGTCAAAATATTGCTTTAACAAGTCTTTCTATTTCCGAGAGTAAAATCACAGATTTAGATTTAAGTGCGAATATAAATTTAAAAAAGTTAATATATAAAACTAATCCAATCACAAGTTTAGATTTAAGCGCAAATACTGCTTTAACTTATTTAGATTGTGGTTGGAATGTAAATCTTAAGGACTTGAACATCAGTAAGAATACTGCTTTAACATATTTGAATTTTGAAAATTGTCAAGTTGAAAGCATAGATGTAAGTAAGAACATTAAGTTAGAATCTTTGAAGTGTTGGTCTAATCAACTCACAAGATTTGATGTAAGTCAGAATAAAGATTTAACATTGTTGGATTGTACAGGGAATCAACTCACAATATTAGATGTAAGTCAAAATAAAGATTTAACAACTTTGGCTTGTGGAGATAATCAACTCAAAAATCTAGATGTGAGTAAAAATAGTGATTTAGAATCCTTGGAATGTTATTCTAATCAACTTACAATCTTAGATGTAAGTCAAAATAAAGATTTAGAATCCTTGGTATGTTATGAGAATAATCTTACTAACCTAGATGTGAGTGAGAATCTAGCTTTAAGTGAATTGATTTGTGGAGATAATCAACTCAAAAATCTAGATGTGAGTAATAATAGTGATTTAGAATCCTTGGAATGTTATTCTAATCAACTCATAAGCTTAGATCTGAGTAAGAATGATTCTTTAACATATTTAGATTGTTCTGCACAGACAAGAACTATTGCATATGATGAAAGTAAAGGGTATTCATTAAGTGCTTACGATGCAGGATTTGATAAGAGTAAAGCAACTGAATTTGTAGGTGCTATAATGGAAGATGATGGAACACTAACTGGAGTTACATCGGATACACCTATTACATACAATTATGACACTGGATATTTTGAGCCTTTGAGAAGTAATGGAATGCTTATGGATGTTACATTAACGTTTACTGAGAAAGCAGATACTAGCAAACTAGAGGAAGCAAAATCATTAGTTGAAACTGCGATTAAAGATATGAAAGTGTCAAATACTACTACAGATAAAGATTTTCTTGATAGAGTTAAGAATAGTATCACTTCTATAACTGGTGTAACAGTATCATGGAAATCTGGTTCACCAATCATTACAAAGGCAACTAATTATAAAGATGGTTCTATTACAGGAAAAATTATATTAACAAGTGATGACAAAACAATAGAAATTGACGTTAATAAAGTCATTAACAAATTATCTGTCACTGATGATGAAAAATTAACTAAGGCGAAACCATTAGCTGAAAAAGCAATCACTGATATTTCAGCTACGAATGATACAACTGCAGGAAACATCCTTGACAAAGTAAAAACTAGAATTTCTTCTGTAGATGATGTAACAGCATCATGGGAAGATAGTTCACCAATCATCACAAAGGCAACAAAAGATAAAGAAGGTTCTATTACTGGAACTATTATATTAACAAGTGGTAGTAAATCGATAGAAATTGCTGTGGATAAAGTTATTGATAAGCTTTCATCTAAAACTACTATTGTAGATAAAACAACAGGTATAGAGATTGCATATGAAGATGGCTCTGCTTTTGAAGATGATATTACCTTAGTAGTAACGCCTAAATCTAAAGAAGAAATGAAAGGATTCCAAAATAATGTAAATAAAGTTGTTCCTGGAAAAACGATTGCAGGAGTTTATGATATTAAACTTCTAAAAAATGGTGTGGAAATTCAGCCAGATGGTAAATTAAAGATTAGCTTAACATTGACGGATGCAATGAAAGCAATGTCTGAATTACAGGTTGTTTACATTGATGAAAATGGGAAGGTAACCATTATTCCAAGTCAACTTGTTAATGGGCAATTAGTGTTTGTAACAGACCACTTTAGTTACTATGGGGTAATTGGAAAAGAAAAATCAACTGGGCAAATACAACCAGAAACACCATCGAAACCAAGTTCTCCTCAAACAGGAGATACATCAAATGGAATGTTATATTTTGGATGGATCGTAGTTTCTGGTAGTCTAGCTGTTATGGGATTAAAGAAGAAAAAAGCTTTAGGAAAATAATTTATAGGGATACTGTCTTAGAAGAGAGATACATATAAAATCTTAGTTTGAAATGAAAAAAACAGCAGTTCTTACCATTGTGGTAGGAGCTGCTGTTTTGTATTAGGGTTACTTTTTTTTAAGTTGTTGTAAGGCAGTTGTTAATTGTTGGTATGCCTCTTGCATTTCTTCTGGAGTACACTCCTTGCTAATGCAGTCATATGCTTTGTAGAATGCTTGTTCATAGGCGTTCCAAGAAGTAGGGGTATATTCTTCTATGATAAGATCCTTACTATGCGATAGAATAGTTTTGATTTGTTCTACTTGTTGAAAGTAGCGATGTTCTTTTTCAATCTCTTGTAACAAATCAGCTACTTTCCAATGTTGGTTATGTTGGGTTAACATAGCTTTGCGTGGCATTTGTAAATCAAATGCTTTTAGTAAGGTGTTGAAGGTTTTGATTTCTTCATCATCGATGGAATTTAAAATCATGAGGTCACTATCATAATGGGGAATGACTCCCTCTTCATGTGGTTGAAATCCTTCTAGTTCCATAAGATAGCCTGTAGTATCTAACAGTTGCTCATCATAGATAATGGCATAGGGTATCTTCATATCTTGTAGGATACGTTCTACAAAGGGACGTTTATGTTCTTGGTTTCCAAAGTATATAACTATTTTTTTGTTCATATAATCTCCTAATATTTCGCAAATGCTGCTAGGGCAAATTTCCCAATTCCTCTGTATAATAACACAGTGAATAGGATCATGAGAAGCAATATGCCAAGGGAAGCATATAGTATAAACTCATGTGGAATAAAGAAGAGGACAACACCCATTCCAACTGCAATCGCCATACCACCTAACATGGAGATAAAGCCTGCCATGTTTTGTTTGACTGCAGCTGCTTCTTGTTCCCAAACAAGTTTTGGATGGAAGATATCAATGTAGATTCCAATATAGTTTCCAAGAATGATACCTACTATGCTTGTTAGAAAGATTAATAAAACAAAATAGAATGGAAGAATAGGGAACACGAAGTAGAACGCAATTAGCATCCCCATAGAAGTACAAATAGAAACAAGGATACCACTCAATGCTTTCGCATGCATTTGTTGTGCTAGAGGCATAGGAATGTACTTCATGAACGGAAGGTTAGTTCCTTCACGAGATATTGATGTAGAAGATATAAGGTTAAGGTTGCTGACAAAGATGCCTAAGATAATTCCAACCATAATCATATATGGCCAAAAATCAGGTATCATATCTAGAAATTCCTGAGGGATATCCGATACAGAAATAGAACCTTCTCCCATCAAAGGAATCACAAAAATCATAAGTATAAAGATAACAGCACTTCCGATACAATTCATTAAATAAATAGGGGTACGTACAATTAACTTCAATTCTTTCATCGTATAGGTTAAAATACGATTTTTTTGTTTGTTCAATTTGTTCATATCGTTTACACTCAGTTTTTTACGACTTGAACTTGTTTCACTAAATCCGATCAAACCTTTAAAGTATAATGTTTTTCCTAAGAATAGGCACACAGCTAAAGAGGCAATGGTGATACCTATGAAAATGAGCATTTGTAATATGTCATTTTGAATGATAGCACGTGCTGCGAAAGGTACTCCTGGGAATAAATATGCAAACATACTAATCAAAGAATTGTTTCCTTGCATCATGGTAGTTAATATAGCTTGTGCATCTGTAGAACTTGATATATTGTTCATAGAGAAGCTAAATCCTAATCCTACTGCCACAGATAAGATTCCAGCGATCAAGTTAAATCGATCGCGATTTTTAAAGAATGGCACGAAGCGCATAATCAACATCGATATAATAGAACAGATTACCAATGGGTACATTGGTAATAGGACAAAGATGATGAGTGCAAAGAGTACAAATAAGATGTGAAATGGAAAACATGTTAAGTATGCCACAAACGCTGGTAGAAGAACTAAGAACGTAAAGGCATATTCATACACAAGACAAACAATAAACTTACTCCCCATAATCGCTTCTGGTTTAATTGGAAGTGAGAGTAGGGTTTCTCCATCTTTACTAAAGTAGAAAACACTTGGTATTAAGAAAATGGAGAAGAAGAAGGTGATAAAGGATGCGACATGAAAGGCAAGTGCTAATACAGTACCCCCTTGTTCCATCAACGCAAAGCTTTCGAAGGCTCCTTTGAACATTGCGAAGAAAACAAAGGATAAAGGAATTAAAGAAATACCTAGAATTCCCATGAGAATCACGGTTGTACTTTTCTTGCTAGATCCATCACTTATCATGCCCATCGTATTCTTTAAGGTGACACGTGTCAGTGATAGGAATTTACGCATTGTTTACGACCTCCAAGAATACGTCTTCTAAGGAATCGCATGTTGGATGTGCTGCCTTTAAAGCTTCTAAGGTACCAAAGTATAGGATGGCTCCTTTGTTGATGATAACGACTTTATCACAAAGCTTTTCTGCGACTTCTAGTACATGGGTAGAAAAGAAGACTGTGTTTCCTTTGTTCGCATGTTCTTTCATCATTTCTTTTAGTTTAAATGCAGATTGTGGATCTAATCCAGTCATTGGTTCATCTAGAATCCATACATTAGGATCACTCATCAATACACCCATAATCACAATCTTTTGACGCATCCCATGAGAATAGGAAAGAATTTTGTCATTTAAGGCTTCTTTCATCTCGAAGGTTTCAGATAGAGATTCGATGCGTGTTTTACGGATGGCACTGTCTACTTCATAGATATCTGCCATGAAGTTCAAATATTCAATTCCTTTTAAACGTAGGAAGATATCTGCGTTATCAGGCACAATACCAAATTCTTTCTTTGCTTCTATTGGTTCTTTTACGATGTCTTTTCCATTGATTAAGATTTGTCCTTCATCTGGATTTAAAATCCCAGTAATCATTTTAATCGTTGTTGTTTTACCAGCTCCATTTGGCCCAATGAATCCAATAATTTCTCCTGTGGGAATATGCATAGAAATGTTATCTACTGCTTTATGTTTCCCTCCATAAATCTTTGTCACATTTTTAATTTCAATCATAAGTTTTTCCTTTCTCAATCGTTACTTTTCTAAGTTTTTAAAACATACATAAGAATATATTGTAGGGATAAGCGCTTGAATGAGCGCAATTCCTACAATGAAAAATATCATGGCTTCATCACTTACCAACAATCCTAAAAAGGTAAGAAAGCCTCCCACTACCCATATTTTACCTGCAAAGCGATGTGTTTTATACCAAACATCTTCGTTTGCGATGGTCCAAGGGGTACGTATTCCTATAAAATAATTTGCTTTGATCTTTGGCATGGCATTTCCTAGGACAATAAAGACAATCCCCATCATCGTAATCATAATCATATTGATGTTCAATTTTCCAGGGGATAAAGCCTCTGATATCACTGTGATCAATATAATAAACATGATCATATTGATGATAAATAAAATCATCCAAAAGGTCTTAATGAAGCGATCATAATTCGTTCTCTTTGGATCTATTTTTTTGAATAAAATGGAACTTGCTGTAATTAACAATGCAAGTATAGGAAATAAGAAGATTTCAAAACTACTTCCATAACGATCAATTTCTCCTGATGCATTAAAATGCATTGGAATTTTATCTGGTAAAAGGAAGAATGCAATTCCTGTTATTACCAGCATCGAAATACATAAAACAATGGTAGCCTTTTTCATAGCCTTAATCTCCTTTTAGTGCAGTGATCCAAACAAGGATCTCATCGATGACACTTGTGTTTAATTCATAGTAAATATATTTTCCAACTTTTTCATCACAGATCAAATCAGCATTCTTCAAGACAGATAGGTGATGCGATATCGTCGCATTGGTACTTGAAAAATGAGAGACAATATCTCCGGCAGAAAGTTTGCCATGTTTTAAGAGTGTGATGATTTCTCGACGTGTTGGATCGCCTAACGCTTTAAACGTATCTTGAAACCCCATGACATCATCCTTTCCGACATTTAGATAATCATCTAAATATAATATACCCCTGTGGATACCCTATGTCAATAGATATTGTGTGAATAATATCATGGAAAAAATAGAGCGTTTGTGGTACTATAAATGCACACCAAGGAGGATCTTATGGAAAAGAAAAAAAGAAAGAAGTTATTCTATAATATACTACTTGTAATAGCTGGGGGTGTATTCCTATATTCGGCATTTAATCTTGGGGTAATCTTTTATCAATATTACCAACAAGATAGTGAAAATGAACGAATGGAAGAAGTCGCAAAAGTACCAAAGAACCCAGAAAAGGAAAAATTTAGCGTGGATTGGGAAAATCTACAAAAGATAAATCCCGATATTATAGGATGGATTTTAATACCTGATACCAATATTTCTTATGCGATGGTACAGGGAAGTGATAATGATTATTATCTAACGCATACTGCAGAGAAAACGTCATTATATTCAGGGGCTATATTTATGGATGCGGGTGCGAATAAAGAGTTTAGCGATCGTAATACGATTATATATGGACATAATGTATTGCATGGGACGATGTTTGCTCAATTGGAGAAATTCAAAGAAAAAGAGTTCTTTGATGCGCATCCTTATGTGTATATCTTTACACCTACCAAGAATTATCGAAGTGAAGTCTTAAGTATGTATACAACAAAAGATTCTTCTAGTACGTATACAACCCAATTTGTAAGTGATGAAGACTTTTTATCCTATATCAATACGATAAAAGGACAAAGTGATCATGCGAGTGCGTTTGTTGCACAAGCAGGTGATAACATCATTACCTTAAGTACCTGTAGTTATGAAGATAGTGGGAAGTTAAGTGATTTACGTTATGTATTACAAGCAAAGCTAGTTGAGTGGAGTGGAGATTATATCGTAGATAAAAAATAGGAGAGAAGACAATGAAATCAAATTATCAATCAAGGATTATTGGGTTTTTATTTGTAGTAGGTGGAGTTTTGTTTTTGGGAGACCAGTTGGGGTATTGGGAGTTTTCTGTTTTCTTCCCTGGTTGGTGGACGGTATTCCTTATTCTTCCTGCTATTTTTAGTATGGTAGAGTCTGGTGTGCAAATGGGGAATGGCGTGTTATTGTTGGTGGGGTGTGGCTTGTTGATACAAGCCAATGGATGGCTAGGAATCCGTCTTAGTTTTGGAATGATTGTAGCCCTAATTTTTATCTTGTTGGGTGTTCGTATGGTATTTGGAAGACATGGACATCGAGAAAGAAGCAATCACAGTAAACATATGGAAACTAAGAATGTAAGAAACATACATTCGAATGTAATTTGTGGAAGTCGTAGTTTTCGTGCAGCGGGTGTGATCAATTCCTTAGATGTACAATGTATGATGGGGACATCATGGATTGATTTAAGTGAAGCGGATGTTCGCAATATGGAGTTTGTAAATTTGAACTGTGTGATGGGAACCATTGATTTGATTGTTCCTAGCGATATGAATTATGTGGTAAAGAAAGACAATGTACTGGGTTCATGTGAGATTCAAGATGAACCAATAGGAAGATACGATTTATATGTAGATATATCGTGTGTATTAGGACAGGTCAATTTGCGTAAGAAAAAAGTAGAAAATGTAAAAGAAGGGGAATTCAAAGAGAAGCGTTGATCGCTTCTTTTTTTGTTCTTGTGAATAGATGTTACACATACAATACAGTGAGGTGAGTTGCTTGTTTACAAAGAAATGCAGAATGCTGAGCATTCTTATTTGTTTGCTGGTGATCCTTGGCATAATCATGGTTGGAAGCAGTTCACGTGTATGGGCAGCCGCAAAATTTGATGATAGTAGATATTTTATGAGTAGACAAGCAATCTTTGCGTTGATTGGTTTGTTTGTGATGTTTGTGGCGAGTAAGGTATCCCTCTTAAAGATACGGAAACATTGTAAGTTGATTTTTATTCTATGTGTGGTTGCGTTGATTCTGGTGTTGATTCCAGGGTTGGGTGTTGCACGAAATGGGAGTCGTAGTTGGTTTGGATTTGGTTCTTTTTTAGTACAACCTTCCGAGTTTTTTAAGATTGCGATTATTTTGTATGTTTCGGATTATCTTGCAAAACGATATCGTGTGAAAAGTTTTCGAAAAGATTTGTTATTTCCAGCATTTTTGGTAATGATAGGGTTTGGTCTTATTTTGTTACAGCCTGATTTTGGTAGTGGGCTTGTAATGGTGTGTTCGATTGTGGTCATTGTGTTGGCGGCGGATTCTCCGATTTCTTATTTTGTACGAGTGGGAATGTTGGGACTAGCTGGTCTTGGGGGATTGATTATTTCAGCGCCATATCGATTGGCTCGTATTACATCTTTTATCAATCCATGGGAAGATCCTTTGGGATCTGGATTTCAAATCATTCAATCCTTATTCGCAATATCACCAGGGGGGATATTAGGAGTAGGCTTTGATCAAAGTATGCAGAAGCATTTTTATTTACCAGAACCACAAACAGATTTTATTTTTGCGATCTTTGCGGAAGAATTTGGATTTATTGGATGTGTGTTATTGATTGCTTTATTTCTTATGGTCATTTATCAAGGTGTAAAGATTGCCAAACGTTGTGTGGATCCTTATCTTTGTTATGTAGCGATTGGATTGACCTCCTTATTTGCGATACAAGTGATGATCAATTTAGGGGTTGTAGTGGGTCTATTTCCTGTGACTGGAATCACCTTGCCATTTATTTCCTATGGAGGAAGTTCCTTGATTGTTATGATGGGTTCTATGGGTTTGTTGATGAGTATCGCCAACGAGAGTTGAAAAAGCCCTAAAAATTATTCTCTAAATAAAGAGAACATGGTATAATAAACACTAAGGAGTGATTTCATGAAAATGCTGATCGTCACTGGAGGAACTGGTGGTCATATCTACCCAGCTATCGCTTTAGCGGATGCTGCAAAACAGAGATATAAAAATATTGATATCCTGTTTGTAGGAAATGATGATCGAATGGAAGCGAGTGAAATCCCAGCACATGGCTATGCATTCAAAGGTTTGCATGCATGTGGATTGACTGGAAATGTATTTCATAAAGCGAAGGCGATTTTATTGATGATGAATGCATATCGTAAAACACTGCCTATAGTAAAAGAATTTCAACCAGATATTGTGATTGGGTTTGGTGGTTATGTTAGTGCGCCAGTAATGTTAGCGGCACATGCAAAACACATACCTACAATGATTCACGAACAAAATTCCATTGTTGGTGTTTCTAATAAAATGGTCGCAGACAAAATGGATGCGATTGTGATTTGTTATGAAAAATGCTTTGAAGAATTTGGAAGAGAAAAAACTAGATTATTAGGAAATCCAAGAGCTGGTAATGCGGTACAAAGCGTATTTGATAAAGAATATTATGAATCGTTAGGGTTGTCGTTAGACAAACCATTGATTTTAGTTGTTATGGGTTCTTTAGGATCCACTTCTATCAATGCGATTATGAAAGATGTTTTACCACAGGTAAGTGATCAATATCTAATCTTATTTGTAACGGGAAAACAAAATTTACAAGATATAAAAAAAGAAGTAACAGCAAAGCATGTAATTGTTGTGGATTATGTAAAGCAGTTGGATATTATGGCACATGTGGATTTGATTATTTGTCGTGCTGGAGCAACCACTGCAGCAGAGATTACGGCACTAGGTACGCCTAGTATTTTAATTCCTAGTCCTTATGTAGCACATAACCATCAGTTTTATAATGCTTCTGTATTGGTAGATAAAAAAGCTGCATTTATGATTGAAGAAAAAGATTTAAATGCGGAAACATTAAAGAAAAAGATTGACATGATTATGTCGAATGAACAATTGCGTAGTGAAATGAAACAACATGCACTAGAACTTGGAAAACCAAATGCATGCCAAGATATATTAGATTGGTGCGACGAAATGAAAAAGGTGAAATGAATTGATGAATATTGAGAAAAGACTACAACCATATGCGGATGTTGAATGTGATGTGCCGTTAAGTTCACGAACAACCTTTCGTATTGGTGGAAAATGTAAATATTTTATATATCCAAAAAATGAATTAAATTTACTTCGTATTTTGGATATCCTTGAAGAAGAAAATATCCCATGCCGTGTATTTGGTAAGGGTAGTAATATTTTATGTAGTGATGACGATTATGAAGGGGCGATTTTGTGCTTAGATCGTTATTTTACAGATTTCACATTTGAAGAGAGTGGGGAATGTGTGGTGCAAGCAGGAGCTAGCATCATTTTATTGGCTCATGAGGCAATGAAGCAATCGTTTAGTGGATTGGAATTCGCAAGTGGAATTCCTGGTACTATTGGTGGCGCTGTATTTATGAATGCCGGGGCATATAAGAGTGATATGTCTAAAATATTAAAAGAAGTATATGTGGTACAAGATAAAAATATCGTGACTATGGATGTGAAGGAACTTGCCTATAGTTATCGTCACTCTATTTTTCAATCCAATCGTGATTGGATTATTATTGGGTGTCGTATACAATTGCAGCAAGGAGATCAAAAAGAAATTCGTGACTTGATGGATTCTAGAAGAAAACGTCGTATGGAGTCACAGCCTTTGGATAAACCATGTGCTGGAAGTATGTTTCGTAATCCAGAAAAGTATCAGGCATGGGAGTTGATTGAGAAGATTGGATATCGTGGGAAACGTATTGGTGGAGCCATGGTTTCTGATAAACACGCAAACTTTGTGGTGAATGAAGATCACGCACGAGCAAGTGATGTGAAGGAACTTGTAGAACATATACAGCAGGAAGTAAGAGAGAGTTTCGATGTAGAATTGATTACGGAAGTTGAGCAATTTAATTGGAAGAAATAGAAGATATTCTATACGATGATGTCGAAGCCAAATATCTTGCCCTGCAAAACAAGAAGAAGAATCGAAAAAAGAAAAGAAGAAAAATTAAAGTGTTTACCGTGTTGATACTATTTGTATTTGGGTTTTTATACTTTAGCAGCGATTTATCAAAAGTAAAGTCATTGGATGTAAGTGGAAATGTATTCTATACAAAAGAGACGGTATTGAAGAAAGCACAGCTTTCTTATAATACCCGATACATAGTAATACCAAAGTTTTATATCGAATGGAAACTAGAACAAGATGAACTCATTGAAGATGTTCGTGTAAAGAAGAATTTAAATGGTGTCATTTCTATTCAAGTGAAAGAAAAGACAATTGTTGGATATTATATAGAAGATAGTAAAAACTATATTTTGATGAACGATGGTTCTAAGAAAGAAATAGAACAAGAATATTTGTCATCCATCGTAAACTTTCCTTTGATTGATGGATTTGATAATGCACAACGAAAGAAATTAGCCAAAGCATTTGGGGCTAAGAATGAAGTAAAGCCAGAAATATTACGTATGATTTCAGAAATCGTACCATATGCGACAAGTTATGATGCACATATGGCAAAGATTGTCATGCAAGATGGAAACGTAATTTATACATCGTATGAATCCATTCCACTTTTAAATAGTTATCTAGAAACCATTGTAAAGTTGAATAAAGATCATGCATGTTTATGGCCTGATATTAATACGGGAAGTATTCAATCTTCGGATTGTACCATAAAAGAATAATCACAGTATTGGATTTCCTTTTGTAATTTGGTATAATTAAAAAGATATAAGGAGGAATTTTATGTCAATCTCTAAAAGTACACAGTATGGTAATATAAATATTTCAATGGATGCGATTGCTTCTTTGGCAGGTGGAGTCGTAACAGAATGCTATGGTGTTGTTGGAATGGCATCTCAGAAATTCGTGAAAGATGGTATTGCGGAATTATTAAAGAAAGAGAACTATACAAAAGGTATCGTTGTACGTCAGGAAGAAGACGGCTTAGAACTTGATTTGTATGTGATTGTTTCACACGGTATCAAAATCAGCGAAGTTGTTCATGAAGTACAAGAACGAGTAAAATATATGTTAGAAAAATCTTTAGAACTGGAATTCAACAAAGTCAATGTGTTTGTCCAGGATGTGAAAGTCATTAAGTAGGTGTAATTGAAAATGGATATGATTAGTGGAAAACTGTTTAAGGATATGTTAGCAAGTGGTGCCAACAACTTGTCAAATAAGTTCAGTGAAATTGACGCATTGAATGTCTTCCCAGTACCAGATGGTGATACGGGGACAAACATGTCTTTAACCTTTAGTGCAGGTGTAAAAGATGCACTTGCATGTCATAGTGATGATGTGTGTGAAATTGCTAAGGTTCTTTCGAAAGGACTTTTAATGGGAGCTAGAGGAAACTCTGGGGTTATTACATCTCAGATTTTTAGAGGTCTTTATCAAGGCGTAGATGGTATGAAGGAAGTCAATGGCTTCCAGTTAGCCAATGCTTTGGTAAGTGGATCACGTGTTGCCTATAAGGCAGTTATGCGTCCTGTAGAAGGTACCATTCTTACCGTAGTTCGTGAAGCAGCAGATTATACATATGCGTTTGCGAGCGGGAAAGAAGACGTCACTTGTTTAGAAGTTATGGAAAAGATGGTATTAGAATCTAAAGAAAGTTTAGAGCGTACACCAGATCTTCTACCAGTTCTAAAAGAAGTAGGCGTTGTAGATAGTGGTGGAGCTGGATTATTAACTATTTTTGAAGGTTTCCTTTCAGCTATGAAAGGGACTGTGATTGAAAAAGAAGATGCTAGCGAACATAAAGAAGTTGCTGGTGCTGCGATGGAGAGTGAAGAATTTGGATATTGTACAGAATTCATCATTCGTTTATCAAGCAGTGGTATGCAACACTTTAAAGAAGAAGCATTAAAGAATTCATTGGCACGTATTGGTAATTCTATCGTATGTGTTCAAGATGATGATATCGTAAAAGTGCATGTTCATACATTAACACCTGGAGAAGCATTGAATCTAGGACAACGTTATGGTGAATTTGTGAAGTTAAAGATTGAAAACATGCAGGAACAACATGAGAATATCATGATGAATGCAAGTGTAGAAGCTGCACCAAAAGAAGAAAAACCAAAACAGAAGTACGCCATCATTACGGTTGCGGCTGGAGATGGTTTACGTGATATGTTCACAGAGTTACGTGCTGATTATGTAATCAGTGGTGGTCAAACAATGAACCCATCTACAGAGGATTTTGTAGAAGCCATTAACGAAGTGAATGCAGAAAACATTTTCATTCTTCCAAACAACTCTAATATTATCTTAGCGGCGCAACAAGCAGCTACGGTATGTGAAGATATGAACGTACATGTAATTCCGAGTAGAAGTATTCCACAAGGATTATGCGCATGTATCAACTTTAATCCAGATGTTGACTTTGATATGAATCTTTCAGAAATGAACGATGCCTTATCTCTTGTGAAGACTGGACAAATTACGTATGCAATCAAAGATACAACATTCGAAGGCATGGAGATTAAAGCTGGAGATTATATGGGTATCAAAGAAAAAGATATTGTAATTTCGATTACAGACAAAATGGAAGCGACAAAACAATTGATTGATCAAATGGTCGATGAAGAAAGTGAAATCGTAACCTTAATCTATGGTGAAGATGTAAATGAAGAGGAAGCGAATGCCATTTCTTCCTACATCGAAGATAAGTTCGATGTAGAAGTAGAAATGAACAATGGTATGCAACCAGTATATTCCTTCATCATTGGAGTAGAGTAAAACGTAAAAAGTGCCTAACGGCGCTTTTTTATATGATTGAATTTTTATTTTCATGTATGATATGATACTAGAAACAAATATATTGGAGAAATTATATGAACGTAGATTGTAAAAAATATCCTACATTTGATATACATAAGGACACGCATTTATTTATAGAACCACATCCAAAATTAAGCGATTGTATAGCACATTATACGTATATGCAAGATCAATGTTTTGAACAAAATGCCAGTTTAACACTGGTTCCAGATGCAGCAGGTTGTTTGGTCTTACAAGATAGTGGGAATGGTCTTGAGTGTATGTTTTGGGGACCTACTACAAGAAGTGTAAAGGTACATGCAAATCCTAATCTTCATTTTCGCTTCTTTGTGGAATTTCACCCAACAGGTGCCTATGCATTGTTTCATCATGATTTGAACGCGTATATAAATATATTAGCGGATTTGAAGGAAGTGGATGAGACAGTGGAAACAAAGATGATAGAGGCATATCATACATCTTCGTACTTGCATACCTTTGTACAACGAGTGGATGAGATCTTTTTAGAACTATTACATAAGAATGAAGAAGAAGATAAAAAGCTAAAAGCTTTTGTATTACAGCCAAGTAAAATTGAGGGAATGGGGTATAGCAAGCGCCATGTTCAACGTTTATACCAAAAACAACTTGGGTGTAGTCGAAAGGACTATCAACGCGTAGAACGTATCAATCAAGCAGTAAAACAACTTCAAGAAACAAGTGACAGTGTAGCAGTGGTTGCTCAAGCATGTGGGTATTATGATGAATCGCATTTTATTCGTGATTTTAGTAGTGTGTTGGGTGTATCTCCAAAACAATACAAAGAAACTATGTCCGTTTTTTACAATGAAGAACGCAAGTTCTAAAGTATACTATACTTACTAAAGGAGGTACTTATGAAATATCAAGGAATATGTATGGCATCAAGAGATTTAGAGAAAACAAAAGCATTTTATAAGAATTTGTTAGGCGCAAGAGTGATTCAAGATTTTGGTGAGAATATTACGTTAACTGGTGGGTATTCTTTTCAAATCTTACATAGTTGGATGAATTTTCTAGGAAAAGAAGAAAATGAAGTTGTGTTCGGTGGAAATACACAAGAACTTTATTTTGAACATGATGATTTAGAAGAAATCATGGATAAGATAAAACAGTATCAAGTAGAATGTATCCATGAGATACAAGAACACTCTTGGGGACAAAGAGGAATCCGTTTCTATGATCCAGATAAACACATCATCGAAGTAAGTGAAAGTATGTCTTGTATGGTAAAACGAATGAAACAACAAGGAATGAATGAACAAGAAATTCATCAAAAGACGGGATTATCCGTGGCCATGGTAAAACGATTTTTAAGTAAATAGTAAAAAAAGCTAGATTTCATAGCTTTTTTTTAGATATGACACAGGTTGTCATATCTGGTGTGCTATACTTTCTAAAAAGAGGAGGAAGTTCATGACAACAGCAACTATAGAATTTGAGATAGAGAAAAGTGTAGAGGAAGTATGGAACGTAATAACGGATTTACAGCAGTATGAATGGCGAAGTGATATTCTTCAAATTAAAATTCTTGATGATAAAACCTTCATAGAAGTATCCAAAGATGATATTGAAACGACATTTACCATTACCTCTTTTGAAGTGGGTAAGCGATATGCCTTCGATATTGATAATAAAAATATGAAAGGGCATTGGATAGGTTTGTTTGAGAAAACAAATAAGGGAACCAAAGTAATCTTTGAAGAACAAGTAGAAGTAAAACATCCGATTATGAACTTGTTTTTGAAGAAATTTCTTACCAAACAACAAACAACATATGTAGATGATTTGAGAAATGTATGGAAATAGGATACCAAGCGTATTCTATTTTTTTAAAATAAACAGTATATAACAGTTGACAACAGTTATATACTGTTATATACTGTTTATAGAACAGGAGGAGATTATGAAAATAATTATCAGTAATGCATCCATGGTACCAATCTATGAACAAATCATGGATCAAATAAAGAGTGCCATTGTAAAAGGGGATACATCCTTTGAAGAAGCGCTCCCATCTGTTCGCTCACTGGCAAAAGATCTTAAAATCAGTGCATTGACAGTAAAGAAAGCCTATGACAATCTTGAACGTGAAGGTTTCATCGTTACCATACATGGGAAAGGTAGCTTTATTGCGAATACAAATGCAGATTTATTGTTAGAGGAGCAGAAAAAAGAAGTAGAAGCTGATTTGGAAAAGGCCGTCCAAAAGGCGAAACAATGTGGAATGAGTCTTCAAGAGATTCAAGATTTAATTACACTTATTATGGAGGGATAACTTATGATGCTGGAAATGAAAGATGTTAGAAAACAATACGATCGATTTTTGTTAGATTGTACTTTACGAATAGAAGAGGGGCGCGTTGTAGGCCTTGTTGGTCAAAATGGAGCAGGTAAGACAACTACATTTAAAGCAATGCTTAATCTTATTGATATTGATGCAGGTACCATTTCCTTATTTGGTAAAACACATGATCAATTAAGTGTAGAAGATAAGATGAAGATAGGCGTTGTGTTAAGTGATGCAGGATTTTCAGAATATCTGAATGTAAAAGGTGTTCTATCCATTGTACGTAACTTATATAAGAATTTCGATGAAGCTGAATTTTTGAAGAAGTGTGCAACTTTTCAAATACCGATGGATAAAAAAATAAAAGATTTCTCAACAGGGATGAAGGCAAAATTGAAATTGATTGTGGCGATGAGTCATGATGCGAAAGTATTGATTTTAGATGAACCTACAGCTGGTTTGGATGTCATTGCACGTGATGAATTATTAGATATGTTACGAGGGTATATGGAAGATGAAACACATTCCATCTTGATCAGTTCTCATATTTCATCTGATTTAGAAAGCTTATGTGATGACTTCTATATGATCCATAATGGAAAGATTGTACTACACGAAGATACAGACGTACTCTTAAGTGACTATGGAATTTTAAAAGTAAGCGAAAAGCAATTTCAAACATTAGAAAAACAATATATTCTAAAAGTAAAAGAAGAATCATTTGGATATCGTTGTTTAACGAAAGAAAAACAGTTCTTTATGGATAATTACCCAGATATCGTTGTGGAAAAAGGAACGATGGATGAAATGATTTTAATGATGGTGAAAGGAGACTCTATATGAAAGGTTTACTCATAAAAGATTTTCAAGTATTACGTACCAATCGACAATTGTTAATCGTTGTACTCGCAATGTTTGTATTCTTTGGTTTAACCCAAGATGGTGCTAATGTCTTTATGGTGAGTTATGTGACCGTGGTATCAGGCATGTTGGTTATGAGTACCATTTCTTATGATGAACTCGATCATGGCTACTCCTTCTTATTTACACTTCCTATTACACGTTCTTTATATGTACGTGAGAAATACTTGTTTGGATGTATCTTGTCATTCAGTGGATGGTTATTATCTTCTCTTGTATCCACTGGATTATATATGGCACGCTCTTCTGTTATCAATTGGTCCCAATGGGGATTTACGCTAGGTGCTTTTATCTTCATCATCTTCATTCTATTAAGCGTGATGTTGCCAGTACAACTAAAGTTTGGTGGAGAAAAAGGAAGAATTGCCCTGATTGGTATGATTGCGGGAGCATTTGCGGTAGGTGCACTTGTGATAACGGCAGCAAAATACTTCAACATTGATTTTACTTCTTTGTATCAAATGGTAGAATCCATGGGTTCGCTAGGTATTGTGGCGGTAGTGGTTGTGGTAACATTGGCAATCGTGGCAGTATCTTATCGCATTTCTTTAAACATAATGAACAAAAAACAATTCTAAGACATATACGATACCTCATAAAGTATGCTATAATAGCACTACTTGTGAGGTATTTTTATGGAACATGAACAATTAGAAGAAGTTAGCTTAAACTGGAGAAAAGAAGTACAAGAAATCTATGCTTCCTTTGTTGCATCAAAACAGATTTTATCCGATGCAAAGAAAGAACAATTGCATACATTGTTGAAAAATCGTGAAGCTGAAGTAAGTATTGATGAGTATGTAAATATCATGTATATGGAAGGCAAAACATACGAGAGTGAAGGCAATCGCAATGCAGCAAGATATTGTGCTATGCGTATTTTATGGATGAAAGAATGTTACGAAAAGCCAAAGAAGAAAAGACCTAGGTTTTTAGACATGCATCCTTATACCTTCCGTGATGAAGTATTAGCGTTTGTTCGTGAATATACAGATTTTCTAACAGAAACATACGCAACCATCAATCGCAAATTACTTATTATCAGTGGACTTCTATTAGTTGTAGTGATTGTGATATTATTCTTTGTGTTGCAGGTGAATATTCTTCTTGCAATCGTCGAGGGAATCGGACTATGTGCATTGAATTTCTGGTTACAGAAAAGAAAGCTTCCAGAGATGTTTCAAAAGAATCAAACCAATGTGATTGAAAAATATATCGATGCGGATCTTTTAGAATTTGATCGCTCATATCGAGTGTTTTAATTTATTTTAGATATGTGATACAATGTAATTGTTATCATAATTCTACGTAGGGTGTTGAAAATTTTATTATATAATATTTAGTTAAAGGAGATCGTATGGAAACTTTGAGTAAAACTTTTAAATATAAATATGAAATTGCTCTCATAACATTACATATTTTTATCACTTCATATTGTGTCTTTAGTAACCAAATGCAAGTTCAATATACGATGGCGTTTATCATGGTATTTGTCCTCTTTTTCCTAATACATAAGAACTATGTAAATGCAAAACTATACGCTATTGGTATCATTTGTTTACTTCTAGGTTTTGTTTGTCTTCTTTGTCTTTTAAATAACAAAGCTTATGTGGAGGTAATCAACGCATATTGTACACATTTGTTTTTACTTTATACAAGCATTTATATAAGGAATAGAATGTCTAAATTTTAAATAACAGATGTCAGGAATATGTTCATAATAGAAGAATAGATAAGCTATACGGTAATGTTTGGAAGTTCATTATACTAGCAAATAAAGGATTCATTCTTATACAAAATAGGAATGGGTCCTTTCTACATTATGGAAAATGATGTTAATTTGATGTTTTTAGCACTAAAGTGTTGACAGTGCTAAAAAACTGTCATATACTATTAGCAGACATAGAGGATGAGTGCTAGAAAGGAGTGAATGGAATGTTAACAAACCGTCAGACATTGATTTTTAAAGCCATCGTTGATGAGTTCACGAGAACGGCAGAACCCGTTGGTTCCAAGTCCTTGATGGATATGTTAGATTTTGTTTGCTCAAGTGCTACGATTCGTAATGAAATGGCAGCGTTAGAAGAGCTAGGGTTGCTAGAAAAGACCCATACATCAAGTGGTCGTATCCCAAGTAGCAAGGGATATCGCTTCTATGTTGAACATCTAATGGAGAAGCAACTAGATGATACCGTTAAGAATTCTTTAACGCAAATCTTCAGTGAGCGTCATTACTCCATAGAGGAAATCGTCAAGAAGAGTTGTGATATACTTTCTCAGATGACATCCTTAACATCCATTGTATTAGGTCCTGAAAGCCGTACCCAAACCTTACAGCATATTCAATTATTCCCTTTGAGCGAAAGAAGTGCTGTAGCAGTCTTTATCACAGACCATGGGCATACGGAGAACAAGACATTTAACTTTAATACAGATGTTGGTGTAGAGGACATCAAAACTTGTTGTAACTTATTGAACGATAAGTTAGCAGGAACCCCAATCAATGAAATTGTAGTGCGTATGAATGAGATTGAGCCATTGCTTGCATCTCATGTAGCTCGTCATGAGGTGTTATTTGAAGCCTTTGTGAACGCATTTATGCGATTTGCGACAAACAATGTGTATTGTAGCGGTCAATCCAACATGCTCTATCAACCGGAATTTGCGGATATAGAGAAGTTAAAGGAATTGATGAAAATGCTAGAAGATAGTTCTTTGTTTCGTCAGATTGCGAACCATGAAGGAAATATGGCAATTGAAATTGGTGGAGAACATGAACTTATTCAAGTCAACAATGTGGCGGTCATTTCTTCGAAGTTCAAAATCAATGATGATGAACAAGGGGAGCTAATGATTGTTGGACCTACTCGCATGCAATATAATCGTGTGGTTGCGTTGATGGAGTATATGAGTAAAGTAATTGAAGATATGTATAGGAATGAACGATAGGAGGTCAACATGCAGGACGAAAAAGATGTAGTAGAAAAAGAAACATGTGATTGTGAATGCAATGAAGAAGTTGTTAATGAAGAAAACAAAGAAGTAGAACAGGCAGAGGCTTCCAAAGAAAGCAAGGAAGATAAAAAATCTAGTAAGTTTGGTAAGAAAAAGAAAATTGAAGAATTAGAAGAAGAAATTATAAAATTAAAAGAAGAAATCGCCGCTAGTAAGAATGCTTATTTCAAAGCATATGCAGATGCGGAAAACTTGAAGAAACGTTTACAAAGCGAAGCAGACAATGTTCGTAAATATCGTATTCAAGGATTTGCTTCTGAAGTATTACCAATTATTGATAACCTAGAGCGTGCGCTTAGTGTAAAGAGCGAAGATGAAGCATTAAAAAACTATGTAAAAGGGTTTGAAATGATTTATCAGCAGTTGATCACCGTACTAGATAAAGAAGGCGTTAAAGAAATTGAAGCGTTGAATCAACCATTTGATCCAAACATCCATCAAGCATTGATGCAAGAAACTATAGAAGGTGTGGAATCAGGAATTGTTGTGGAAGTGCTTCAAAAAGGATATATGTTAAAAGATCGCGTATTACGCGCTACACTTGTAAAAGTAAGTGAATAAAATAGGAGGAAATGAACATGAGTAAAATTATTGGTATTGACTTAGGTACAACAAACAGTTGTGTGTCTGTAATGGATGGTGGAGAATGTAAAGTAATTACAAATCCAGAAGGAAATCGTACAACTCCATCTGTTGTGGCTTACAAAAACGGTGAAAGAATCGTTGGTGACGCTGCAAAACGTCAGGTAGTAACAAACAAAAACACAGTAAGTTCTATCAAACGTTTAATTGGTACAAATGACAAAGTAGAAATGGAAGGGAAACAATACACTCCTCAAGAAATTTCTGCAATGATTCTTCAATATTTAAAAGGTTATGCAGAAGATTATTTAGGTGAAAAAGTTGAAAAAGCAGTTATTACAGTACCTGCATACTTCAACGATGCACAGCGTCAAGCTACAAAAGATGCTGGTAAAATCGCTGGATTAGAAGTAGAACGTATCATCAATGAACCAACAGCTGCAGCACTTGCTTATGGTATTGATAAAACAGATAAAGAACAAAAAGTTCTTGTATATGACTTAGGTGGAGGAACATTTGACGTTTCTATCCTTGAGTTGGCAGATGGTACATTTGAAGTATTATCTACAAACGGAGATACAAAACTTGGTGGAGATGACTTTGATAATGTGATCGTTGATTGGATGGTAGATACATTCAAGAAAGAACAAGGTTTTGATTTACGTAAAGATACAATGGCAATGCAACGTTTAAAAGAAGCTGGAGAAAAAGCGAAAAAAGATTTAAGTGGTGTTGTTCAAACACAGATTAGTTTACCATTTATCTCTGCAGGTGCAGATGGACCTCTTCACTTTGAAGCAACTTTAACACGTGCTAAATTTGATGAAATGACAAAGACATTAGTAGAACGTACAATGGAACCAGTACGTAATGCATTACGTGATGCGGGTCTTACAAAAAATGATATTCACCAAGTATTATTAGTAGGTGGATCTACTCGTATCCCTGCTGTTCAAGAAGCAGTGAAGAGTGTATTAGGAAAAGAACCAAACCGTTCTGTAAATCCTGATGAAGTTGTAGCAATGGGTGCAGCAATTCAGGGTGGAGTTATCCAAGGAGATGTAAAAGACGTATTATTGTTAGACGTTACTCCATTGAGCTTAGGTATTGAAACAATGGGTGGAGTTATGACAGTATTGATTCCACGTAATACAACTATCCCAACAAGTAAATCACAAGTGTTCTCAACTGCAGCTGACAACCAGCCAGCAGTAGATATCCGTGTATTACAGGGAGAACGTCCAATGGCAAACGACAACAAAGAATTAGGTATGTTCAAGTTGGATGGTATTGCGCCAGCACGTCGTGGTGTACCTCAAATCGAAGTTACCTTCGATATTGACGTTAATGGTATCGTGCATGTTTCCGCAAAAGATAAAGGAACTGGTAAAGAACAATCTATTACGATTCAAAATACAAGTGGATTAAGTGATGAAGAAATCGATCGTATGGTTCGTGAAGCTGAGGAACACAAAGCGGAAGATGAACAACGCAAAGAAGAAATCGATTTACGTAACCGTGCAGAAGGATTCATTGCACAGATTGACGGTATGTTAGCAGATAGCGGAGATAAGATTGATGCTGCTCAGAAAGAAGAAACTCAGAAACTTCGTGATGATCTTCAGAAAGCATTAGATGACAACGATATGGCTAGTGTAAAAGAGAAATTAGATGCTCTTGAAAAAGCTGCTCAGGCTGCAAGTGCTCAAATGTACCAACAACAACAAGCTGGTGGTGCTGATGCAGGTGCAACTGGAGCAAATGACGATAACGTTGTAGATGCAGAATTCGAAGAAAAGAACTAATTAACATAACGACAAAACAAGTGCATGCGCTTGTTTTGTCTGTTGCATAGTATTGTGTTTTCTAAGGGAAGACAAGTATGAAGAATTCATTAGGAAGGTGATGACATTGGAAAAAAGAGATTATTATGAAGTCCTTGGTCTACAAAAAGGGGCCAGTGACGATGAAATAAAAAAAGCATATCGTAAGATGGCCAAGAAATATCACCCAGACATTAATAAAGACCCAGGGGCAGAAGAAAAGTTTAAGGAAATCAACGAAGCGAATGAAGTACTAAGTGATCCTCAAAAGAAAGCTACCTATGACCAATTTGGTCATGCTGGCATGGATGGTGCTGGTGGTTTTGGCGGAGGACAAGGCTTCGGTGGATTTGATGACCTTGGAGATATTTTCGGTTCTTTCTTTGGCGGTGGTTTTGGTGGTGGTTCATCTCGTCGTCAAAGCAATGGTCCACGTAAAGGAAATGATCGTTTTATGCAGATGCGCATTGATTTTATGGATGCCATCTTTGGTAAAACAGAAACAGTTAGTATTGATGTAGATGAACAATGTGATGAATGTATGGGAAGTGGCGCAAAATCTAAGTCCGATATTAAATCATGTTCACGTTGTAATGGTACGGGAAGTGTCACAACACAACAACGTACTCCATTTGGTGTATTCCAATCCCAAAGTGTATGTCCAGAATGTAATGGTAGTGGAAAGACAATTGCGAACAAATGTTCAAAATGCCATGGCAAAGGATATGAACATAAACGTGTAAAATTAGATATTAAGATTCCTGCAGGAATTCAATCTGGTCAACAGGTGAGAGTACAAAACAAAGGAGAACGTGGTATCAATGGTGGTGCTAATGGAGATTTGTACATTGAGGTTTTAGTCACAAGACATAAACAATTTGTACGTGATGGAAACGATATTCGTATTTCCATTCCATTGAGTGTTATTGATGCAGTATTAGGTTGTAAAGTAGATGTTCCTACTGTATATGGAGATGTAGAATTATCCATACCAGCAGGTACACAACATGGGCAATTGTTTCGCTTAAAAGGAAAAGGTGTAAAAACAACACGAGGTCAAGGTGATCAATATGTTGAAGTACAACTAGAAATTCCTACGAAGATTAGCAAAGAAGAACGTGAACTTTACGAAAAGATTAAAAAGAAACAAGAACACGAATCCCCATTTGATAAATTTAAGAAAGCTTTCAAATAGATAAAATAAAGCGGAATTCAACTTCTGCTTTTTTTAAAAACTCATAAAATGATTTTATTTTAAATAAATATTGTTAAAACGCTTAAATTGGTGTATTATATATAATATAAACGGAAAAGGTGATTTTATATGAAGATTTTCAAGATAAAGGCATCAGGATTATATTTGCTAAAAGATGAATTGGAGATTGACTTTTATGCCGAACAACGGGTCAGCGAATCAAACACAGAAACGATGACCAATGTATTTTCTAATTTTTATATAAATAATGTTATTTCATTTAATGGTGTTAATGCTTCTGGAAAGACAACTATTTTAAAAATTATTGCTTTTGTTATTAATATGTTAAATAATGAGCCAATCCACTCAAATGAAAGCAATGATATTTTGAAGTGTATGAAAAATACTGCTAAATTTGAAGTCTATTTTTATGGTGAAAACAATGAATTTATAAAATTGGAAACGATTATTGGTGTTAAAGTTGATAAAAATACAGAAGTGCCAACTTATTTCATAGAAAGAGAAAGCCTGTGGAAAAAGGATGCTTTAAAAATAAAAACCAAGAAATCATTATTTGATTTTGATAATTTGAGTCCGTTTCAAATACGTGAGAAAGATGAAGAATTTCTTATGGATGATGTCAGCATTATAATTTCTTATAACAAAAAAAATAATAGTCAATTTATACTCTATGATAGGAGTAAAGAGACCAATATAAATGTGCTTCATATACTAGGGAACTTTCCTTCTCCTTTGATAAATTTTTTGGATCCAAGTATTGAGTCTCTAGTTTTTAAAATGAAAGAAAAGGATTTTGAAATAAAATTGAAGTTTTATGAAGAAAACGAAATTATTCTTTTTAATCCTATGGAATTAAATAATTATTTATCATCTGGAACAATCAAAGGTTTAAATGTTTTTATAAGTGCAATGATGGCTTTTAAAAACGGAGGGTATTTTATTCTTGATGAGATAGAAAATCATTTTCATCATGAGATTGTATCAACTCTTATTCGTTTGTTTATGGACAAAAACACAAATGCTTTAGGTGCTGTGTTACTATACTCTACACATTATGCAGAGCTACTGGATGAATTTGATCGAAGTGACAATATCTATATTATCAAAAACAATAAAGGTATTTATGCGAAAAAATTGTCAAAAATACTAAACCGTAATGATATTAAGAAAAGTGAAGCATATGCAAGTGGTTTTCTAGAAATGACTACACCTTCTTATAAGGCGTATATTAATTTAAAGAAGAGCATTCAAAATGCTAAATTTGATTTGAGGTAAAATATGAAGTTAGAGGGGTATATTGCATGCATTTGTGAGGGAAGTGCTGAACAGGCGATTATTGAATTGCTGTTAGATGAAAACAAGCTTACATTTAAGAAAGAGGACATGCTTGAGGAAAAAATACTAAGATGTAGAGATGCAAAAAAGTTTTCAGAAAAATATTTGCGAAAAAATTTTGATGATGAAAAAATTACAATTCTGAGAATATTAGATTCAAGAAAAGAACGTTTTAATTTACCAAAGGCTTATCAAAGTAAAGTTAACGTGATTAATATCATAACTGCACCAGAAATTGAAATGCTTGTAGTGTTTCGTGAGAACAAATACAACGAGTATAAAAGATCAAAAAAGAAACCAAGCGATTTTTGTAAAGTCATATTAGGGTATGATAATGTAAAAAGTGCAAAATTTATTAGACAATATTTTCAAGATATAGATTCTTTAATTCTGGCGGTTCAAGAGTACCGCAGGGTTTCCAAAATAGATAAGGGAGAGTATTCACTTTGTGATTTATTGGATATTTAGGGTGATGTATACCTTTGTGAAAATAGTTTCATAAAAAAGTTATGAAAACTCTAGCAAATGGATGTCAACCGTTTTTGAAAATGTCTCAAAAAAGATGAAACATAAGCGAAAATAAAATCTCTCACTAAAATGGCAGATCATCATAGATAAAGGCATTATCAGTAATCGGTGATGAGGGAATCAG